>JANPJB010000068.1:0-14904 GCA_031425295.1 Flavobacterium sp. | reverse complement strand
CGAACGCGACGAAATCGATGAAAACGACTGGTCGGAAATCCAGAAAGTCATTACCGAAGCTTTGCAGAACATAGCCAATTTCCGTCAAGATGAAGGCAGGTCGCTGGAACAAGAATTTCAATTGCGCATCGGCAACATCCGTCAATATATGACTGACGCACTTTCCTTAGACGTCGAAAGAGTGCAGGCCATCAAGGACCGTTTACAAACAGCGATTGACGAATTGAAAGTGAATGTAGACGAAAACCGTTTCGAGCAAGAATTAATTTATTACCTCGAAAAACTCGACATCACAGAAGAGAAAGTGCGTCTGACGACACATCTCGACTATTTCATTGAAACGATCAAAGGCAAAGAAGCCAACGGTCGAAAATTGGGTTTCATCACGCAAGAAATGGGACGCGAAATCAATACAATGGGCTCGAAAGCAAACCATGCGCAGATGCAGAAACTGGTTGTGATGATGAAGGATGAACTCGAGAAAATCAAGGAACAAGTATTAAATGTTTTGTAAGTTCAGCCATGGCTTACGACTTAAAACAACACCATGAATAACGGAAAATTATTAGTGTTCTCAGCGCCATCGGGTTCCGGAAAAACCACAATCGTCAGGCATTTGCTGGCGCAGGCGGATTTGAATTTAGAGTTTTCCATTTCGGCGACCTCACGCGAACCACGTGGCGAAGAAGTGCATGGGAAAGATTATTATTTCATTTCTTTGGAAGATTTTAAAAAACACATCAAGGCGCATGATTTCCTAGAATGGGAAGAAGTGTATCGCGACAATTTCTACGGCACACTCAAAAGTGAAATCGAACGCATTTGGTCACACGGGAAAAACGTCATTTTTGATATTGATGTTGCCGGTGGATTGCGCATCAAATCAAAATACCCTGAAGAAACCTTAGCTGTTTTCGTAAAACCGCCGAGTATTGATGAACTCAAAATCCGGCTCAAAAAACGCTCTACCGAGAGCGATGATAAGATTAATATGCGGATTGCAAAAGCTTCCGTAGAATTGGCAACGGCTCCGCAATTCGATAAGATCATCAAAAATTATGACCTCGATATTGCCAAAGAAGAAGCGTATCAATTGGTCAAAACATTTATAAAATGATAATCCATGAAAATCGGATTGTATTTCGGAACGTTTAATCCGATCCACATCGGGCACTTGATTATCGCAAACCATATGGCGGAATATTCCGGTATCGATCAAGTTTGGATGATGGTCACACCGCATAATCCTTTAAAAAGGAAAGACACCTTACTCGACGATTACCAGCGACTCCATTTGGTGCATCTTGCGACAGAAGACTACCCAAAAATCAAGCCTTCCGACTTCGAATTTAGGCTCGCGCAACCCAATTATACCGTGAATACTTTGGCGCATTTGCAGGACAAATTTCCGCAGCATGCGTTTTCATTGATCATGGGTGAAGACAATATGCGGACCTTCCACAAATGGAAAAACTACGACGTGATATTAGAAAACCATGATGTTTTTGTGTATCCGCGCATTTCCGCTGAAGTTGAGAATCAGCTGTTCAAAAACCATCCGAAGATTCATGTCATTGATGCGCCGATTGTGGAAATTTCTGCTACATTCATTCGCGAGAATATCAAAAAGAAAAAAAATATACAACCGCTTTTGCCCTCGAAAGTTTGGGAATACATCGATCACAATAATTTTTACAGGAAGTGATTGCACTGACTTTATAAAATTCAAAAGGCGTTCAAAGTTTAACTTTTGAACGCCTTTCTCAACATTAAAACAAAACGTAACTAACTCGTAATGGAATGCAACAGTATTGCACTCTAAACAGTTAACGCAACAAAATTAATAGTATTGTATTGAATATCAAAATTATACCAAAACTTGTTTCCGCAAGCTTTTGCTATCCACGCTCAAAGTGAGCGTTAGCGAGTCATGCTGTGCTATTTCATGTTTTTTTGTTTACTTTTGAACCAACGTAGTTTTTAGGAGCTATTCCCGCTATACGTTGCAATCTTTTGTGCCGAACACCGTCACAAAAGGATTTCCGCTGCTATCGGGGCTAAACGATCAGAACCAATGACAGAATATCCAAAATTTGCCGTAATCGGTGGTGGAAGCTGGGCCACGGCCATAGCCAAAATGTTGTGTGTTAACCTTCCTGAAATCGCTTGGTATATGCGTAATGAAGAGGCAATCGATCATCTCAAAAAACACCATCACAATCCGAATTATTTGAGCTCGGTAGAATTCCACATCGAAAAACTCAGGCTCACGAGCAACATCAACGAAGCGGTAGCGTATGCCGACTATATCATCTTTGCCATTCCATCGGCGTTCCTCAGCACAGAACTTTTAAAACTAACCGAAAGCCTGCAGGATAAAGTCATCTTTTCGGCAATTAAGGGAATTGTTCCGGAAACGAGTCTGATTGTCGGCGAACATTTCAACAAAGCCTACGATATTCCGTTTGAAAACATCGGAGTGATTACGGGTCCGTGTCATGCGGAAGAAGTCGCACTCGAACGCTTATCCTACCTCACGATTGCTTGCGGCGACGCTGAAAAAGCAAAGATTGTTGCCAAATGCCTGTCCGGAAATTACATCAAGGCGAAAATAAGCGATGACATCATTGGTACCGAATACGCTGCGATGCTCAAAAACATCTATGCAATAGCAGCCGGCATTGCGCATGGTATCGGTTATGGCGACAACTTCCAGTCGGTTTTGATGAGCAACGGCATTCGTGAAATGAAAAAATTCATACGGAAAGTACACAAAATGAAACGCAACATCAACAATTCCGCTTATCTGGGTGATTTGCTTGTAACGGGTTATTCGGTATTTTCGAGAAACCGCATGTTCGGGAATATGATTGGTAAAGGTTACACCGTCAAAAGTGCGATGATGGAAATGAGTATGGTTGCCGAAGGATACTATGCGACCAAAAGCGCTTGGGAACTCAACCAACAATACGGAGCGAAAACGCCTATTATTGATGCGGTTTATGCAGTTTTATACGAAGGGAAAGAAGCGAAGAAAGTATTTAAAAAGCTTACGGATAAACTCGATTAATGAGAATTGCAACTATGGAAAAAGGGATATTATTCGTGCTGAAAATCGCTATGAGCAAATTACAATTGGCTAGTGGGATTTATCGTTGCGCGTTTTCTACCGCACAATCACGCCATTCTCAAACAAAATCGGCACTTCTTCGACATTGTTCTCATTGATGGCGTTGGCTTTGAAAATATATTTCTTATCGTATAACGTATCGCCGATAAAGAAGGTGACCATGAATTCGTTGTTTAATGCAAGCACACTGTTCTCGACCATTTCGACTTTAACTACAGAAACTGCGGGAATTTCGACAAACGCGTGTCGTAGTAACGACGTCTTTTTCATCTCGCCGTCAATTGTGCCAAACGCTTTGGAAACGACCATAATGTCGTGCAGATCGTTATCGCTGTCGTTGATCAAATAAATGTACCAGACTTTTTCCATAAAATCATCGCTCCATTCTTGCATGGCGGCTAGGAATACGTTTTCTACGGTTGGGATGATGATGTCTTTCTTCATTGGATTATAAGATTGTGGGATTGCTGCGCCAGTTCGCTGACGCTCGTGTGTAAGACTCTAAGTTTCGTTCTTGGTCATTGAATGCCTTAGCCCCGATAGAAACGATATCCTTTTGTGCCAGGGTTTGGCGCAAAAGATCTAGTGTATAGCGGGAAATAGCTCCTAATTATTAACGTCGCAACAACGAAACTATTTTAAATACTCGATTTGAATTGCTCCAAGAAACGCACGTCGTTTTCGTAGAACATTCGGATATCGCCAATTTGATACAGCAACATCGCGATTCTTTCGATGCCCATTCCAAAAGCAAATCCGTTGTATTCATCCGGGTTGATGCCGCAATTTTTAAGGACATTCGGATCCACCATACCGCAGCCCATAATTTCTAACCAGCCAGTGCCTTTAGTGATTCTGTAATCGGTTTCTGTTTTGAGTCCCCAATAGATATCAACCTCAGCGCTTGGTTCCGTAAATGGGAAGTACGACGGTCTTAAGCGGATTTTCGATTTACCAAACATCTCTTTTGTGAAGTATAAAAGCGTCTGCTTTAAGTCGGCAAACGAAACGTCTTTATCAATATACAAACCTTCGACTTGATGGAAGATACAATGTGAACGTGACGAAACGGCTTCATTTCTGAACACGCGTCCTGGGGAAATCGTACGAATCGGTGGTTTGTTGTTTTCCATGTAACGCACTTGCACCGATGATGTGTGCGTACGCAGCAAAATATCGGGATTCGTCTGGATGAAAAACGTGTCTTGCATGTCGCGCGCCGGATGGTATTCGGGCAGGTTTAATGCGGTGAAATTGTGCCAGTCATCTTCAATTTCCGGACCTTCGGATACGTTGAAACCGATGTTCGAAAAGATGTCGATGATTTGATTTTTGACTAGTGATATCGGATGACGCGAGCCAATGGTGATCGGTTCGCTCGGACGCGTTAAGTCGCCATAAAACCCTTTTGTTTCCTCTTTGCTTTCAAGTGCTTCCTGAATGGATTTTACTTTTTCTTCGGCGGTCGACTTGAGTAAATTGATTACTTGTCCGAATTCCTTTTTCTGTTCGTTGGGAACGTTTTTGAATTCGGCGAAATAGTCTTTCAGCAAACCTTTGCTTCCGAGGTATTGGATGCGGAATGCTTCGAGTTCGTCAGAGTTTTGGGTTGTGAATGCTTGTGCTTCGGCGATATGTACTTTGATCTTATCTATCATGGTCGTTCAATAAATGGAAGCGCAAATTTAGGGATTTAACCGCAAAGTGCGCAAGGTTTGTCGCAAAGTTCGCAAAGAAATATGGCTTAATCAATGACTTGCCTTTCAATGAAATAGTTCACGATCGCTTCTTTCATCAGCACCGATTGTTCTCCCGCTTTCAGTGGCGGCAGTTCTTCCTTGATGTGATAATGCGGCCAGCCGTCTTGATCGACATAGTCGAATTCGTAATAGCCATAAGGTTCAAGCAGTCGGCAAATGGCGATATGCATCAGGTTAAGCTTTTCGTCTTTCTTGAATTTGTTGTGCACTTTCCCGAGTTCCTGTACGCCGATCAGATAAATGATCGCGTCGAGATCTAAGTCTTCCCCTTGTGAGAATTGGTTTGACAGTATATTAACGAGCTGTTCCCAGCGTTCTTTGAGTTGTTGGTCTCTTGACATTTTTGTTGTCGGTTGTGGGTTGTGAGTTTTGCGATTTTTGTGCGAGCAAAGATAACGACTTGAAGTTGAATCCGGCGACTGCTTTTCTTTTATATTTGCGGCTGAATTTAAATGGCGCTCATGAATATTTTGGATTGCTTTATCGGTGTTTTCTTGATTCTCGGTTTGGTCAAAGGTTTTCGCTCCGGCTTTTTTGTCGAATTGGCTTCGTTGATTTCTGTGCTTTTGGGAATATTTATCGCGATCAAGTTTTCGTACCTGACCAAAACGTGGCTCGAACATCATGGAGCTTGGAATCCGAAAACCGTTCAGGTCATGGCTTTTGCAATGACATTCATTCTTGTGATTGTTGGCGTTTCGATGCTTGCAAAAGTTTTTACGACGATTGCCAATTTTGCTTTTTTGGGTTTGGCGAATTCCATTTTAGGTGCCTTGCTAGGCTTGCTCCGGACGATTCTGGTGCTGAGTATACTGTTGAATTTATTTCAAAAACTCAATGTAGACCACGCGATACTTTCAAAAGAAACCAAAGAAAAATCAACGTTGTTTATACCGATTCAGGCCATTTCAAAAAAGATTTATCCGAGTATTTCAGAATGGTTCGACGTGTTTAAATCGAATGGATTTGAATTTGAAAATGAAGAAGAAGCGTCTTGATTATTTCACTTCTTTAATCGCATTGCTTTCGATCCAGCCTTCGGAACCATCGGTGAGTTCAACCTTTCGCCAGTTGTCTAAAGATTCTTTGACGTAGACTTTCGTGCCTTCATGCAATACAAACACATCGGAACTCGATGCTTTTGGTTCGCCTTTGACCTCAGCCACTTCAGCGAAGATAATCGCCGGTCTTTCGTTTACATCATGGTCTTTTTCGAAAATTGCTGCTAATACACTGATCAAAATCAGGAAAACCAATACAAACATTCCGATGAAAAAGATGCGTTTATACAAGGTGATTTGCGAGAAATAATAGCCGACAAAAAATAGTAAAAACAATACCGACAACCCAACCGCAATCCAAGCCCAGCAATCGTAATGGAATGTTCCAGTGAAATCCCGCAGCAATTTGGCGAACCCAACTTTCGGCACTTCTTTAATTTCGTCAATCGTCATTTTGTGGGCGAACTTCAGATTGTTTTTGATTTCGCTGTCATTCGGACTGAACACCAATGCTTTTTCGTAATTGTAAATCGCAGGCGCTACTTTATTGAGTTTGTAATAGCAATTCGCGAGATTAAAATAGACTTCCGCCGATTGCTTCTTGCCGTTCAACACACTTTCATAAGCGGAAATCGCGGCTTCATATTGCCCTTTTTGGTATAGCGCATTTCCTTTTTCAAAGCTGTTTTGGGCAAAGAAAAACTGAGTGGTCAATAGCAATACAAAAACTAATTTTTTCATATTCTTTTAATTATCAATTGTTAATTATCAATTATCAATTGCTATGAAATCTGTTTTTCCAAATCTGAAATAATCGTCACCGCTTTGTCGTAATCCTGCTGAATGGCTACACTTGATGTCGGTGCATAACGCGCCAATTCGCAGTTTTCAGACAAATTGATAAAGGCCTGAACGGTTTCCGACTGTGCTTTTCTCACCAACAAGATTTCTCGGATTTTATCTTTGCTCATTTCCGAAGTTTCAATGTTGAGTTTCGCTTTCAGGAAATTGTGCATCGCTTTTTCAAGTGCAATGTAAAATGGCTCTTTGTTATTGATTTGATTCTTGGCTTCCGACAAATATTTCTTCGCGAGTCGGTTCGACATTTTGATTTTATTGCCGACAACATCACCGTCAATCGCTTCTTTTTTCCTTTTCAATAAAACGATGATTGGAATGATTCCCAAGGGCAAAAACAACAGCACATAAAACAACGTCGATCCCAAGAAATCCGATTGATGCATTTTCTCTAGGCTCGTTTTCAGTTTGACATACCGGAATTGTTCGCCTGCCGTGACGTTCATTTTTGCAGTACCGGAGTTTTGTGCCACTGCTTCATCATTTGCCGTCGGTCCGTCGAGCACCGTAATCATAATTTCAGGCGAGGTGATGGTTTTGTATTTCGCCGTACTTAGATCAAAATAGGTAAGCGACATTGGTTTGATCGGGTATTTCCCTTTAAATTGTGGAATGATCGTATAAGAATCCGATATGCGGCCATTCATGCCCGAAAGTGGCGTCTGCACTTGTTCGCTATGCACCGGGTCATACATTTCGAACGAATTGGGCACGACAGGTTTTGGAAGCGAGAATAATTTCAAATTTCCCGTTCCCGAAGCCACCACTTTTAAATCGAGTGATTCTCCATTTTTTAAATTGGTTTTGGAAGGCGTGACTGTAAAATTGAATTTTCCAACGGCGCCCGAGAAATCGATTGGTTTTCCAGCTTCAGGTAATGGTTTTACGGTAATGGTTTTGCTACCTGCCGATACGCGTTTGTTGTCATCGACGACTTGCACTCTCCCAAAGAAATCCCTGCGATTGGTTGGCACCTGCACATCGATATCCAATGATAAAGGTTCTATTTCGAGTCTGCCCGATTTCTGCGGATACAAAACGGTTTTTCTAAGCGTCACGCAGCGGTATCGTTCGCCGTTGTATTTTCCTTCCTCGGCCACCAATTGCTTGATGTCGATATTTTGGCTCCAGAAGTCATTGTACTTGGGTTTGTTGAGTTCACGCCAATTCGTAATACCAATGTTATAACTGAAATACAATTTATACACTACCGTAATGGGCTCATTCACATACGGATTTCCTTTTGAGATTTCCGCGACCAAATGAATCGCGTCATCGGCAGAAACTTGTGGCTCCTCGTTCGGGTCACGCGGTTGTTGCACAGCGGCTGTTACGGTAATTTTTATCGGATTGGTTTTATAGATCTGTCCATTGATTTCAACGGCTGCCTGCTTGATGGTCAATGTTCCTTTTTGAGTCGGCAGCAAAAAATACGAGTACGATTTGTTGAACGAGCTTCGGCCGTTGACCCAAGACTGGCTTACCTGCTGGCTAGGTCCGGCTACGATTCTGAAACCTTCGAATGATGGCGGCGAAAAATTATCACCGTCAGCGTTCATCGTAAAATCGATGCGCAGCCTTTCGTTGAGTCCGAGCGTGTTTTTGCTGACCTTGGCTTCGAATTGCACTTGCGCCCAAAGTCCGTGGAAACTGATTAAAAACAGTATTAAAAATTTCTTCATTATCATCTTAACGCTACCAATCTTTTTCTGTTTGTACTGGTTTTCCTTTCATTTTTTTGGCATTGACTTTATCCTGCACTTTCTTCTCTTCATTGTTGACGGCATCGAGCAGGTTTTGTAGGCGCTCTTTAGAGATTCCGCCTGGTTTTGGTTTGGGCTCTTTGGGTTTGTCGTCGTTGCCTTTATCGTCTTTTTTATCTTTATCGCCTTCTTTTTTGTTGTCTTTGTTTTTGTCCTTATTCTCGTCCTTTTTGTCGTCTTTCTTGTCTTTGTCCTGCTCTTTCTTATCGTCTTTTTTATCTTTCTTTTTGTCTTTTTTATCGTCTTTAGGCGGGTTGTCTTTGAGCATTTTTTTGGCTAAGGCGAAATTGTACCGCGATTCTTCATCATTCGGATCATTCCGCAACGCATTTTTGTAGGCTTCAACGGCTTGAGTATAATTTTTTTCCTTCATGAACACATTCCCCAAATTATGAAAAGCCTGGTATTTTTGTGTTTTATCCTTGGCATTTTCGATGGCTTTCAAATACGAATATTTGGCTTCCCCAGCTTGGTTTTGACGGTAAATCGAATTGCCTAAATTGTAGGACGCTAAGGCATTCTTACGTGTTTTCGACAATGAAATGCGGTATTCCGCTTCGGCATCGTCATATTTTTTGGCTTCGAATTCGTCGTTCGCTTTGGGCAAATGCTTGTCGGCTTCCTGAGCGTTAGCAGCCAAAGAAAGAAAAAATAAACTATATAAAAGGAGTTGCTTCATTATTCTTTTTCGTTAAATAAATTCAACTTCTTAATCCAACCCGTTCTGCGGTCAAGCAGGAATATATCGGCAAACAACAATAGAAACGCAATGCCCAAAAACCACTGGAACTGCGATTGAAAATCCGCCATTTCTGTAGCTTCAAATTCTGTTTTCTGAATATTGTCGAGCGCTTTTTTGATGTAAGCCAAAACTTCCTTGGTATTGCTTCCGTTGACATAACCGCCTTTGGTTTCTTTGGCGATTTCCTTTAGGCTTTCAGGATTCAATTTCGTAATCACCACTTCATTATTGTTGTCGCGCTTGAAACTTTGTACGACGCCATTTTCTTTGATCGGGATCGGTCCGCCTTTTTCGGTTCCGATGCCAATGGTAATGATTTTCATGCCGTTTTTATTGGCTTCTGCGGCAGCTTCCGACGCGCCTTCAGAGTGGTCTTCACCATCGGAAATCATGATCACCAATTTGCTGGTTTTGTTGCTTTTATCAAAATACGTTGACGAAAGTTTTATCGCTTCATCGAGTGAGGTTCCCTGCGAAGAAACCATTGAGGTATTCATACTCTGCAAGAACATTTTCGAAACCCCGTAATCCGTAGTAATCGGCAAAACTGGGAAAGCGCTTCCGGCGTAGGCCACGATTCCGATGCGGTCGTTACCGAGTTGGTTGATGATCTGCGAGACGATCTGTTTGCTTTTTTCCAATCGGTTTGGAGCAACGTCTTCAGCGAGCATACTTTTAGAAACGTCCATGGCGAAAACAATATCGATGCCTTCCCGTTTGACGGTTTCCATTTTGGTACCTATTTTCGGATTCACCAGACCAAAAATCAATCCAACCAAAGCGACGAGCAGTAACGTGAATTTTAATGCGGGCTTGAATACCGAACGCTCTGGGCTTAACTTTCTAACAAGATCAATATCCCCGAATTCGCGTTGCTTTTTTCTTTTCCAGAATTGCACGTACAAGAAAAGCAGCACCAAAATAGGGATGATGCAGAGCAGATACAAATAACTTTTTTCTTCTAATTCGTACATTATATAAAACTTCTAAAAATCGTGTTTCGCAATCCTATCTCAATCAACACTAAAATGCCCGCAAGCCAAACGAACGGTCTGTATTTTTCATCGTAATCGTAGAATTTCAATTCTTCGATTTCTGTGGTTTCTAATTTATTGATTTCTTTATAAATCTGGGCTAGCTTAGAATTACTCGTTGCTCTGAAATATTTTCCGCCGGTTTTTCTCGCGATGCTCTGCATTAATTTCTCATCAATTTCCACCTGCATCATGCGAAATAAAAACTGTCCGTTTGGCGCAATCGCATATGGAAATTCTGCCATTCCGTTGGTTCCGATGCCGATAGTATATACTTTGATACCGTATTGTTCTGCAATATCCGAGGCGGTTTCAGGTTCAATAAAACCTGCATTGTTGACACCGTCGGTCAATAGAATAATGACCTTACTTTTCGCCTTGCTTTCTTTCAAACGATTCACCGCCGTGGTCAAACCCATTCCGATTCCCGTTCCATCCTGCAATGTATTGTCATATCTTATGCTGTTGATGGCATCCTGAATCACTGCTTTATCGCTTGTAACGGGCGTTTTGGTATACGCTTCAGCAGCATAAACAACCAAACCGATTCGGTCGTTCGGACGCTCTTCAACGAAATCGGCGGCGACTCTTTTCAGCGCTTCCATCCGGTTCGGTTTTAAATCCTTGGCAAGCATACTTCCAGAAACATCAACCGCAATCACAATGTCGATTCCTTTTGTTGTTTTGGTTTTGTTGCTGATGTCGACCGTTCTGGGTCTTGCCATTGCCACGATCAAAGCACTCAAAGCAAGCAATCGCATGACGAATAACAGCGGCTGCAGTTTCGCTAAAAATGAACCTTTGGTTTGGAATCCTTTCAATGAACTTATTTTCAACGTCGGTGCCTGCTGCTTGTGCTTCCACCAATACCAGCCGATAGCGAGTGGAAGCAACGCAAATAGCCAAAAAAACTGTGGATTTAAAAAAGTCACTTCTTTCATTGTTGGCTGAGTTTTTTAAGTTCCACTGAATTCAGGATCCGTTCGAGAATTTTTTCGGCGTACTGATCGCCTTCTTCATGCTGCATCGTAAGCTGCTGCAATCCACCTTCCTGATTGAACAGAATAATTTCATAATAATATTTGGTGCTGCTTTTACTGACAGTGTTTATTCTTGAAAATGTCCCAAAAGCCCTCATGCCTTTCACACCTTGCTTCGTATCAAATTCCTCCTGCTTCACCAGCATGTTCTGCGCGCCTTGGGATTCGAGCATTTGTATGGTCGACTCAATGGCTTTCGAAAGATCAATTTCGCTTTCCTGTTTATATTTCAATGTAGAAACCATCAATTGGAAATCATCAATCAAGCCGCCGTAACGAAACGATTGCATTTCCTTGATCAATGCCATGCTTTCTTTCGGAAGAATTTTACTCAAATCGGTTCTTTTAAGTACTTGCGGTGTTTCAATGATCACTGACGGATTGCCATATTCGCTATATACCCATTCGCCTTCAAGCAATTCTTTCGAATCGTTGCCGAATAACGTATCTTTCACGTAAGTGAAGCCTTTAGTAACGATGAAAAACGTCAACAATGCGACCACGACACCAATAACAATCATTGACGCAGTGATGATTCGCGCTCTTCTTTTTTTCTTGAGTTGCATGCGCAATTGTTCCTGCCGCTGCATTTCGTTGAGCAATGATTCTTCTTCGTTTTCTACGATCACCGGAATTGATTTGTCGAGAATAACGATTGCACTTTCTATTTTTTTTCTGTCATCGGCAATTTCGAAATCGAGCGGTTTTGATTTCGCGAATTTGACCAAATCGGCTTGTTTTAATACGCGTTCGAGGTTTTCTATGGTTTCCTGCGACAGCTTCATTTTCTTTTTGAGTGACGCTTGGCGTAAACCTTCGATGAGTTCAGAAGTCGTGCTTTCCATAGCCGGAATATCGATTGCTTCTTCAATGTATGTTCTTGCGATATCGGTCAATTCACTATAATACGCTTTGACTTCACCTTTCTGCCACAGCTGTTTTTTCTCGAGTGAATTTAACAAACTCGTTGCTTTTTCAATTGGGGTTTTATAGAAATCTTCCTCTATTTTTTTCTGCTGGCGAATTTTTAGATACCAGTATACAAAAGCACCGATGCCCGCAAGTAGCAGTAATACCAATAGTAATTTCCAAATCCAGCTTTTGCTTGCAGTGACTTCAGCGATCGGTTTGATGTCATACATTTTTTGTTTCAACGTATCGATGACTACATTGTCAACTTCAACGCGCAGACTATCGGAAAAAAAGGGTTTGCTATTGATCAGCACCGTCACGCGCGGAATCACATATTGTCCGCTATCGAATTTCGTAAGCCCGTATTTTTTGATCAAATCATAACGGCTGCCATTTCTGACTGTATCGATTTTATAGGATTCAATCACTTCCAAAGCGCCAAAATTCTTAGGGTTTGGAAAGGCAACTTTAGCGGTAGTGTCGACAGTAGTTTTTAAAGTTAATTTGAATTCGCCGCCGATCTTATTCTTCGTTTTATCGATGCTCGTCACGAGTTGCTTTTGTTGCGCAAAGACAACCGAGGTCAGCAGCGTGAAGTAAAGAATAAGAATGTTGTTTTTCATTTTTGGATTCTGGATTTGACTTTATCTCGATTTGAAATAACCTAATAATTTGGTTACATAGCTTTCATCAACTCTTGTATTGACGACACCTGCGCCTGACTTGCTAAAGGTTTCTTTGAAATAATTGATTTTGTCTTGGTAGTATTTTTCATAATTCAAGCGCACCGATTTAGAACCCGTATTGATCCACTGCACCTGCCCGGTTTCGGCATCCTGCATGGAGACCATTCCGATATTTGGCATTTTTTCTTCGCGCATATCATACACCCGAATGCCCGTAATATCATGCTTTTTGGAAGCGATTTTCAAAGTTTGCTCGTAGTCTGCCGACATGAAATCGGAAATCACAAACACAATCGCTTTCTTTTTTTGCGTGCCCGAAAGGAATTTTAATGCTTGTGCCAAATCCGTTTTCTGGCTTTTTGGCTTGAATTCTATGAGTTCACGGATGATGCGCAGTACGTGCGAGCGCCCTTTTTTCGGTGGAATGTACAATTCGATTTGGTCTGAAAATAAGATCAACCCAATTTTATCATTGTTTTGCGTTGCGGAAAAAGCCATCGTTGCAGCAATTTCTGTTACGATATCTTTCTTAAACTGCCCTTTGGTACCGAAACTTTCAGAACCGCTGATATCAACCATCAGCATCATCGTGAGTTCGCGTTCTTCCTCAAAAACCTTTACATACGGTTCGTTGTAGCGCGCGGTCACATTCCAATCAATCGCACGGATGTCATCGCCATATTGGTATTGTCGCACTTCAGAGAAAGTCATACCACGCCCTTTGAATGACGTATGGTATTCGCCCGAAAAGATGTGATCGCTCAATCTTCGGGTTTTGATTTCTATTTTTCGTACTTTTTTGAGTAGGTCTTTTGTTTCCATTTTGTTAGGCACTGAGGCGCTAAGGTTCTAAGGTTCTAAGATTGGAAATCATTAAGGTACCTCGACCTCGTTGACGATTTTGTTGATGATGTCGACAGAGGTGATGTTTTCCGCTTCGGCCTCGTAGGTAATTCCAATACGGTGGCGCAATACATCGTGCACTACGGCGCGAACGTCCTCGGGAATTACATAACCACGACGTTTGATAAAAGCGTAACATTTTGCGGCGTTCGCTAAGTTGATACTTCCACGCGGTGACGCACCAAAACTGATTAAATGCTTGATGCTTTCAAGTTTGTATTTCTCCGGATTACGGGTTGCAAATACGATATCTAAAATATATTTTTCAATTTTTTCATCCATGTATACATCGCGAACAGCCTCTTGCGCACGCAGGATCTGTTCTACCGAAACTACAGGTTTCACCTGCTCGTAGGCACCTCTTAAATTCTGGCGAATAACCATGCGCTCTTCTTCTAGTTTTGGATAATCTATAACGGTTTTAAGCATGAAACGGTCGACTTGTGCTTCCGGCAAAGGATAGGTTCCTTCCTGCTCTATCGGATTTTGTGTGGCTAACACTAAAAACGGTTTATCTAATTTGAAAGTTGTATCACCAATCGTAACCTGTTTTTCCTGCATTGCTTCGAGCAGTGCCGATTGCACTTTGGCAGGCGCTCTATTGATCTCGTCCGCTAAAACAAAGTTGGCGAAAATCGGCCCCTTTTTGATCGAGAATTCATTTTGTTTGATGTTGTAAATCATCGTTCCGACAACATCCGCCGGCAGCAAATCGGGTGTAAACTGGATTCTGCTAAAAGAACCATGAACGGCTTTCGACAAGGTATTGATCGCCAATGTTTTTGCCAAACCGGGAACGCCTTCAAGTAAAATATGTCCTTGTCCCAAAAGCCCAATCAGCAAACGTTCGATCATGTGCTTTTGTCCTACAATTACTTTGTTCATTTCCATCGTCAGCAAATCGATGAAAGCGCTTTCTCTTTCTATCTTTTCATTGATCGCTCTAATATCCAGCGTACTCGTCGTTTCTTCCATTTTGATGTTTTTATACTGTATAATTATACTCGTTAATTTTAACGGTGCAAATTGAATTTTTTTTTAGAAGTAAGATGTTAAAAATTGGTTAAAACTTCTG
>JANPJB010000067.1:0-3773 GCA_031425295.1 Flavobacterium sp. | reverse complement strand
ACCACTTCAACCAAAACCCCAATCCGCGATATTTACATCAGCAAACTCAACTCGGTGAAAGTCGATGCTGAAGATGTAGAAGTCGCGCGGATCATGCAGAAATATGACCTCGAAGCCATTCCCGTAGTTGATGAGCTTGGTCGTCTTGTGGGCAGAATCACGATTGATGATATCGTAGATGTGATCAAGGATGAAGCGGACAAAGATTACCAGTTGGCGGCCGGTATTTCCCAGGACGTCGAAGCGGATGATAGTGTTCTTGAGCTTACAAAGGCGCGTTTACCTTGGTTGGTTTTAGCGCTTTTAGGAGGTTTCATTACCGTTCGCGTTTTAGGATTGTTTGAAGGCGCGATGGCAGAACACGGAAACCTATTCTTTTTCACACCGCTGATCGCCGCAATGGCCGGAAATGTAGGCGTGCAATCTTCAGCGATCATCGTGCAGGGTTTGGCGAATGACACCCTGAGTGGTTCGTTGTTCAGCCGCCTGATAAAAGAAATATCATTGAGTTTATTAAACGGTGTAATCCTAGCCATTATATTGTTTTTGGGAAGTCATTTTCTTTTGAATGTCGAATTTATCATCGGAATTATCGTGACCATTGCACTAATATCTGTGATTATCATTGCGTCACTTATCGGCACATTCATCCCATTAATGCTTGATAAATTTGGTATCGACCCAGCTTTGGCAACAGGTCCGTTTATCACGACCAGTAATGATATTTGCGGAATACTGATTTATTTTTCGATTGCCAAACTGATTTTAGGATTTTAAAACAAAAACCATGAACATACACATTATCGGCGGCGGAAATCTCGGCGTGGCAATCGCATTGGGCATTTCAAAATATACGACCGGACACAGCGTTGCCATTACGAGAAGAAACATCGAGAGCATCGAATACCTGAAAGCAAAAGGCATCAAGGTTTCAAACAGTAATAGCCATGAAATACAAAAAGCCGATCTGATCATCCTGACCATTAAGCCGTATCAGGTGGACACCGTTCTTAGCGAAATTACGCCACTGATCTCAGGTAAAATCCTCGCTTCAGCCGTTAGCGGTATCACGATTGAAAACCTGCAAACCGCGACCAAAGCTTCGTGCAGCATCATCCGCATCATGCCCAATATCGCCATTCAGTTTGGCGAATCCGCAACCTGCATTTCATTCTCGGAAAAAGACAAAATGACCGCACAGCCGACAGTCGATTTATTCCAAAAACTCGGTACCGCGCCCATCATCGAAGAAAAACTAATGGATGCCGCAACCGTTCTCGGCGCCTGCGGAACCGCGTATGCTTTGCGTTATATCCGTGCGTCTATGCAAGCCGGAATTGAAATCGGTTTCGATTCACAAACCGCATTGGCGATCGCATCACAAACGGCAAAAGGCGCGGCGCAGATGCTACTCGAAGAAAAAATCCATCCGGAACAACTCATCGACAGGGTCACAACACCACAAGGCTGCACGATCGTCGGTCTCAACGAAATGGAACACCAAGGTTTCAGCTCGTCACTGATCAAAGGCATCAAAACTTCATTGAATAAAATCAAAGAATAATTTCAACACAGATTGCTCGGATTTCCGCGGATTCATCTGTGCTAATCTGCAGAATCTGTGTTAAACTTTTTTAGGCATTCCCCGAAAAGGGTCGCGCTATCCGCTACATTTTTTGCGCCGAACGCCGGCACAAAAAGATACCGCTGCTATCGCTAATGCAATCCTGCATTCCAAACCAAATTCGTACTTTTGAAACGCATTCAACTTCCATTCGCTATGCCAACCGACAACCCCAAAATTCTCCACATCGACAGCAATCATCCATTACTAAAGGATCAATTGCAACAATCGGGTTTCACCAATGATGATGATTTCACTTCATCCAAAGCCGACATCGAAAAAAAAATCCATGAATATCAAGGCATCGTGATCCGAAGCCGTTTCAAAATCGACAAAACTTTTTTAGATCATGCGACGCATTTAAAATTCATTGCGCGTGTCGGCGCCGGTCTCGAAAGCATCGATTGTGAATACGCAGCAACCAAAAACATTACACTCATCGCAGCACCCGAGGGCAATCGGAATGCAGTCGGAGAACATACGTTAGCTTTATTGCTTTCCCTTTTGAACAACATCAGCAAAGCCGACAACGATATCAAAGCCGGAGATTGGAGTCGCGAAAAGAACCGCGGTCACGAACTCGACGGCAAAACCGTAGGCATCATCGGTTACGGCAACATGGGAAAATCGTTCGCCAAAAAACTGCGCGGTTTCGAAGTTGAAGTGTTGTGTTACGACCTACTTGAAAATCTCGGCGACGCCAATGCCAAACAAGTATCGCTTGAAGAACTGCAGCAAAAATCCGACGTGTTAAGCCTTCACATTCCTTGGACGATGCAAACCAACGGCATGGTCAACAGCGATTTCATCAATGCATTTCACAAACCATTTTGGCTACTCAATACCGCAAGAGGCAAGAATGTCGCAACGGCAGATTTGGTAGCGGCAATCGAATCAGGAAAAATTCTGGGTGCTGGTCTCGACGTCAACGAATATGAAAACCTGTCTTTTGAAACCTTGACGAGTGAAAGACTACCCGAACCTTACCAATATTTATTGCAATCCGACAAAGTAATTTTAACGCCGCACATTGCAGGCTGGACCTTTGAAAGTCACGAGCGATTGGCGCAAGTTATTGTCGATAAAATCAAGGCGTTGTATTTCGGTGAAACAAAATCAACTGCGGAAGAAAAAAGAGTTACAGGAATTGGCGGTGTTTTTTTCAAATCGAAAGATCCGAAAGCGTTGGTGGCGTGGTATGGAAAATACCTTGGTTTAAAAACGGATCAATACGGCTCCACTTTCTGGTGGAAAGACCAAAATGGTGACGATTATGCTACACAGTGGTCGCCATTCAAAGACGATACAAAGTATTTTGAACCCAGCGAAAAACAGTTCATGCAGAATTTCCGTGTGCATGATTTAGAAAGTTTACTACCAAAGCTAAACGAAGAAGGCATTACGATTGTTGGAGAAATGGAAGCGCATAGCTACGGAAAATTCGCGTGGATTCTCGATCTCGAAGGAAATAAAATTGAACTTTGGGAGCCTATCGATAAAGCATTTCAATAATTTTTCTATTTTTATAAAATCAACCAACAAAACAACAAACATGGAAAACGACAAACACGAAGCGTGGAATCAACCTCAAGTACCTAGATCTCAGCCTGAAAACAAAAAAATAGTTGCAGGTATCTTGGGCATTTTATTAGGAGGATTGGGTGTACATAAATTTATCTTAGGCTACACGCAAGAAGGAATCATTCAAATCGTAATCTCGGTAGTTACTTGCGGTATTGGCAGTATCATTGGCTTAATAGAAGGCATCATTTACCTTACCAAAACCGATGAGGAATTCTATAATACGTACCAAGTCAATAAAAAAGGCTGGTTTTAAAAAACAGAAAGAGGAATTGGTTTTCCTCTTTTTTATTGCCTTCCTAAAAACCATGAAATGTGCGTGCATTCGGAGCAGACGAAACAAGTGGCGCTTTTGTTGGCCCAATCTAAATTGAAGAAGGAAGCCACGGCAGTATTGAGCTGGGCTTGTCTTGTCCAAAATCTATTGTTGCTGCAAATCGGGCAAGTTAAGTTATGATTGCTGACGGAAATGGTTTGCGGTTCGCTGGACTGACTCATCGTTTTACGTTTAAATTGATTCTCCTTTTTCCGCAAGTTTTCGTTCAAGTTCCGCCTGAAATTCTTCCAT
>JANPJB010000066.1:0-7869 GCA_031425295.1 Flavobacterium sp. | reverse complement strand
AACCAAGGACGACCCATGTGGATAATCGGGAATAAACCCGCTTGGATTACGGAGAAAATTGTCATGGCTTCTGCAGAACGGTTAATCGCCATTCTCCATCTTTGACGGAACAATAAAAGTACTGCTGAAATCAGGGTTCCGGCGTGACCGATACCTACCCACCAAACGAAGTTCGTGATATCCCAAGCCCAACCTACTGTTTTGTTTAATCCCCAAGTTCCGATTCCGGTAGAGATTGTGTAAATGATGCAGCCTAATCCCCAAAGGAATGCGGCTAATGCGATTGAAAATACAATCCACCAATGTTTGTTGGCTTTACCTTCAACCGGTGCAGCGACATCTACTGTTACGTCGTGATAAGATTTATCACCGATAACTAAAGGTTTTCTAATACTTGAATCGTATATATGAGACATAATCCTTTAAATTGATTTTAATTTTTCTTAAGTATTTCTAACTTTCACGTGGTAGAACACATTCGGTTTTGTACCAACATGCTCCAATAAGTGGTACATTCTTTCTTCTTCCGCCAATGCTTTTACTTTACTTGCTTCGTCATTAACATCGCCAAAAACCAATGCGCCTGAAGAACAAGCAGCAGAACAAGCAGTTTGGAATTCACCGTCTTTGATGGCTCTTCCGTCACGTTTGGCGCTAAGGATCGTTGCTTGTGTCATTTGAATACACATCGAACATTTTTCCATGACTCCACGAGAACGTACATTCACATCAGGATTCAAGACCATGCGTCCTAAGTCATCATTCATGTGGTAATCGAATTCTGCATTTCCGTTGTATAAGAACCAGTTGAAACGACGTACTTTATACGGACAGTTGTTTGCGCAATATCTCGTGCCCACACATCTGTTGTAAGCCATGTGGTTTTGCCCTTGACGGCTGTGTGATGTTGCAGCAACCGGACACACAGTCTCGCATGGTGCGTGATTACAGTGCTGACACATTACCGGTTGGAAAGCTACTTGAGGATTATCAGCCGCTTGCTCCATTTCACCGAAACCGCCTAATGAACCTTTATCGCCAAACAATCCTTTGAAATTTTCTTTTTTCTCGTTATCGCCAGCAAAAGTATCTTCGGAAGAATAATACCTGTCGATACGCAACCAGTGCATATCTCGGCTTCTTCTTACTTCTGACTTACCAACTACAGGAACATTATTCTCAGCGTGACAAGCGATAACGCAGGCGCCACAACCTGTACAAGCATTCAAGTCGATAGACAAATTGAAATGATGTCCAACCGAACGGTCAAAAGGAGCCCACAAATCTACGGTGGTAGCTGCGACTTCTTCATGATCTAAAGATACTTTTGGCACTTCATTCCATACTGCAGCATCTTTCGTATTGAAGATTTCCAGAGTCGTTTCTTTAATGATATCGCCACGACCCATTAAGGTTTTTTGCGATTGGACGCACGCAAATTCATGCTCGCCTGCCGCTTTTTTAATAGATACTGATTGAACGTTGTTGAAATTATTATATAAAGTGTAAGCGTTAACACCTACTTGCATTTCTTCCTTTATTGCTGCTTTTTTACCATAACCCAAAGCCAAACCTAAAGTTCCTGTGGCTTGTCCGGGCTGAACAATCACCGGAACATTGTCTAATGTTCTTCCGTTAACGGTAAGAGTAGCATAGCTTCCATTGAGACCGCCATTGGCAACGTTATGGTTTTCCAATCCTAATTTTTCAGCATCCGCTCTGGAAACCGTAACATAGTTATCCCAAGACACTCTAGTGATCGGATCTGGAAATTCCTGCAACCATGGATTATTTGCTTGCTGTCCGTCGCCCAAACCGGTTTTTGTGTATAAAACCAATTCATATCCTGAAGCGTTTTTAGATCCTGCCAAAGCATTGGCTGCTGAAGCAAAATCTCCAGAACCACCCGAAGCAGCAGTGGCAACACCTACGTGGATTCCATCATGTAGCACTCGATTCCAAGTTGAACCTGAAATCATCACAGCCGCATTGGATTTTAAGTAATCGTAGTAAGTTCCAGCAGTACCATTCCACGACATCAAAGCATCTTGAAATTGTTTAGTATCGAATAACGGGCGAATCGTTGGTTGTGTAATGCCGTATGCACCTTTCACAATCGATACGTCATTCCAAGATTCTAAATAATGTGGAACTGCAGCAGCGATTTTTGCTACTGAAGCAGTTTCATCTTCTTTCAAAGAAAATGCTACTGATAACGATACTTTTTTCAAATCCGAAACGAAGTCGCTAGCATTTGGCAAAGTGTAAACCGGATTCACACCGCTCATAATTAATGTATGTACATTTCCAGCTTTCATATCAGCAAGGAATTGTTTCATTTTTTCATTGGAACCTTTTCTGATTTGGCGGGTTCCTACGGTTGAGAAAGCTTCACTTCCTAATGCTTGGTTGATCGCCAAAACAAGCATTTGTGCATTTTTATCCTGAATACCTGAAACCAAAACACCTTTAGAACCAGCTGCTTTCAACTGCTGTGCTGCTTTGAGAACTTCAGCTTCATTGTTGATTTTTCCAGTTGCCACTGATGAATTTGTAATGACATTATATATCTTAACCAAAGCTTGCTTTTGATTTGCAACCGTCATTGGGATGCGTTTATCAGCGGCAGCTCCGGACAACGTCATATTCGCTTCCAATTGAAAATGACGTGACATTTTTCCGTTTTTAGGAACTCTTCCTTTAGCATATCCTGCGTCATAGCTTCCACCTTGCCAGTCGCCGAGGAAATCAGCGTCTACAGAAACAATTAACGAGGCTTTTGAAAAATCATAATCTACTAATGCTCTTTCACCATAAACCGTTTCAAAAGCATCCAAGGCTTCAGACGACGAGACCGCGTCATAAATAACATGTTTGGCATTTGGATTTTTAGCGATGAAATCAGCAATGAGTTTCTCTGTCGATGGGCTTGCCAAAGTGCTTGTCAATAAAACGGTTTGTTTTCCGCTTGCTTTCGCTGCATTAAGACTTAATTTTATTTTGGCATCAACTTCTGCCCAAGTCGCATTTTTTCCAGAAATTTTCGGTTCCTTCAAACGCATGCTGTCGTACAACGAAAGTACAGATGCATGAATTCTGGCATTGGCTGCAAATTTCGCACCCGGTAAAGTATTGTTATCTATTTTAATCGGACGACCTTCGCGGGTTTTCACTAATAGATTAGCAAAATCAAAACCATCAAAAACAGAAGTGGCATAATAATCAGCGACCCCGGGAATGATTTGTTCTGGTTGCAGTACATAAGGAATTGATTTATGAACTGGACCTTCGCACGCCGCCAATGTTGCGGCAGCAGTGCTGAATCCGACGTACTTTAAGAAATCACGACGTGTTGTGGAGGAAGTTGAAAGTGACTCAGCATCACTCAAAAATTCGTTAGTTGGAATTTCCTCAACAAATTCGTTATTTCTAAGTGCCTCAACAATAGAACTATTTTCGTTTAGTTCTTCAACACTTTTCCAGTATTTTTTGTTTGATGACATATTTCTCTATAATGTTTGTTCGTTTATTCGTTTATCGGGTTAATTGTGAACTTGTTTTCGGCTAAACAAAAGCCGAATCAACAAATTTTCTAATAGTGGCATTTACCGCATTCCAAACCACCCATCTGTGCCGCAGTCAATTTGTCTACGCCATATTTTCTGGAAAGTTCTTCATGAATTTTAGTGTAGTATTCATTGCCTTCCATTTTCACATCCGTTTCTCTATGGCAATTGATACACCAACCCATCGTTAGTGGAGCAAATTGTTTCATGACCTCATAAGTCTGCACCTCACCATGACATTTCTGACATTCGATACCAGCAACAGTTACGTGCTGTGAGTGATTGAAATAAACAAAATCAGGCAGATTGTGAATACGAACCCACTTGACGGGTTGTGTTTTTCCTGTATATTTCTGTGTAGCTTCATCCCAGCCCACCGCAGTATATAATTTTTTGATTTCTCCGTCATAGAAAGCTTTTGAATGATCAGGCGTTGCCGTTGTATCTGAAACCTCCGCAATATTCTTATGGCAGTTCATACAAATATTCAAGGACGGGATACCTCCATTTTTACTAACTCGTGCAGCGGAGTGACAATATTTACAGTTGATTCCATTGCTTCCTGCGTGAATTCTGTGAGAATAATGTATCGGCTGAATTGGCTCGTAATCTTGATCGATACCAATCTGCATTAAATAACCATAAACGTAGTAACCGCTTCCTAAGATTAAGAAAATTGAAGTAACCAAAACTAGAAATTGATTTCTTGCAAAAGCTTTCCATATTGGTGTGGTCGGTTCTTTTTGCTGTACTTCAATACCGTTTGATTTGGCAACTCTAGTCAACACTCTGTTGACCAAGATCAGCATCACCACCAACATCAACATCACGATTGCCAATGCCAACAAAACGAATTCGTTAGAAATACCGCCAACAGTATTATCCCCTCCGGCCGCCGCAGCTCCAGCAGTTGGCAATGCAGCTACGGGTTCCGCTTTTGGCTCTGAGGTGTAAGCAATAATATTATCAATATCAGCTTCGGATAGCTGCGGGAAAGCAGTCATCACTGATTTATTGTTTTCTTCGAAAAGCTTAACAGCAGCAGGATCACCAGCTTTGATCATTTCAGAACTGTTGTGAATCCATTTGTAAAGCCATGCCTTGTCATGCTTGGCAGCAATACCACGAAGCGCCGGCCCAGTGGCTTTCGCATCGAGTTTGTGACAAGCAGCACAATTTGTGTTAAACAATTCTTTTCCTTTGACCGCATCGCCTCCTGCGGTTGCGGCAGGTGCAGCCTGAACTGCAGCAGCTGTAGCCACCGGTGCCGGTTGCGGACTTTGTGCTATGGAAGTTAAGGAGAACGTTAGCAAAAATGCTACACTAAAGATATAAATTCTTGAAATCGAATTATGGTTACCCACTTTTTTCATATTTTGAATAATTATCGACTGAAAATGGCACGAACTTGGACTGAAAATTCAGTATTTATTGATACCTTGTTTGAAAACTTGCACAAAAATACAATTAATGAAGTATTCTTAAAACCTTTAAATAGTCTTCAATATCAATTTATATTAATTCTAAATAATGATTATTGTTTTGTTTAATTTAAGATGTACTACATTTGTATAAAAATCACTGCTTTATGGAAATTTTAACATTCAAGAATACAATTTTAACCGCTTCATTCATAGCGCTGAGTTGTATAAATTTATATGCTCAGGACGGAAATTTAACAATTTCTCAAGATCCAAAATTTGAACAATTATTGAATGAAAAAAGAAGAATTAATGCGTCAATTACGGTAAATGACCGGTATAAAATTCAGATTTTTAATGGCGACAGTGAAGCAGCCAAGAAAACTTTAAGTGACTTCCGAAAAGAATTTAAAAACTACGATGGAACAATTGTATTCAGCACGCCAGCTTACAAGGTTTGGATTGGAAATTTTAAGTCGAGAATTGAATCCGAACGCAATCTGGCAGAACTTAAAAAACGGTATCCGAATGCATTCTTGATTAAGCCTAATAAGTAATGCTACAAAAAATAGAGAAAACAAAAAACGTCCCTTTAAGGACGTTTTTTGTTGACTTAACTTGAGCGCTAATGCTACTTCAATTTCTTCTTTACAGCAACTTCTTGGAAAGCTTCAATGATGTCACGTTCTTCGATGTCGTTGTAATTCTTAATTTGTATCCCACAGTCATATCCTTTGGAAACATCTTTTACGTCGTCTTTAAATCGCTTCAAGGCTATGAGCTCGCCCGTAAATACGACGACTCCTTCACGGATGATTCTGATTTTAGAATTTCTTGAAATTTTCCCGTCGGTTACCATACAACCTGCAATCGATCCAACTTTTGAAATCTTGAATATCTCTCTGATTTCGGCTGTTCCGGTAATTTCTTCTTTCATTTCCGGAGAAAGCATGCCTTCCATCGCATCTCTTAAATCGTCAATAGCATCATAGATAATCGAGTAATTTCTAATATCGATCTCTTCTTTGTCTGCCAATTGTCTGGCATTTCCAGCCGGACGGACGTTAAATCCGATGATGATTGCGTCGGAAGCGGAAGCCAACATAACGTCGGTTTCCGTGATCGCTCCAACACCTTTGTGTATGATATTGATTTGAATTTCTTCAGTAGATAATTTTGAGAACGAGTCCGACAAAGCTTCGACAGAACCATCAACGTCTCCTTTAAGAATGATGTTCAATTCTTTAAACTGGCCCAATGCGATACGTCTTCCGATTTCCGCTAATGTAATATGTCGTTGCGTTCTTACTGATTGCTCACGCATCAATTGAGTTCGTTTTGCTGCAATGGCTTTAGCTTCTCTTTCATCTTCAAAAACATTAAACTTATCACCAGCAGTCGCTGCGCCATCAAGGCCTAATACCGAAACTGGTGTTGAAGGTCCGGCTTCTTTAATGATGTGTCCGCGTTCGTCATGCATGGCTTTAATTTTACCATGGTGTTTACCTGCAAGCATATAATCGCCGACTTTTAATGTTCCGTGTTGTACTAATATCGTAGAAATATACCCTTTCCCTTTGTCAAGAAAAGCTTCGACAACAGTCCCAGATGCCGCTTTGTTTGGGTTCGATTTTAAATCTAAAATTTCGGCCTCCAACAATACTTTTTCCAACAATTCTTTAACGCCTGTTCCCGCTTTCGCTGAAATATCATGTGACTGAATTTTTCCGCCCCAATCTTCCACGAGCAAGTTCATACCTGCCAATTTCTCTTTGATCTTCTCAACATTGGCATTTGGTTTATCAATCTTATTGATCGCAAAAATGATCGGAACATTCGCTGCTTGGGCATGACTGATCGCTTCTTTGGTTTGGGGCATGATGTCATCATCTGCCGCAATCACGATGATCGCAATATCAGTCACCTGCGCACCACGCGCACGCATTGCCGTAAATGCTTCGTGGCCCGGCGTATCTAGGAACGCAATTTTTTGTCCATTATCCAATGTTACGCCGTAAGCGCCAATATGCTGTGTAATTCCACCTGATTCGCCTGCAATTACGTTTTCCTTACGAATATAATCGAGCAATGAGGTTTTTCCGTGATCGACGTGACCCATAACGGTTACAATCGGAGCACGCATCATCAAATCTTCTTCTTTGTCTGTATCCGTTTGAATGGAATCTTCTAATTCGGTTGTGATGAATTCGACTTCGAAACCAAATTCGTCGGCAACAATCGTCAAAGTTTCCGCATCGAGACGTTGGTTCATCGTTACCATGATGCCGAGTGACATACAGGTTCCAATAACTTTGGTAATCGGCACATCCATCATGATCGCAATTTCTCCAACAGTAACAAATTCTGTTACTTTGATGGTTTTGCTGCCTTCTTCAATCGATCTTTGTTCGTCATCTGATTTCTGACGGTGTGTATCCCTTTTATCACGTCTGTATTTAGCCGCTTTGGATTTGCCGCCTTTCCCTTGAAGCTTTTCTAAAGTTTCACGGATTTGGTTTTTGACTTCCTCTTCCGTCGGCTCCACTTTAGCGACGATCGCGGGTCTGTTTCCTTTTACGAAACCGGGTTTGCTATCTCTGTTTCCTGTGTTGGGTGTAATTCTATTCGGAGCTCCCGCTGTTCCGGTTCCGCCTGGTCTGGCTTCTCCTGGTTTGGGCGGAATTCTTTTTCTTTTATTTTTATTGAGGTTGGAATTTGCATTGGTAACACCTGGTTTGTTTGGTGTAATTTTAGGCTCTTCCTTTTTCTTTTTGGGCTTGTTAAATTGCGACAAATCGATCGTTTGCCCAGTTAAAGTCGCACCCGAAAGTTTTTGATATTGTGTTGTTATCGATTCATCTGCTGGAGCTTCATTCGCTGTG
>JANPJB010000065.1:0-21594 GCA_031425295.1 Flavobacterium sp. | reverse complement strand
GACTGATACGAAGCGAAGGCGCTGTCTTTTTGTCCCAATCCTTCGTATAGCTGTCCCAAAATAAAATGGTAACGCGCTCTTTCTTCTTTCGATTTGGTGAATTGTTTGGCCAGCTTCAACCTTGCAACAGCACTGTCTTTTTCTCCTAAATTCAAGAACGCTTGGGTTAACGTAGCATTAGCATCAGAATAAATCTGGTCCTTGTATTTAATTTCCTGAAATAGTCTTCGAAGATTTTCGACCGCAATCGCATCATTGTCGAGTCGCATATTGGTTTTCTCTCTCCAGATTTTTGCTTCATTGATTCGATTGCTGTTCGCATGCTTGTAAAGGATATAATTGAAAGCTTCCAAAGCAGGAACGAATCGTTGGTCGTAGTATCTTGATTTACCAAGCAATAAGTGCGCCTCGTCCATCTGGTAGTTTTTCTCCGCACCGCCAATGTTCATCGAGTGTTTTTGAATCGCTTTGGTCGCCTTGGTTTCGGCTCTTTCAAAATTAGGATTTGAAGTGGTCTCTCCGGGTAAAGCTTGCTCTTTTTTGACCACCATTCTTTCAATCGGCAACACCTCCCAAAAGTTGTCGTTGTATTGCGATTTCAATTCCAAAATCCCTTTATCTAAAGCCAATCCGCCATTATACAAAATATTGTCCTTAGTACTCAAGGCGTGTGAATTTCGGGAGATGAACGTGTTCTTTTTAACAGAACAGGCTATCAGAAAAAAAAAGAATATGAATAGAGAAAGGTACTTGATTATGCTAGTTTTCAATGTAAAACGGTTTTTCTTAAAACTTCTAAAAGTCGATTTTAGTATATTGACTGGTAAAAATACGTTTCTTTTTGATATGGCGAAAATTATCCGTTAAAAGTTTAGTTTTGCGCGTCTAAAAATATTCGTTGCGTTATATGCAGGTTTTCTTAGAGGTTTCCTACTTTTGTAAAAAAAATTAGCTATGTCGTCATTCTATAAATTAAACATCAAAGAGGTGCGTCGTGAAACCAAAGATGCGGTTTCCGTTTTGTTTAATGTACCTCTGGAATTCCAGGATTTTTATCAGTTTACAGCAGGTCAATACCTCAATATAAAATTGACGTTGGATGGTGGTGAAATCCGTCGTGCGTATTCGATTTGTTCGGCGCCGCAAAGTGGTGAACTCCGAATCGCAATCAAATCTGTAAAAAACGGTGCTTTTTCCGCATTTGCCAATACCCAATTGAAAGCCGGCGATACTTTAGAAGTAGGAACACCTGAAGGCAAATTCACGATCGAGCCTGATGCGAATCGACACAAAAATTACTTGGCTTTTGCAGCAGGAAGCGGCATTACGCCCGTAATGTCAATTTTACAAAGTATTCTAATTGGCGAACCTAAAAGCACTTTTGTTTTGGTTTATGGAAACAAAACACCTGAAGACACCATTTTCCACAAAGAGCTGCACGACCTGCAGCTTAAGTATGTTGGGCGACTTTTTGTGCACTGTGTATTCAGCCAAGCTAAGGTTGAAGGCGCGTTGTTCGGCAGAATCGAAAGATCGACGGTTAATTTCATTCTCAACAACAAACACAAGGAACTCGAATTCGATAAGTTTTTCTTATGCGGTCCCGAAGAAATGATCAATACCGTTGCAACGGTTTTGAAGGAACGCAACATCAAAGAATCGGCAATTAAATTTGAATTGTTTTCGACTTCCACACCCGAAACAAACCTCAATACGCCCGAAGGTCATACCAAAATCACGGTGCTTGTCGATGATGAAGAAACCACTTTCGAAATGTCGAAAAAACAAACGGTACTCGAAGCGGCTTTGAAGCAAGGCATCGATGCACCTTATTCTTGCCAAGGCGGAATCTGCAGCAGTTGTCTCGGAAGGATCACTTCAGGAACGGCGATGATGGCTAAAAACTCCATTTTAACGGATGGCGAAATTGCCGAAGGATTGATTCTGACTTGTCAGGCGCATCCGACTTCCGATACGCTTTATGTGGATTACGACGACGTATAAACGTTTTTTCAAAACGTAAAATCCAAATAAAAAAATCCCAAATTACAAACGTGCTTAAGAAGCTTTGGATTTGGAATTTCATTATTGGAATTTATTACAATTGTGCCAAGGCAGCTTTGATTTTTTGAACTACAGTTTTCGGCGCAATCGTCCGCATCGCATTTTCGTATCCTACTACTTTTGTATTCCCATAAACCGAAGTCGGCAATTTTGGAAACTGGTTCCTGTCGGAAACCAAAGCATTTTCAATGGGCTGGTTGAAGGGCTGGAATCCTGCGTAAGGATGTGTTGCGCCAAAAAGTGTAATTACTTTCACGCCATACATGGCGGCGATGTGACCGTTTCCAGAATCCATCGATAGCATCACAGCGAGGTTGCTGATGAGTTGTAATTCTTGTTCGAATGATAGTTTTCCGGCCACGACTTTTACGTTTTCTGAATCTTTTGACAGTTTGTTGAGTTGTGCGGTTTCCTTATCGCCCCCAAAAAGAAAAATTTGAAACTTTGCGTCTTGTGCCAATTGATCAATCACCTGTTGCATCAAATCGAGTGGATATACTTTTGAATCGTACTGGGCGAACGGCGCGATGCCAATCCAAGTTTGCTGTTTTTCTCCTGTAAAAGTAGTTAGTGCTGCATCGGGTTTATGTTTTGGAGGAAATATTGGTTGTGACAAATCGACGGGAAATCCTAACTTTTCGAAGGTTTTCGCATGGCGCTCGAACATCGTCGGAAGCGGTTTGAAGATTTTGTTTTCGGCGCGCGTCAATGCTTTTTTCTCGGCGCGACCTTTATCGGTAGCGGCAACTTTTGTTCCTTTTAAAGCAAATCGACTTCGAATAAATGTCGAGCGCAACACATTGTGTAAATCCGCAAAAAAATCAATTTGCAATGGTTTTAAATCCCAGTATAACTGCAGTAAACCTAAAACGCCTTTGTGCTTTCCCTCGGCTTCGAAGGCAAAAAAATTGACGTTTGGAATGCCCTGAAAAAAAGGTTTATAAAATGCGCGTGAAATTACCGTTACGCGAACCTTCGGATATTGCTGAATGAGCGCTTTTACTATAGGAACCGTCATCGCGACATCGCCCATTGCGGAAAGTCTCATGACGGCTATATGTTGGTTTTTTTCTGGCAAGTTCTTGTGAAGTAAAAAGCCTTAGCCCCGATAGTAACGGAAATCCTTTTGTGCCGGCGTTCGGCGCAAAAGATTGGGAGTGAATAGCGGGAACAAGCTCCTGAAAAAATTACTTTTTATTTTGATACAACACCGGATTCAACTCATCGTCGTTGTACATTTTCATCTGTTTGTACACCTTCATGAATTTGTCACCGCTTTCAATATCGTGAATCAAATCATCGATGGCGGTCGACAAATCGGATCTTTGCTCTAAAAGTACGTTGAGTTTCGCCTGGCATTTGTCTTTGTGCTCTTGCGAAGCACCTTCTCTTGTGGCTTCTTCGTGCATGTGGTAGATCTTCAATGCTAGAATCGACAAGCGGTCGAACGCCCAAGCTGGACTTTCCGAATTGATTTTCGCAGTAGGTTTCACGTTGACATGCGCGTATTGCTGCAGAAAATAACTGTCGATATATTCTACCATATCGGTGCGTTCCTGATTCGAGGCGTCGATGCGTCTTTTTAAAGTCAATGCCGCTACGGGATCGATTTGCGGGTCGCGGATGATATCCTCAAAATGCCATTGCACGGTGTCGATCCAGTTTTTGTGATACAATAAATGTTCAAATAAGTCTTTCGAATACGGATTATGGATCGGTTGGTCTACATTATCGAACTGATGATAATCCTGAATACTTTTCTCGAAAACGGAATACGCTAATTTGGAAAACATATCTTTTATATTTTAGAAAGCAAAGATACTTTTTATACTTTTACGAGGGAAAAAAAGTTGCTACGGTTCTAAGGTACTAAGTTTTTTTAGGAGCCGGGAACCTGCTATCCGCAGTGCGCGGCACTTTGCTACTATCAGGGCTAGGGCTTTTTCGTAAACCTGGACGACCTCAGAAACTTAGCACCTCAGAAACTCAGTACCTAAAATATAAAACATGCAAATCCACTACCTATCCGAAGCCAACAGTATTCTAAACCACTTTTTAGGACAAATCCGAAATATCAACGTGCAAAACGACAGCATGCGTTTCCGCCGCAACATTGAGCGCATCGGTGAAGTCATGGCGTATGAACTCAGCAAAGGCCTGAATTATAAAAACATCGAGATTCAAACACCGCTTGGCATTAAAAAAACCACGGAAATTCAAGACCCATTGGTGTTGTGTTCAATACTTCGTGCTGGTCTGCCGTTGCATTTGGGATTTCTGAATTACTTTGACAGTGCTGAAAACGGTTTTGTTTCGGCCTACCGACACCATCCGAATGGCGGCGATGATTTCGATATTTTGGTCGAATACCAAGCCGTTCCCAATCTTCAGGACAAAACTTTATTGCTGATCGATCCGATGCTCGCGACGGGACAATCAATGGTTGCGGTTTACAATAAGCTCATGGAAAAAGGCGTTGCCAAAGAAGTGCATATCGCTGTGGTCATTGCCGCGCCTCAAGGTATTGCCTACCTCAAAAACCATTTGCCTGATAATTGTCATTTGTGGGTTGCGACTTTAGATGAAACCTTGAATGCTAAGAATTACATCGTTCCAGGATTGGGTGATTCAGGCGATTTGGCTTATGGGAATAAGTTATAGTGGCAAACTACAATTGGGCAAAGAACGAAATAATGCCACCCAAAATCAGCAGTGCCAAAACTACTTCTTTTTTCCATTGTGCCTGTGGCGTTTCGATGTATGTTGTGACTATCATCGCTAAAGGTGCAAAAGTGAAAATCAGTAAATCATTCGATTTGTTTGGGGAAACCGCAAAAATACCAATGCCGATGATAATCATTGAGAGTATTTTTTTATACGTCGGATGTAAAATCAACGGGCGATTTGACATCGACAGCAACAATAAAATCAGGAAGAATACTACAATGGTCGCATATACCGATAAGGCCAGGTTTTGGAATCTGTTTGTGAAATAATTTAGCCGCAGATCGATCACCGATTGCGAAAACAAATGCGCCATCCAATTTGTTTTGAAATACAAAGCGCTCGCCGTAAAAATAATGGCTACTGCAAAAAACGCAATGATCGGCAGAAACCAATTTCTATAATCCCGGGCAACATGGAAAAGCACCGCGATAAAAATCAACACCAAAAAAAGAATGCTCCAGAAATGAAACAAGGCTGCTATGCATACCCAAATCGAGGCGTCAAATATTTTCTCTTTAGAAGCTTTAAGCGAATGCAATGACACGATTCTCCGCATCGCCAACAAAATAAAGAAATTGGAGAACAGCAGCGCTGCATTGTCTAAAACCGACGGAAAAAACAACAGGAACAACAAATAAAACAAAACCGAGTAAGCACTGTCTTTGCTCATGCCGTTCTTCTTAACCACAAAATTGAGAATGAAAAGCGATGCGAATAGTACTCCCAGTAAACTAAGCTTGATCGTGATGTGCCAGAACGAATTATTATCTGTAACATGTTTGATCTGATACACGAAAAAGAAAAAAAGTACCCCTAAAATGACCACCGAATAATTTAACGGTGTAGATTTTCTAAAAAGACTTGTTATCATAAGGATATTTTATACTTTTGTGACTGTAAATATAATACTTGTTTAAAAAAACAACCGACATATTATGAGAGCATTTTTTGAAGGAATACAATGGTTTTTCGAAACGATCATCTTTTGGCCGCTAAATCAATTGCGTGCGTTTGAATTGTCAAACTGGTTTGGCGCCAACATTATTAACTGGATCTTTATGATTATCTGCAGTTATGCGACTTGGTACTGGTGCAAACACTTGACGATGCACAAAGAAAACGGCGAAGAAAACCAAGATACAACGGCACACTCTTTCTTAAATAAGTAAGTCGAAACCGATATCTTTTCTATAATACATCGTATCGAAATGTAATTTATTTATGTTTTGATACGATTTTTTTATGGCTTCCTGATAATCATTCCCGTACGAAGTCACTGCCAAAACCCTTCCGCCGTTGCTCACCACCTTGCCGTTTTCGGTTTTCGTCCCGGCATGAAAGACAATCGAATCCTCTATGGTTTCGATTCCTGAAATGACTTTTCCTTTTTCGTAATCTTCGGGATAACCGCCTGAAACAAGCATCACGGTTGTCGCGCTCCTTGAATCGATTTCGAGTGTAACCTCATCGAGATTTTGCGCTGCCACCGCGACAAACAATGCCACCAAATCGTTTTTCAACCTAGGAATGACCACTTCGGTTTCGGGATCTCCCATTCTGACATTATATTCAATCACAATCGGCTCGCCTTTTACATTAATCAATCCGATAAAGATAAATCCTTGGTATGGAATGGCATCCTTTCGCAATCCTTCAACGGTCGGAATCACGATTCGTTTTTCTATTTTCTCCATCAACACAGCGTCTGCAAATGGCACCGGGGAAATTGCGCCCATGCCGCCTGTATTCAAACCCGTATCGCCTTCACCAATTCGTTTGTAATCTTTCGCGGTTGGCAATATTTTATAGTTCTTGCCGTCGGTTAATACGAAACAACTGAGTTCAATACCGTCGAGGAACTCTTCGATAACGACTTTTGAACTCGCAGCACCAAACTTCGCACCGACGAGCATGTTCCGCAATTCCTGCTTCGCTTCGGCTAAATCGTGAAGAATCAGCACCCCTTTTCCTGCGGCGAGTCCATCCGCTTTTAATACATACGGCGCTTGCAAAGTTTCTAAAAAATGACATCCTTTTTCCACATTTTCTTTGGTGAAACTATCGTAAGCTGCAGTCGGAATGCGGTGTTTAACCATAAATTCTTTTGCGAATTCTTTACTGCCTTCGAGCTGAGCGCCGTGTTTTGAAGGGCCGATTACAGGAATCGATTGCAGTTGTTCATCGCTTTTGAAATAATCGAAAATGCCATGCACCAACGGATCTTCCGGACCAACGACCACCATTGTTATATTTTCGGATAGTACCAGTTTTTTGATGGCTTGAAAGTCGGTTGGATTGATGTTGACATTCGTGGCAATAGCTTCAGTTCCCGCATTTCCTGGTGCTACAAAGAGCTTGTCGCATAGGGGCGATTGCATCATTTTCCAAGCGAAAGCATGTTCCCTTCCGCCCGATCCTAGAAGTAAAATAGTCATGGTGATGTGTTAAGTTGTGTGTGGCAAAAATACTGGGTTTTGAATGTTTATCGTAATTAATTTTTAAAAAAATAGCTGTTCTTGGAAGATACTAAATCGTAAATCTTATTTTTGATAGCAAATATTCAAACCGGTGTTTAAACTTTTTAATCTATCGCTGCGACTCAATGGCTTTCCACTCGGAAAAGCCAAAGCCGAGTTGACTCAAATTTTAAAGTTAAACGCGCAAGATTATACTGCTTTTCTCGACAGTAAAAAGCGAGAAATTTTTGAATTTCACCGCGATAACAATCCGTTTTATAAAAGCCTGCTTGCGGAAAAACCGATTGCGACATGGGACGATATTCCGGTGATGAAAAAAATCCATTTTCAAAAACCGTTGCACGAACGGTTGTCGAGCGGCTATACCAAAAACAATGTCTACATCAATAAAACTTCAGGTTCCAGCGGCGATCCGTTTGTATTTGCGAAAGATAAATTCTGCCATGCATTGATTTGGGCGAACATCATGCGCCGTTTTCATTGGTACGGCATCGATTTCAACCATTCGCTGCAAGCCCGGTTTTATGGCATGCCACTCGATTTTATAGCCAACAAAAAGCTGCGCTTTAAGGATTTTTTGAGCCATCGTTATCGATTCAATATTTTCGATTTCTCGGAAGATGCCATGTGCCGTATGCTGCGGAAATTCAAGAATACCAAATTTGATTATATTAATGGCTACACAAATTCCATTGTTCTCCTCGCCAAATTTTTACAAAAAAAACAATTGTTCTTGAGTGACATCTGTCCGACTTTGAAAGTCTGCATTGTAACTTCGGAAATGCTTTTTGAAGACGACAAGAAGTTACTCAAAGACCGATTCAATATCCCGATTATCAATGAATACGGCAGCGCGGAACTCGACATCATCGCACTCGAAAGTCCAGAAGGCGTATGGAAAGTGAATTCTGAAACCTTGTTCGTTGAGATATTGGATGAAAATGATGCGGTTTTACCTTATGGTCACGAAGGCCGGATTGTTGTGACATCGCTTTATAACAAAGCGCATCCGATGATTCGGTATGAAGTCGGTGACCTTGGTGTTTTGGATGAAAAAAGTACACTGCAACTGCCCATTCTAAAAAAATTGATTGGAAGGACGAATGATGTCGCAGTATTGCCAAGCGGAAAAAAATCGCCCGGGATGACTTTCTACTCAATTACCAAAAAACTGTTTGACGATGATGGTAATGTTAAAGAATTCGTTATTCTGCAGACTAAAATGGATACATTTGAAATTGAGTATGTTAGTGAAAATGAACTCAGAGCAGCCGAAATCACCAACATCACAAAGGTACTCGATCAGTTTTTGGAACCCGGTTTGCATTACCATTTTAATCGCAAGGAAGCCATCGAACGCAGTAAAAGTGGAAAACTAAAGCAATTTAAATCGTTGGTTTGATCGTTTTAACATACCGCGGCTTTACAAGCAATTGCATCGCTAAAAACCCAACCATGCATCCCAAAGAAATAACTGTATTGAAACCGTAAAATATGCGATAAACATTGTAATTGTGTTCAAGCAGTTTGAATTTTGAGGCCGAGATCGAACCTTTCCTAACCCGATAAAATGCCAGACTTTCAGCAATTGGTGTGGCGGTTTTTATTGTCTTGAGCACGGTAAGCCAAACCATCCAATCCTGCCTTTTTCTAAGACTGGATATTGGAATTTTACCAAAAAAATGCGTGTCGTAGATTCCGGTTAGATTTCCAACGAAATTGCAAAAAAACAATTGCCAGTAACGGAGCTTTAAAGGTGCTTCGACCCTTTTGTTTAGCGAATTCCCTGCTTCGTCAATGCAGTCATAAAACGAAAATGTAAAAGCCAAGTTATTGGTTTGTAAAATATCGATTTGCTTCTGAAGTTTTTCCGGATGCCACAAATCATCTGAATCTAAAAAAGCGATGTATCGCCCGGCAGCTAATGAAACGGCTTGATTTCGCGCGACGCCGGCTCCCACATTTTTGTCGAGTTTATAAAATTTTATACGGTCATCCATTACCGCGAATTCCCGAATGATTTGCTCGGTCTTATCGGTAGAACAATCGTCAACGATGAGCATTTCCCAATGGGAAAAGGTTTGGTTTTGAACCGAACGTATCGTTTCGGCAATAAATTTTTGTGAATTGTAAGTGGGCGTAATGATGGATATTAACGCTTCCATTCTAGTAGGCTTTCTCTTCGCCTTTGATTGCATTATACAACGTCATGAATATAATCTTGATGTCGAGCAGAATAGACCAATTCTCGATATAGAAAATATCGTATCGCACCCTGTTGATAATATCCTTGTCATTTAATATCGAACCTCTGAATCCGCTCGTTTGCGCGAGTCCTGTAATACCTGGTTTTATAAGATGGCGAACCATGAATTTATCAATTTTACCGGCGTACATTTCCGTATGGCTTCTCATAATCGGTCTTGGTCCGACTACCGACATATCGCCCAGTAATACGTTGAAAAATTGCGGCAGTTCATCGATACTGGTTTTTCTGATAAACCTTCCGATACTCGTGATTCTGGGATCATTCCTGGTTTCCACCTGGATGTGGTCTGAAACTTCATTAAGATTCATCGAGCGGAATTTATAACATCCAAACAGTTTGTAATTTAGGCCATTTCTTTTCTGTTTGAAAAAAACCGGTCCCTTCGATTCGAGTTTTATAAAAATGGCCAGTATGATGGTCAACCATGATAATACGCCTACTATAATCATGGTGGAAAAAACAATGTCGAATGTTCTTTTAATGATTTTATTGATGGTGTCATCCAAAGGAATATTTCTTGGGGAAATTATCGGAATATATCCGTAATAGTCCAGCTTCAGGTTTCTTGAGAAGACTTCATTATTGTCGGGCAGGAATTTTAAGATCTTCAGATTATTATCGGCAAAATCAATAAAACCATTGATTTGGTTGTTTGTTAAATCGATTAGTGAGCAATAGATTTCATCGATATGGTGTTCCGTAACAAAGGAAAAGCACTCTTCAATTTTGGCTTTTTTATCGCCTTCGAAATGAAAAGCCTTCACCAACAGATAGCCGTAATCGAGATTTTCATTAAAGAACTCAATCAATTGATCTACACTTTTACCATTACCGACAACAACAACTCTTCTAAAGTTACCACCAAATAGAACCCGATACCTTCTTAGGAAATAGTAAATGAACAGTTTGAAAGTAGAGATCAACAACATTGCAACTGCGGTATACCCAATGATTTTTTGCGGGTAGGAATTTGAGACATAGAATCCCAAAAATGCATAACATAAAATGGTAAATAATGTAAACTGCTTGATGATTCTATTGAGTATGGAAATTACTTTTGTAAACCTATAAACTTCATAAAAGTCAATATTTATTGCTATGATGACCCAAGATAAGGAGATGAAGACGGCAAAGTATAGTGAAAATAAACTTTCGGGAAGTATTAAATAAGAACATAGATTTATTATTATCAAATCTAATACGTAAGTAAAAGGTCTGATATAACCTGAAAATCTTCCTGTTCTATTTTTCATTAATTGATATACTTGGTGAAATCCTTATGCTCTTCTTTTAATAATTCGGCTGTAGATAAGGATTTGAAATAATCATAAGTAATCTTCATGCCTTCAGCCCTATTGACTTTCGCTTCCCAGCCAAGTATTGCCTTTGCTTTGGTCGTGTCGGGCTGGCGCTGTAAAGGATCATTCATAGGCAAAGGATGGTATACCACTTTTTGTGACGTTCCTGTAAGTTTAATGATTTCATCAGCGAAATCTTTAATCGTAATTTCATCGGGATTCCCAATGTTGACCGGGTAAATATAATCCGAATGTAATAATCTGAAGATTCCTTCTACTTGATCATCCACATAACAAAATGAACGGGTTTGCGAACCGTCACCAAAAATCGTCAAATCTTCCCCACGTAATGCTTGTCCTATAAATGCAGGGATGACACGCCCGTCATTCAATCTCATTCGCGGTCCGTAGGTGTTAAATATTCTTACGATTCGGGTTTCAACACCATGAAAAGTATGGTACGCCATCGTAATGGCCTCTTGAAAGCGCTTGGCTTCATCATAAACACCTCTTGGTCCGATGGTATTTACATTGCCATAATATTCTTCGGTTTGTGGATGCACGAGCGGATCGCCGTATATTTCAGAAGTTGATGCAATGAGAATCCTTGCTTTTTTCACTCTTGCCAAACCAAGAAGGTTGTGCGTGCCTAATGATCCGACTTTTAAGGTCTGGATTGGAATTTTTAAATAATCGATCGGACTGGCGGGCGAAGCGAAATGTAAGATATAATCCAGATCACCCGGAATATGAACAAATTTGGTAATGTCGTGATGATAAAACTCAAAATGTTCTAACTTAAATAAGTGCTCTATATTTTTTAAATCACCGGTAATAAGATTATCCATTGCTATTACATGGTATCCCTCGGCTATAAATCTATCACAAAGATGGGAACCTAAAAATCCAGCAGCTCCTGTAATAAGAATTCTTTTCATATTATACTATTTTATAACTTCTTGTTTCTTGTTTGGCTTACTACTATTAATCGTATTGAATAAACAATAGATCGTAATAAAAAAAACTACCCCTCGCTGTCTGGAGAGGAAGGATTCGGACAAAAATAACATTATCATTGTTATCGAAAAAACAATATGAAGAAAACTTTTATGATCCCAGGCGTTTTTAATATTGATGTATAACATCGACACCAGCATGATAAATCCAAACAATCCCAATTCCGCAAAAGTCTGAACATATTGGTTGTGAAAATTGAATTCCTCGTAACCTTTGGAAAGATTGTAGCGTTTTGCTTTTTCCTTAATTTTTTCTTGTGAAGCATCAAAGCCAAACCCTGTAAACAGTATGTTTTGCTCCTGCAGCATTTGTATAAATATCCTTGTTTGGAATACCCTTAACGCTATTCCCGGAAGGAAATTATTGGGTTGAAACTGATTGTTGTGCCATGCTTCCTTTACACTGACATCATAAACCTTTTGGTTGGCGATTAGGATCTTGTCATTATCGACGGTATTGTCAACTATTGCCGTTTCGTACTCTGTCAATAATTTTTTCCTGCTTTCGCTAACAAATATCAACGAAAGGACAAAAAATAATGATACCACAAACACCGTTATTGTTTTGATCCCTTTATGCGTTTCCGAAAAAAAGATGTAGTAACAGATGAACACTAAAAAGTCAATAAATAACATTGTCCTTGACGATAAAAAAGCGATTAGAATCACTAAAACAATCGTAGCCAATTGTTCGATGGCTGATTTGCTTTTTATCAAAATGAAGTAAAACAAGGCAAACGACGCAAAAGTCGATACGTAGATGGCGTTTAAGTCTAAAGTTACCAACTCGTGATAGAAAAAAACACGGCTGTTTCCCGTCACGGCATATCGGCATATCGCATTGACAAAATAATACAGCGCGTAAAGCACCATCGCGAAACTATAGATTCTGAAGATCCTATAAGTACTTTCCTTATTCAATTTTGGAATCACCAAAAAAGCGAGCGGTATTAGAAAAAAAAAGGCTTCCTTTTTTAAACCCATTAATGTCGACTGGAAATCAGTTGTCCATGAAAGAGAAATAACCATCAGCAAATAAAAAATCATTGGCAAAACCAACGTTGTATTGTAGGAGAACTTCGACTTGTATAGGAAGGAAAAAGATACAACTAAGAAAATCACGCACGAAAAGCTTCCAAAAGCATACTTTAATGGAAGTGAAATCAATACCGCAGCTAGGAGATATATAAAAACTGTTGGGGCTTTTATTAAATCGCTGATTTTTAGATAGTTTTGTTTCAAAAAAATATAAATATGTTTTGTTTATTTTATTCCAAATACACTGATTGGCACTAGCTTAAAATCTGTTTCTAATGCGGCGCAAGTTATCATTTTTTTTTATTCTTAATATTCTTTTTTCGCGGTTCTCAAAAACAAAATTATCAAGATTGTTTTAAAATAGAATCTGTTTTTAGCTTATTAAATTAAAAGCAAATACAGTTTCAATGATTAACGTCTTTTTTTAATAAATATTTTGTAGGAATTATATAAAGTCATCTGGTGCTACAGATTTCCAATGTTGAAGTGATTTTGAGAATGTGTATTTGAATTCAAAATGATTGTCAATTAAATATTGTGGCTTTATGTTTGTAGGAAATCCTGCTTTTCTAACCCTTACAGGATGAATATCAGATTTTTTAGCCAATATTTTATTAACGCCTTGAAGTCCGCTGGCAATAAATGCAAGCAACTCAACGGGTAGACTTAATGTGCGTTTTGTATAATTAAATTCCTTTTTTATTTCATGTGTCATTTCCTTCAAATTTAATAAAGGATATTCTGCATAATTATAAATTAATTCGCGATTCGGTTTTTCCATGGTAAACAACATACTGTCGACCAAACCATATACATAACCATAAGCTTTAATAACATTTCCGCCATTCGGGAGTACAAAAACGCCTTTTCTCAAGGCCTTTATCATTCTATAAATATTGCCACTATCTTTTGGTCCGTATATCACGCTCGGTCTTACAATGATAAGTCTTTTATCGGGATTTGTATTTTTCCAGTTTTTATGGATAATTTCAGCTTCCCATTTTGAAACTCCGTATGGGGTTTCGGGATTTGGTATAGAATCTTCTGTACGAATTTCTACTGATTTTCCGTAAGGAGCGATACTGCTGATGAAAAAAGTATTTAAAACACCTATTTTTTCTGTAAAAGCATTAATATTCTTCGCGCCATTAATGTTGGTTTCGAAGTATTCATGAGGTTCATGACCAGGTTCTCTGTGAATAGCCGCCAAATTAAAAACCCAGGATTCCGGGCCGTTTATTTCCTTTTCAAAATCAGGAATTGGATTCTTTACATCGCATTTTATAAACTTTACTTTATCCGGTAATCTTTCGAAATATTGTGGTGAATTGATATCATAAATAACATATGATTCGAACTTATTAAGTTCTAAAAATCGGGTAATAATATAGTAGCCTATATAGCCTGAACCGCCAAATAAAAAAGCTGTTTTCATTCTGAAGATTTAATTGCAAAATTAATACATTTGTGTCCATGGAAAAACTAAAAATACTTCATATTTCAGAAACCTTTATTGGCGGCGTATATAGTTACTTAAGACAGTTGAGTCATCATTCTGAAAAAGACGGAAGTTTTAAAACCTACATCATTTATAGTGCTGACCGTAAAGAAACGAATGAAAAAGCAATCCGCGAAGATTTCCCTGAAGCAACCGAACTAATTCGCATCGATATGACAAGGGAAATCTCTTTTTTTAGAGATCTAAAATCCTTGTTTAAAATCATATTACTACTGCGGAAAATAAATCCCGATGTTATTCACTTACATTCTTCAAAAGCAGGAGTTCTTGGTCGTGCGGCGAAGTTTTTCTTATTTAAAAAGAAATTATTATATTATAGTCCACATGGCTATTCTTTTCTAAGGACAGATATTTCTGAGACTAAGAAAAAATTATATTGGATGATTGAAAAAAGTTTTCAATCCATATTTAAAGGAGAAACGATTGCTTGTGGCGATACTGAATATGGAATTGCCTGCAAAATAGGCAAATCTTCTTTGGTAAGAAACGGAATTGATATTGAAGAAGTCCGGCAAGGTTTTAAGGAAAACAAAAACACTATTTTAACCATCGGTATTGTTGGAAGAATTACCTACGCAAGAAACCCTGAACTTTTCAATACTATTGCGCTAAAATTTCCGCAATATCAATTTGTTTGGATTGGATTCGGTGAGTTAAAACACCTGATCACAGCACCAAACATAAAAGTAACAGGATGGATTGACGATCGAAAAATACTATTAAAAGAATTTAATAATCTTGACATCTATATTCAAACCTCGCTTTGGGAAGGATTACCGATTGCTGTTTTAGAAGCAATGTCGCTGCAAAAACCCGTGATCGCTACGAATGTCATCGGAAACAAAGATGTCGTTAGTCATAATGAGACTGGGTTTCTTTTTGATGACATCGGTGAACTTGAAGCATATTTTGAAATTTTGAAGGATGAAAGCACAAGAAACCTTTTCGGACAAAAAGCCATGGAAAAGTGCAAGCTTTTATTTGATGAAAGAAAGAATTTCAAACGTTTATTTTCGAGATACAAACAAGTCTCTTTGGTTTAATCCTCTTTTGTCGGTGTCGTAATTTCTTTCTTAGAAAAGTTAGAGGTTATACCCGTTATCGCAATAATGATGGCAAACAGATAAACGCCAATTTGTCTGTATAGCACATTTTCTACCAATAAAAATAAAATTAGCGACACCATCATTGCCGTCTTAATGAAATCTTTTCGACAAGAAATAAATTGAAAAATAATAGACCCCAACAACAATAATAACCCTATAATTCCTGAATTCAAATACGTGCCTATAAATTGGTTGTGTGTATTAAGCTTTACATCAATATAGTACTGCGCCCGATACTTGTTCGTCAGTTTCTTATCATAGCCCAAGGCCAATAGGTCTTCAATTTTTTCCTCCGAATCGATTCCAAACCAATGATTGAAATCTGAACTTTCGATAATTTGATATGCACAGGACCAAATTACTAATCGGGGTTCGTATGATTTTAATTTTGAAAACCCTGCTGTGGCATCTCCGCTGAGGTAAAGCCGTTCCTTTAAATTTTTATTCATTGCCACAACAGTTACAATGGCAATCAAAGCAATGACGCCAAAAGTAAGCTTGTGCTTTAAACTCGTTTTTAAATAAACGCTTAAATATAATAAGAGAATTATGATAAGCGAAATCGATGATATGCGGGCTGAGATGATAAAAATAAAAGTGCCCATCAATAAGGCATAAGCATACAATAACAGCGCGTATTTTTTATAGTTAAACGCAAGATGCAACGATGATATTATAGCTATTAAACAGACAAAACCTAGATACGGTCTTTCCATTTTCAAAATTTGATTGATAATAGTGCCTTCAAAAGGAAGCAGTTGGTGATTAACATTATAATATTCTACAAGTCCGATCGAAGCATTCACAGCAATGATGAAACCAGAAATAATGAAGGCAACTAAAATCCTTGTCGTGTTTTGTATTTTTAAAAACAACAGCGGCAATACAAGAATCAATACAAAAAGGGAGTGCTTGTTATCTAATAAATGTCCGGTGAGAATATCCTTTATGTACCAATATAGAACCAAGCTCCAGGCTAAAATAACGCCTGGTTTTTTAAGCGGTGTAAGATCAATTTTTTTGGTGTTTTTATAATCGAACACAAAAATTAAAATCAGTAATAACAGTATGATATTAGGGTATGCGAACGAAAGCGGAAGCAGAATAATCAATAAACAAAACAAATAATCAAAAACCTTGTTTATTGTTGTGTTAGCATTCATATAATAAGGGTTTGTTAAAAAAAATGTGGTTTATAATTGTCAATTCTTGCACAAATTTATACTTTTAAAACAGGATTTCATTTAAATTTTACGCGAAAATACTAATCCCTTTTAAAACCTTGTCCACATTAATTAAATTATTATTTATTGCCATTTAAAAATGAAATAACGATATTTGTCGGTATGTTAAATACGCATCCGTTTTAAAATAAATCCGAAAATGAAATTGAAATTATTGGTCCTTTTTTTACTACTCGTGATGAATTTTTCTTGTAATAACAAAAAATCATCAACACAATCTAAGCAACTTACCGCCAAAGATTCACTTAATGATTTAGATTATTTAGAGGGGAAAGTCGTCATGTCTACCACCGGAGAGTGGTTCGTGATCAAGGATGGTTACATCTGGAAAACTAGATCCGAAGCCGCAACAAACGATTACCTTAAATCTGTTGAAAACGGTGAAAACCATATCTTACAAAATGTTCCGCAGGCTACTTTAGACCAATTGATTATTGCCGGGGAAATTCTTCCGAACTTGGAATATAAAACCGTAAGCAATTCCGAACCAAACATTCATTGAGTCGTTTTTTCGAAATTTCGCCTGACTTAAACAATTCGCAATCATAACAAAACAGCCTCTATGAATTTTTCGCCTGATGCAGAAAGTAAAATAATCGTGCTCTTAGCGCATTATAATGATAACGAAAGGCTCAAAAAAGCCCTGCAGTCTGTAAATGAAACTATTCCTGTTCACATTCTAGTTATTGATGACGGAAGCAAAATCAGACCCAATCAGGAAGAACTACAATCTATATACAAAGGTGGAAAACTTATTCTTGAACTTTTGGAAAAAAACATGGGGTCTGAAAAAGCCAGAAATCATGGTTTGGGAATTATTTCAAAGTTGCCATACAAATATGTTGGCGCTATGGATTCTGACGATCTCAATAAAGAAAACCGGTTTTCAAAACAATTTGAACACTTAGAGAAAAATGATGATGTCGGCTTGGTTGGTTCTTGGTGTGATTGTATTGATAGCAAAGGAAACTTTCTGTATACGCTGAAATATCCACAATCAGATACTGAAATCCGAAAAAAAATGTACATCAATTCGATGTTCGCCCATGCCACGTTGTTCTTCAGGACAGAAGTACTGCAGACTGTCGGTTTTTATCCCGAGGCAAACAAATGGGCTGAAGACTATGCTTTCGCATTTAAAATCATGAGACAATATAAAGTAGAAAACTACCCTGAAGCATTAATTTTTTATACCATCAATGAGAAAGGAATCTCCTCAATGCATCGAAGAGGGCAAGTAATCAGTCGATTGCGTATCATTATGGATAATTTTTATTTTGGCTTCTATCCCATTTATGGCCTGCTTCGGAATATTCCGTTGATCTTTGTTTCCCGAGGACTATTAGATTCTATGAAAAGGATTTTGAAAAAAAACTAATCCTTTTGCAGTTTTAACCCTTCAGTAACCTGAACTTTATCCGTTCGATCTGCCATAAGTTTTATTAAAATTACCATGCACATCCAATAACCATATTGTCTAAAAAAATCCGTTTGAAGCCAGTTCAAACTAAACCCAAGAAATGACAGCATTACTATAAAGCCGAGTATTTTCTTTTCATCTTGACTTTCTTTCCAGACCTTTCTTGAATTCAGTAGACACAAATAAATAAAATACAGAAAAATTAAGACGCCAATGATGCCGGTTTCAGCCAATAGCCTTGTATAAATATTGTAAGATGTTGGAAATGATCTTTCATTCTTATTTTCATAATGCATAGGAAACTCATAATTATTTTTTGTTGCCCATTTCGGATAATGGAACCTTTTGTAATAAGTTTCTTGTCCAAACCCAACCCCAACAATAGGATGCTCTTTAAAAACCTGTATTGAAGCATACTGCATTCCAAATCGGGATTGATTGGATATGCTTTTTGTCAAATTCCCTTTAAAATTTAGACTTTCAACTTTTTCATTTACAGCTTTAATAATTTTATTTCCATTAGCAACTAATAAAATTCCTGAAAAAATTACAACATACACAAAACCTGTTGTTACCTTTTTTTTATACTCCTTCATTGAATACATCACCGAAACCAATATTATAAACTGAAGTGAAATATTAACTAGCGCGGTTCTTGACCCTGAGAAAAAAGTCAGGAACAATACCATTAAAGTTGGAATATAACGGTATCTATTTTTTTCGGTAAAAATATAACTGAACATCCAAGCTGAAACTGTAATTAGATAATTCCCTAAGGAAGGCGATTCATAAGTTACTGAAGAAATGCGTCCACCTGGAAGATAATTTGCGTCCAAAAAGGGAAAATAAGCAAATGCATCAAGGACATATCGTGCCGGAAAAAAATGAAAAACAACAACCAGTGTTTCAAAAAATCCATACACAAAAACAAAAATCAGGCAATACAATAATAGCTTTCTAATTTTATACAGTATTTGGGGAATTGTCCAGTTTAAAATTACATTCCAAAAATAAAGCACAAGTACCAGCGTCGAAATCATAAGCGATATATACTGGCGGATAAATCGATAAATGCCTCCAGTATGCTTAAAATAACTGTCTGAAACGGCACTGAAATTTAGTATTATGGTTATAATACACCAAATTAAAAAAACAGATAGGGCTTGAAAGATTGGGCTTTTATATGGAATACTAACCCTACCTTTTCTCAAACAATCAACTACAAAAACAAAAAAACCTAACAGAAAAAAATATGCTCCTGATTCGTTTTTAAATTCGCCAAGTACCTCATAGCCCTTAAAATCATTAAATGGGAAAAAAAACCAGCCTATAAAAAAAATTGTTGTGTAAGTTTTTTTTAAATCATTCATGGCTTCATTGCGTTTAATTTATTTTGATCACTCGAAATCTTTTTCTACTTGTTTCAACAATATGTGCTTATAGACCAAAGTGCGGATAAGCCAAATCAATATCACCGTTCCAATGATCAACTCAAGAATATTGAAAATCATTACCGCAAATATTATGATAATAAATGAGGTCATGATAAAGAGCAGATTGGCTTTTTTAAGAGAATCGACATTGGTCTTCGCCTCAAAGGCAGAAGTGATTGATGACGAATATAAACGAACAATTCCCAGGATAAGCAATAGGATAATAACAACAGTATATTGATTGAAATTGAAATTGAGTACCTTAAAATACTTCAACGCAATCGGAATTATAAATAACACAATAGCCAATAAGGTCCCAAAGTATATTACTTTTTTGTTAAATGCATTAAATGCTGCAATCGTAAAATTCCTTTTAAAAAATATCAGTTGCTTGAATCCTATATAATTTTGAAGAATCGAGAATGGCGCCAAAAAGAAGTTGGTCAAATAGAAGTAATTCCCAAATTCCTCAAACCCAAATTTGCTTTGTATCACAAAACGATCGCCAAACGTCAACAGCGAAAATGTGGCTATCGAAATAAAAAACTGATATGAGGTCTTCATGATATCTTTTGAAGAATGGTCTTCATTGTAAACAAAACGGATTTTTTTGACAAAAACAATAAGGGCAAACAGAAATGAAAAAATCATTCCGAGCATAATCAAATTAAGCAGTAAATTTAGGTCCGATATTTTAAGTAAAAATACAACCACCGCCAGCAATAAAAGAATTATCCTCCAAAAATTGGAAACAAACTGCGCAAAAACAAAATTTGAATTCAACCTGAAAATGGTAAACAAATATAATAAAGCTACCATGCTCACGCTTGACAAGTATAGTAATATCGGATTGACATGGAATTGTTCTTTAAAATAAAAACTAAAAAAAACGGTGCCCAACGCTGAGGTTACTGTTATCGTTTTTACAACAAGACTTACTTGAAATTTTTGGGTTGCAATTGTATTGGCATGCACAAAATTTGAATACCTGAGAAAAATCTGTTCTAGACCTAAAAGCCCAAAAATGAAAATCACCGTGAAATACGTGATTACAATAGAATACTGCCCATATTGCGCTTCGTTGAGTACTTCTTTCAACAAAATATTCGATAGAAAAAAACAACCCGCTCCTAAAACAATGATGGCCAACGAAAGATGTTTTGCAGTATTGTTTACTATGGTTTTTATCAAAATAACGGTCTGGAAGCTTAATTTATTAATCGGTAACAAAAATATGTTTTTTTTTTACAAAGTACTTCTTTAATACTAACAATTAAAGCTTTAAAACTATGCTCGTGCATAGCCTATGATGCAATTTATAACCGTAACTTTTTTTTTAAAACCTTATGAATATTTCTTTAACGCACAAAAACTACACTTAAGATTGAATTAATTCCTGCACTTCACAGACAATTTAAGCTATCTACCGATAAAATATAACTATTTCTTTACATTTATATAATTTCACCACCTTATTAATCAACACTTTAAAAAAGTCATGAAAAAAAAATCCCCTTTTTTTATCACTATGCTTTTTTTGTTCTTGTTCCAAATCACTGCAAGTCAGAGCATTGTAATTAATGAAGTAGTTACTTCCAACTCGAATATCAATCAAGACGAAGATGGTTCCTACCAAGACTGGATAGAAATCCGAAACAACGGTGTCACTGCTGTAAATCTATTAGATTTCGGATTGACTGATGATGTTGCATTGCCATTTAAATGGACTTTCCCTAATGTATCTATTGGTGCCGGACAATACTTACTAATCTGGTGCTCTGATAAGGACCGCGCTATTGCCGGAAGCCCGCTGCATACCAATTTCAAATTGAGTTCTACGATAGAAACGATTACCATTACCAACGATGCTGGAGTCACTTTAAATACCGTTACCACGCCGGCGATGCTGCAAAATATATCCTACGGACGCATCCCGAACGGAACCGGTCCGTTTATGTTTTTTAATGTCGTGACACCGGAAGC
>JANPJB010000064.1:0-12426 GCA_031425295.1 Flavobacterium sp. | reverse complement strand
CGATATACTTGAAATTTCACCGCATAGAGTTTACCTGGTTTCACTACAGCTTAACCTGTACATACTTTCTGTTGCACTTGTCCTCATCTCTCGACGGACGGGCGTTACCCGCTATGCTTCTCTATGGTGTCCGGACTTTCCTCCCCGATAAATCGCGGCGATAAGGCGGTCTGCGGCGCAAACTTACGATAATTTGTGGTGCGCTTCGCGTTAAATTCTATAACATTCGCTGTTAATCGTATAAGACAGCCGGCAGTCAAAAAAAGTAATTTTAAATTTATTAATAATAAACAAAAAGTATAGATTATGGACACGCAAATGTATCACTACGCGACTGCCTCAAAAGCGCTTGAAGAACTCGGGGAAAAAGGCTTTACAGTGGATTTCAACATTCAGGAAAATCGCATCATCAATAATCCGAATGATTTCGAAATCGTTCATGTGTATCGTTATGAAGGTGATAGCGATCCCGGCGATGAAGTCATGGTTTTCGGAATCAAATCGGTTACTTCTGGCGAAAAAGGTGTTTTCGTAGCTGGTTTAGCAGCTTTTACGGATAATAGTGCCGCCATAGTATTAAACGATTTGAGTATTAAAGGAAGATCTGAAAAAACCATTGAACCTTATTAGGGTGAACCGGCTGCAATCAAAACTCGAAAAAATAGGACGTAATCCCGTGGTTACCGCTAAAGCTGTTGGTCTTCGATATTCGATCAATGTGAATGTGGGCTATTACCGCGTCAAAATCGATGACGGTTTCTATTACACCGATGAAAATAAAAAGAAAGTACGCGATAAAAATGTTTTAGCGCGCATCACTAAATTAGTCATTCCTCCAGCCTGGGAAAACGTTTGGATCGCCCCCCACGACAACGGACATCTCCAGGCGACAGGAATCGACGGTAAAGGCAGAAAGCAGTACCGTTATCATGCGCAATGGAATAAAATCCGCAACCAGTCCAAATTCTATCACTTGCGTAGTTTCGCCAAGGCACTACCGGCGATTCGCGAGCAGGTAGAAACCGATCTCAACAAAAAGGGATTGCCTTATGAAAAAGTCGTGGCACTCGTAGTAAAACTGATTGAACTCACCAATATCCGAATCGGTAATGAAGCTTACAAAAAATTATACGGATCCTTCGGGCTCTCTACCATGCAGGACGAACACGTCGATTTTAGCGGCAGCAAAGTTTACTTTGATTTCACGGGCAAAAAAGGTGTTAAACATAAAATCAGCATCAACAGTAAAAAGCTCGCGAACCTTGTAAAAAAATGCAAGGACATTCCGGGTCAGGATCTGTTCCAGTATTTCGACGATTTGGGAAACCACCACAGTATTGGTTCTGCCGACATTAATAATTATCTCAAAACCATCACACAGCAAGATTTTACCGCAAAAGAATTTCGTTCTTGGGCGGGAAGCATCAATGCTTTGAAAGCTTTCCAAAAACTTGAGGCGCCGCAGACCCAAACCGACTGCAAGCACAAAATCGTTATGGTGCTTGATGAAGTCGCCGCCAAACTCGGCAATACACGCACGGTCTGCAAAAAATACTACGTGCATCCGACCGTCATTGCATCGTTCGAAAACGGCTCGGTTTGGAAGTATAAGCCAGTTTACAACGATTCGCAGTTGCATCCCGAAGAAATGGCTTTGATTGAATTGCTCGAAAACGAAACGATTGCAGAAGTTTATTGTTAGCTTATTGATTTTAGATTTGAATGGTCGGATAATTTTAAAATAAGCCAGCTAAAATCTTAAATTATCTTGTGGAAAACTTTTCCCTAAAACCCCAAATAACCAAATTTCCGAACCAATAAAAAAACTATATTTGTTCTCCAAGAAAAAACGATGGAACAATTTGTAGTATCGGCGCGCAAATACCGTCCGCAAACATTTAAGGATGTTGTCGGGCAGCAAGCCATTACGAATACTTTACTGAATGCCATAGAAACGAACCACCTCGCTTCGGCCCTATTGTTTACCGGACCCAGAGGTGTTGGAAAAACCACTTGCGCGAGAATACTAGCACGCAAAATCAACCAGCCGGGTTATGACGATCCGAATGAGGATTTCGCATTCAATGTGTTTGAACTCGACGCTGCTTCGAACAATTCAGTTGACGATATCCGAAACTTGATCGATCAGGTTCGGATTCCACCGCAAACCGGGCAGTTCAAAGTGTATATTATTGACGAGGTTCACATGCTGTCTTCAGCCGCTTTCAACGCCTTTTTGAAAACACTTGAGGAACCGCCGAAACACGCCATATTCATTTTAGCGACTACTGAAAAACATAAGATCATCCCAACAATTCTCTCGCGTTGTCAGATTTTTGATTTCAAGCGCATTACCGTTAAAGACGCTAAAGCCCATCTTGCCGACGTCGCACAAAGTCAAGGCGTCAATTTCGAAGATGATGCATTGCACATCATTGCCCAAAAAGCAGATGGTGCGATGCGGGATGCTTTATCGATTTTTGACCGTGTCGTTTCCTATTGTGGCAACAATCTCACAAGACAAGCCGTAACCGAAAACCTCAGTGTACTCGATTACGAAACGTATATTACCGTTACGGATTTGATTCTTCAGAATAAGATTCCGGATTTGTTGATGGAATACAACGATATTCTTTCGAAAGGGTTCGACGGGCATCATTTCATTGCCGGATTGGCCTCGCATTTCAGGGATTTATTGGTTAGTAAAACTCCCGCAACCTTGTCACTGCTGGAAGTCGGCGAGCATGTTCAAAAGTTATACGCGGAGCAATCGCAAAAATCGTCACAGGAATTTCTGCTTCGAGGGATTGATTTGGCAAACGACTGCGATTTAAAATTCAAAGTTTCACAAAACCAGCGCTTGCTTGTTGAACTCTGCCTGATGCAGCTTGCCTCTATCACTTTTGATGGAGAAAAAAAAAAGTTGACGGCTATATAATTCCCCCAAAATATTTTTACGGAAGGGTTTTAGAGTTAGCCGTTGAAGCACCGGAAGTAATTGAGATTATCGCTATTCCAACTGCTGAAATCCCAATTGAGACCGTGCAGAAAGAAACTGTTCCGACGCCCAATATTCCAAAACCTATTTCCGAAAACGAACCTAAAATATCCGCGCTTTCTTTGGCAAGCATTCGTGCTAAGCGGGAATTGCAGGAATCCAATAAATCAATTGTTCGGGAAACTGTTCAATTTCCAACCGAAGCATTCACCGAGACCGACATGCTGTTGCATTGGAATAAATACGCACAGAAGTTGGGCGACAAAGGATTTAAGATTATGGAGTCGCTGTTGCTGATTAATGATCCTGTTTTGAAAGGAACGACAATCACCCTTGAACTGCCGAATGAAGGTTCAAAAATTGATTTTGAAACGGAAAAAAATGGCTTATTGGGTTACCTCAAAGGGCATCTGCACAACCATGATATCACGATTGAAGTCTTGGTGAATGAAACCATGGAAACCAAAAAAAATTACAACAATCAGGATCGTTACAACCGATTGCATGAAATTAATCCGGCCATTGAAGTCCTGCGCAATACTTTTGGACTGGATATCAGTTAGTTGAATGCTATGAAAAACACTTTTTCAATTTAAGTTTAACTAGACAACTTCAAAAGTCGAATATACTTCCTGTCGTAGAAATGCGCGATTTTGGTGACCAATATACTTTGAAAAGTATTCGGACAAACCGCACAAACTTTCAAATGGGTTATGAAAAGTTGTCGGAGCGCCAATTCGTTTTTATCAAAATCGATCATTGACGAATCTAGTAAGTCGAAAATCATTTTGGAAATCTCAATTCTTTCAATGATATTCTTCGACTTCACCAAAGTATGTACAAGTAACGAAAGATTATCTTCCATGATTTTTTTATACAAAGCTAGGGGCTACAACCAGCAGTGGCTTATATCATTGGATACTAATTTTTATATAATCCTTGGATTTTTAACAGTTTCCGTTACATTTAAGTGAGAAGGTAGAATCAATGTTCATGCTGAGTCTATTCAATGACTTTTTCAATTCTTTTATCGGGAACGAGCCGCATTAACGCTACGAAAATGTAAACCGCGCTATGAAATTTTAACCAACATCAAAGCTTTTGCGCGCTTCTCGTAAATCTTTGCGAACCTTGCGGTTGATTAAATTTTCCCGTAATACATCGCTTTGATAATTCCGTCGGACAATCCGATTTTTGGAACGAAGATTTTCTTAGCACCGCTCCATTTCATTGCATTTAAGTAGATTTTTGTAGCGAGTACAATAACGTCAGCACGGTCTGGATTCAATCCCAATTCAGAAACACGTTGATCATAAGTGAGCGCGTTTAGGAAATTATAGCGTTTGTTGACATAGAGATAAGACAATGGTTTGTCTTGTTGCTTGCCCGACATTTTGAACAATTTGTTGATATTTCCGCCCGATCCGATTAAAATCACATTTTCGAATTCGTTTGTATGGATTTTGATCCATTTTTCGATTTCATTCCAAACAACCTCGTTGACCATTTCGTTTAGCAAACGAACGGTTCCGATTTTAAACGATCTTGAAGCCACCATTTTGGCATCCGAAAACAAAGAAAATTCGGTGCTTCCGCCTCCAACATCAACATATAAATAAGTATTCTCGGTTTGCAGCAGATGATGCAGATCGGTTGAAGCGATAATTGCGGCTTCGGTTTTTCCGTCGATGATGTCGATTTTTACATCGGCTTGTTCTGCTATAATTCGAATTACATCTTCTCGGTTTTCAGCTTCACGCATTGCAGAAGTGGCGAGCGCGGTATATCTTTCGACTTTGTGAATTTTCATCAGCAGTTTGTACGCTTTCATCGCATCGACCATACGCCCGATATTTTCGTCTGAAATTTCACCCATCGTAAACGCATCTTGTCCCAAACGGATTGGCAGCCGAACCAAAGCGCTTTTACTAAATTGTGTTGGTTGTCCCTTTTCTTCGACAATATTCATAACAAGCAACCGCATGGCATTCGAACCGATATCAATTGCAGCATATTTTTTTATGGTGATCATTTAGGTAGTTTGGGTATTTTTAGATTGTATCAATTGGGCTTCTTCGCTCGACGCGATGTACTTTTTGTGATAATAATTATACGTTTCAAGTTGCGCGCGGAACACAGGATCTTGTCCACGTACACGGTATTTATTGTCGAGATTCGCAGAATGGAAACGCGCTTTTACATTTCCTCTCCATCCGATATTGAAGACATCGATCAATTCCTGTTTGATGTCGGGGTCGTATATCGGACAAGTCACCTCTACCCTGCCGTCTAGATTTCGTGTCATAAAATCGGCGGATGAAATGTATACATCGGGCTCACCTTTGTTACCAAAAATGAAAACCCGTATGTGCTCAAGATAATTATCGACGATACTAATGGCTTCGATATTTTCGCTCATGCCTTTGACACCCGGTATTAGCGAACAGATACCGCGAATCTGCAACTGAATCTTAACACCCGCGCGGCTTGCTTCGTATAATCTGTCGATCATTTCGAAATCCGAAAGGCTGTTCATTTTGAGTTTGATAAATGCTTCACTGCCGATTTTCGCATTGAAAATTTCACGATCGATGAGTTTATACAATCGCGACCTCGTATAGTGCGGTGATACGATTAAATGCTTATAGCGATAAACGCGGAAATTCACGTCGAAGAAATCGAAAATTTTGTTGATGTCTTTTAGAATTTGATCGTGGCTCGTGAATAAGGTCACGTCGGTATATACTTTTGCTGTAGATTCGTTGAAGTTTCCTGTGGATACGAGGCCGTATCGCTTTAGTTTTCCATCCTGAATTCTTTCGATGACGCAGACTTTGCTGTGCACTTTGAGGCCTTTGATTCCAAAAATCAGATTGATGCCTTCGGTTTGCATTTGTTCGGCGTAGGAAATGTTGCTCGCTTCGTCGAAACGCGCTTGAAGTTCAATCTGAACGGTTACTTTCTTTCCATTTTTCGCGGCATTGATGAGTGAACTGATGATTTGGGAATTCTTCGCCAAACGATACAGCGTGATTTTGATTGTCGTCACTTTGGGATCTAATGCGGCTTCCCTTAGGAATTTTATTAAATACGAAAAGGATTGGTAGGGCGCATTGATTAGGTAATCCTTCTTACTGATTTTTTCGAGCATGCTGCCTTCGAGGCTTAGATCGGAAACTGGTAATGGCTCATTGGTTTTGTATAGCAGGTCGAACCTTCCCAGGTTTGGGAAATTCATATAATCGCGACGATTGTGGTATCTGCCGCCGGGAATGATACTATCGCTTTGGTCAATGTGCATTTTAGATAAGAAGAATTTCAACGTATCTTTTCCGATTTGCTGATCGTAAACAAAACGCACGGGCTCTCCGATTCTGCGGTCTTTGACACTGGTTGCGATTTTTTCCATCATACTTTTGCTCAAATCGCTGTCGATCTCAAGCTGCGCATCACGCGTGATTTTTATCATGTGCGCCGAGATGCTTTCATAGTCGAATATACTGAAAATGCTATGCAGGTTGTGTCGGATCACGTCGTCCAGAAAAATGATATAATTCTTCCCATCTTTTTGTGGTAGTACGACAAAACGGTTTAGCGTTTTCGGAATTTCTATGACGGCATACGTGGTTTCTTTCTTGGCTTTTACGATGTCTAGAATTGATTTTTTTGGCGCTAGTTTGTTCATCACCAATTTCACTGCCAAATATCCTGAAGTGTCTTTGAGCAAAGGGAATTCAGCCAAATCGTTCAAAATAATGGTCACCAGTGCCGGGCTTACTTTCTGAATAAAGAAATCTTTGATGAAATCTTTGTGCTCTTCTGTGATTTCATTTTCATTGATCATGAAGATATTCTCGGCCTCGAGTTTCTTCTCGATAATGCTTAAGATGCGAAGGCTTTCTGATTGCTGTTGGATGACGATTTGTGTAATTTCTTTGAGTAATTGTTCGGCACTGACGCCACCAAGTAGCTTTTCACCTGAGATTCCGGACAAGCTTAAACGGCGGATTGCTGCGAAACGAACCCTGAAAAATTCATCTAAATTGTTCGAAAAAATTCCTAAAAAACGGAGCCTGTCTAATAACGGAACCGCATCGTCACCAGCTTCCTGTAATACTCTTGCGTTAAAGGCTAACCAACTTTTCTCTCTATCGATATACTTGTTATCTGACATAAATTTATTTTAAATCTTTTGGGAATAGGACTTTTAGTGTTTTACCGCTATGAATGTTTTGCCACTCGTCGGTGTTGAATTGAAGAAAAACCAATCCCGATGTGGACACGTTATCGATAAAAATGTCTCCAAATTTATTAACAAAATTTGTAATTGCTTCATTATGTCCAAAAAGAATAACATTATCGTAATTATTGTCAAACGACTTGATAATTTTTTCAAGTTTCGTCTCATCGAAAGTGTATAGCTCGGGTTGAAAAGCGATGTTTTCCACCGGATAGGAAAAAGTTTGTGCGAAAATCATTGCCGTTTCTGAAGCGCGCTTTGCATTGCTGCTGAAAATTTGAAATTTTGACGGTAGAAATTCGAGGCTATTCATCGCTACAAGATGGGCGTCTTTAATGCCTCGCTGCTCCAATGGCCGGTCGATATCATTGAGGGGCGCGTTCCAACTGGATTTGGCATGACGGATGATAATAAGATTTTTCATTGCAATAATTTTAAAGGTTACAATTTACAGATTTTAAATGTTCTTTTCATCGATTTAAAAACAAATTATCGGTGCAAAATGAAAATTGCAATTCGTTCAATTTAGATTTTTACGCAATATTGCAAATCGATTTATTGTAATACAATTCTTTATTTATAATAGTATTAATGCTTTTTAACGATGTTTTGTGTATTTTATCGATATTTTTCTTGGTTTCTACTGATAGAAAGAATAGTTTTGAATGTCAAAAAACAATACATTGAAAAGCATCAACTCAAAATACAGCATCGAAAAATGCCTCCTTTGGCTTGCCATAGTCTGGGTCGTGCTGTTTATGAATGTGCTTAGCGGTATTGCCCAGGTTCGGGTTCCTTATGAAGTCAGAACGTCGCAATATACGCCTTCAAAGAAAGTGTACAGTCTCAATGGTGACTTTACATTCATTGGAAATACCAATCTCACATTACTCAATTACGAGACTGAAACCAACAATAACAACAACTTGATGCGGTATGTCGACATCGACAATGACCCATCAACATGGAACTCTTCGTCAGCCGATTTGACATATTCATCGGAAAATGGCGCTTTGCCAACGTGCACGAATGTAGTATTTGCCGGACTGTATTGGACGGGTAAAAGCGCAGCCGATAATAGTGCCAATAGCAGCAACGAATTTTCACTTACCAAAATGATCAACGGTGAGGCTGTCAATAAAAACTTCAGCAAACGGAAAATCTTATTGAAAGGTCCGAGCGCAAACACATATTCCGAATTTATTGCCAAGGAAGATGCAATCTATTATCCCAACAGCGCCGACGCTTACATCTATTCGGCCTATACTGAAGTCACCGATTATGTGCGCCGGAACGGCATTGGCAGTTACTTTGCGGCTGACATTGCTCTCGTGGAAGGAAACGGCGGAGGCACAGGCTATTCCGGTGGTTGGGGCCTAGTCGTTATCTATGAGAATCCACAACTAAAGCATCGTGATATTTCGCTATTTGATGGTCATGCTTTTGTATTGAATTCGAACAACAACGGTTATAATCTAGAAGTACAGGGATTTCATACACTCCAAACAGGAAACGTGGGTGTTAAATTAGGAATCATGGCTAGTGAAGGCGACGTGAGTTTAAGCGGCGATTACTTTCAAATCCAAAGAAGCAGCGATCTTGGTTTTTTAGATCTTCAGCATTCGCAGAACAACGTTTACAACTTCTTCAATTCTTCGATTAACAATGGCGGACTTATTCGAAACCCAAATTTAGTAAACAATACGGGAATCGATATTGCTTTGTTTGACATCCCCAATGACAATAATAACGTTATTGGAAACAACCAGTCGACCACCAATTTTAAATACGGAACCACTTCAGATACTTATGCGATATTTGCAATCGCTTTAGCGGTTGATTCTTACATGCCAAAGGTTGAGAACACAATTTCGGTTACCGAAATCAATCATCTTTCTGCGGCAGCTCCGTTCACGGCATTGCCTACACAAGAGATGAAATTTAATGTGTCGGTCAAAAATACCGAGAGCGAGGCGATCAACGGCTACAGGATTACGGTCCCGATACCTTATAATACTACTTATGTCGAGGGAAGCGCCACAGCATCTTTACTTTACAACGCCACGCCGTTGCCCTCAAACGCTGTATATTATGATCCTACTTTAGGTCAAAATGGTGCTATTGTTTGGAATTACGGAACGCTACCACTGCCGATTAATCCTGATATATTGTTGGCAAATTTGACTTTTACGTTGCGCGCCACGGATGACTGCAGACTCTTAAAACAAACAGCCTGCGCCAATACGATATTGATTGATGGTTATTCCGAAGGTGTCGGTGCCATTAGCGGTGTTGCAATGCGCGAAAACCCGTTTGTATTGGGTAGCAGCACGTCTGGAACTTGTCACGGCAATCCGATTAAAGGACCACTCGCTATTGCCATGGATAGCGCCGAATATGTTGGCATAAATTGTCAGAGTTACACTGCGATCCCCAATTTTACATTCTGCAACGCTACTGATACTGTGACCTTGTCCGAATTGATTTCGAATTTCCCGATCGGATCGCTGTTTTATAATTCGTTTCCTATTTCAAAAAATACGATTCAATATTCAGATGTTACCGCATTTATAATTGTTCCGGGGCAGAGCTCGCAATATTATGCCGTAAAACAAAATGCAGGCGATACTTGTGTGATGCCGTTTACATTATCTCAATGCATTGAAATTGCCGCGAATCACGATCAAGGCAACATCACCAATGGGAATACTGGTGGCATTGCTTTACATAATATCTTGAGTAATGATTTTCTTAATGGATATGTCGCATTGAATTCGCAGGTGACGCTGAGTTTTGTAAACGCAACGCATACTGGAATCACACTCAACGGCAGTGCGGTTGTCGTGGCAGCTGGAACACCTTCTGGAAATTATACGCTGACGTATCGCATTTGTGATCTTACAGATTATGCCCGATGCGATGAGGCAACTGTAAGCATCACCGTAACATCGACCCAAATCATTGCTGAAAATGACATGTATGAATTCCAATGTTCAACTGAAGGCATTTTAGGCAATATTTTGAATAACGATACGCTAAACGGGAATGCATTTCAGGCTAATGAAGTCAGCATTACAATTGAAGATGTTTCGAGTCCAGATATAAATATCGATGCCACAGGAACGATTTCGATTGCCAATGGCTTGTCTGCGGGTCATTACAGCCTCCGGTATAAAATCAGCCCAATTGAAAGTGCGAGTTTTGCCATCGCGAACATCAGTATTACTATCGTCGATACGACTGCGCCCGAGTTGCCCTTGTTGCATGACATTGTGAAATATTGCGAAACCACAATTGACGCGCCAACAGCTACCGATTTGTGCTCAGGCGCAGTTCGCGGCACGACCCAAGATGAATTGCATTATTCCGTTCCCGGAAACTATATTGTGCATTGGACATTCACAGATGATGCTGGTAACCAAACCAATGTATTACAAAATGTTTCCGTAAAATCGGCGTCCGATACTGCGCCAGGATATGGATATGTGGATTGCAACTTGGATAATGACTACAGTTTGAATATTGACCTAAACACCTATCTACCCGAAGGTATGAGCAGCAACGGAACTTGGTCGTCTGAAGCGCCAACGCCAAACTTGAACGGTTCGATATTCAGTCCATACCAAGCGCCAACAGGCAGTTACAATTTCAAATACGCGCAAACAGATCAGAATTGCACGCTGAGTTTAGACGTGATCATTGATGTTGACAATGACTGTTTCGTCCAGCCGGCATGCAGTATGTTGGTTCACAATGCCTTCACCCCGAACAATGATGGCGTCAACGATATCTTTTTCATAGAGAATATTGACCAAACTTTTTGCTTCCCAACCAACAGTGTTGAGATTTATAACCGCTGGGGAATTCTGGTATACAAAACCAAACAGTATGATAATATTACTCGAGTTTTCAAAGGAATTTCCGAAGGGCGCATTACAATCAACGAATCTGAACAATTGCCGACAGGCACTTATTATTATATCATCAACTATACGGATGACAAGGGAAATAGCGCCGATAAAGTAGGCTATTTATACTTATCCATGTAGTGCAACCCACACGAAAAACGTTTGAACGCTGAAGAAAATTTTAACATCGTATCTTTCTAAAGTTTTAATTGTCAATGTTAAAAACGCACAAATTTTATAAAAAAGAACCCCTTGTTTGCGAAAAATGACATTTTAACGAGTATTCAGGTTATTGGTAGAAAAAATGATTGAAAAAAAATATATGTAGGTAATTTAGCCCAAAATAATTTTAAGTGGTTTTCCCCCAAATCTGCTAAAAAAATTTAAAACTCAGAACCTACAGTAATAATGTATTAATATTTAATGTTATGGAAACAACCGTCCCTAATCTATTCGTTAACCGCTCAGGCAATTTTCTTTTGCTTGGAAAACTCCAAATTTTATTTATGAAAAGACTACTACTATTAATAGTATTGGCGTTCTTTTGCGTTGGTGCTAATGCGCAAGATGTTAGAGCTCCTCAAGGCTCTCAACTGATGGAAGTGACAACCTACGTAGCGTACCTCAGAACATCAGAAGCAAGTTCGAGAGCTACGATTTCCAATGCGATTCGCTTGGAGCGTTTATTGGGTGAAGTGCAGCCTGCGGTATACTTCCTATCCGGCGAAGTAAAGACCTATGGAGACAATCCTACGGCATTGTACACCAATTCTGGTTCATTGAATGCGATTGCGGATGCCGCGGTTTCCAAAGAGACCATTGAAATTGTCACAATCACACTATCTCAAAGTACAGACTTAAATAGACTTTTAGATCTCAATGTGTTTTCGAATTTTCCTAATTTAAAATACATCTACATCTTATCTAATGTTGAAACTACTGGAAACGTTATTTCGAACCTTATCCGAAATAGCAATGCAAATTTTGGCGTTTTTTACAAAATAGACAAAGGTGCATAGTTGCCTCAATCAAACAGAAATCATTATGAAAAATTTATACTTTACTTCAAAAAGTAATAACCAGTTTTATGGTTATTTTTTACAGATTTTCCTTCTTTTAGGAATGGCATTGACAACGAATGCGCAAGTCAGAGTACCGTTTACACAGAGAACTTCTCAGTATAGTCCGACTACGAAAATTTACAATGTAAAAGGAGATTTCACCATTATGGGAAATACAAACTTAACATTGCAAAATTACGGTGATCAAACTGCGAATAG
>JANPJB010000063.1:0-7900 GCA_031425295.1 Flavobacterium sp. | reverse complement strand
ATGTAAATGAAAATTTGGAGCCGCTGCTTTTTCAACGCCTACAATTTTTACAGTGCATTTCGTATCAATGGCCAAGACAATTTCAGTTTTAAATAAGAAACCTAATCCATTGGTAACAAATAATATATCGCCATCTTTTTTTCGAAGTACTTTAACAATGTGCTTGCTTTCTTCTTTATCAAAAGTAAAGTCGATCGTGTCTTCTCCAATATTGGGATTGTAAAATAACTGCATCTTAAAAGGTTGTTCTAGCTTTCGAAACCACCGCAGAAGTTTCGAAATTTTCATTTAAGAATTTCTGATAGCCAACAATGCCAATCATCGCTGCATTATCAGTAGTATATTCGAATTTTGGGATGTAAGTTTTCCAGCCGTACTTGGCTTCTGCTTCCTTCAAAGTGCTTCGGATTCCGGAATTCGCTGAAACACCACCACCAATCGCAATCTGATTGATTCCAGTTTCTTTAACCGCCATTTTTAATTTGTCCATCAGAATTTCGATGATTGTATGTTGAATCGAAGCGCAGATATCGGCCCTATTTTCTTCAATAAAATTGGGGTTTTCTGCCATTTGTTTTTGAATGAAATACAATATGGCCGTCTTCAATCCCGAAAAACTAAAGTCCAAATTAGGCGCTTTCGGCTTCGTAAAAACAAACGCTTTTGGATTTCCTTCTTGTGCATATTTATCAACCAATGGTCCGCCGGGATATGGTAGTCCGAGTATTTTAGCACTTTTATCAAAAGCTTCTCCGACCGCATCGTCTGTCGTTTCGCCAATGATTTCCATATCGAAATAATTGTTGACTTTCACAATCTGCGTATGACCGCCTGAAATCGTCAACGCTAAAAACGGAAAAGTCGGTTTGTCAAAACCCGGTTCATCGATAAAATGGGCGAGGATGTGCGCCTGCATGTGATTCACGGCAATCAAGGGAATCTGCAGCGCGATTGCCATGGATTTGGCAAATGAACTCCCAACAAGCAACGAACCCATCAGCCCTGGACCTTGCGTAAACGCGATCGCGGATAATTGTTCTTTAGCGACATTGGCTTTTTTCAACGCAGCGTCGATAACTGGAACGATGTTTTGCTGGTGTGCCCGTGAGGCAAGTTCAGGAACGACACCGCCAAATTCCTTATGAATAAGCTGATTCGCCACAACATTCGACAATACTTTATCGTTTTGAAGTACAGCCGCTGCTGTATCATCGCAAGAGCTTTCAATCGCTAAAATAAAAACACCGTTTTGATGCATAAATACCCGCAAATTTTTGATTGATATTGAACCAAATGCGCTGAAAATATTCTATTTTTACAGCGCTGCCAAAAATAACCTTTTTTTATCAATGGAATTGACTTCCATGCGTTAAAATAAACAGATTTTGAAATTTAATAAAAGCCCATTCTCATAAAAAGAGCACGGAAAATAATAGTTCGATTAATACTGCTGCTAATACTATTGATACTAGTGCTTGGTATTGCTTTAACATTGCCGGTGGTTCAGACTAAAATCGCGCACTATGTTACGGAAAGACTCAACAAAGAGTACAAAACCGACATCCAGATTGATCAAATTGCAGTGACTGCTTTCGGCGTAGTCAAACTCAAACGCGTGCTGATTAGAGACCACCACAAAGACACCCTAATTTTTGCCAACCGCATCAATACGGATCTACTCGATCTCAAGACCATCACTTCGGGTGATTTGGTTTTCGGAACGGTGCGCGTCAATCAGCTGCTCGTGAACATGAAAACCTACAAAGGCGAAAAAGATACGAACATCGACAAATTCATTTCTGCTTTCGACGACGGCAAACCTTCTTCGCATAAATTCCTGCTGAACGCCAATACGATGTATATGGAAAGCAGCCGATTTATTTTTTCGGATGAAAACAAGGCGGTGCCAAAGGATGTCGATTTTACGCGGCTCAATGCAACGGTAACCCATTTCAAAATTCACGGACCCGATGTGACTACGGATATCGATAAGATGTCGTTTCAGGATCATCGTGGACTATTCGTCAAAAATCTGGCAGCGAAATTCACGTACACCAAAAAGAACATTCTGCTCGACGATCTCGATATCATGACCCAGCATTCAAGATTTAAAGGGAAAGCCGCGCTGAATTACAAGCGCGAAGATTTTACAGATTTTAATAATAAAGTTCATTTTGACATCCGTGTCGACAAAGCGTTTTTATCCACGAACGACATTCGGTATTTCTACAAAGAAATGGGTGCGAACCAAAATTTCACTTTAAAAGCGCATGTAACAGGAACTTTAAATAATCTGACGGCGCGCAAGATGAGTCTGATCGACAGCAAGAATACGCAGATTGTGGGCGACGTTAATTTCAAAAACCTTTTTGGAACGAGCAGCCAGCCGTTTTTTATGAATGGAGATTTCAAAAAAGTATCATCGAATTACGACAACCTGATCAGACTGTTGCCGAACGTTTTGGGAACGAAATTACCAACATCACTTAAAAAAATAGGGCAGTTCGAACTGCGTGGTAAAGCCGAGATTACGGTTAAAACCATTATTGCTGATTTCTACATGTCGACCGCGCTCGGTAACATTCAATCAAAATTGAGCATGAGCAACATCGACAACATCGACAACGCCCAATATAAAGGCAATATCATACTTGAAGAATTTAATGTCGGCGCTTTTTTAGGACGCAAAGATGTTGAAAAAGTCACTCTCAATATTGATGTTGACGGTAAAGGCTTCAAACAGAAATACCTGAACACCACTTTTTCGGGCGATATATACCAACTCAAATACAACGGTTATAACTATACGAAAGTCATTGTTGATGGGAATTTTACAAATCCCGTTTTCAAAGGAAAATTATTCATCAATGATCCGAATTTGTTTTTAGATTTCAATGGCGCGATCAGTTTGGGTAAAAAAGATATCGCGTACAACTTTGAAACGAAGATCGACTATGCGAATTTGCACAAGCTCAATTTTATAAAAAGAGATTCCATTTCGGTGTTTAAAGGCGATATTAAAGTCAATGTTTCGGGCAACACTTTAGACGATATGAAAGGGGATATTCGGTTTTTCAATACTTCCTATGCCAACAACAAAGACAATTATTATTTCGACGATTTTGCGCTACAGTCGAGTTTTGACGCCGATAATGTGAGAACCATTGCCATTGAATCACCAGATATTATTCAGGGAAAAATCGTTGGCAAATTCCAAATCAATTCGCTGCGGAAGATTCTCGAGAATTCTGCAGGCAGCTTGTACGCGAATTATTCTCGGAATCCGGTCAAGAAAGGGCAGTATCTTAAATTCGATTTTACGATCTACAATAAAGTCGTAGAAGTTTTTTATCCGGGCATCGAAATTGGCTCGAACACAAGATTCCGCGGCAATATCGATTCTGATACTGATGACTTCAAGTTCAATTTTTCGTCACCCAAAATCACAGCTTTTGACAATTCTTTTGACAACATCAAAGTTGATATCGACAATAAAAACCCATTATACAACACTTATGTTTCGCTCGATAGCATTAATACGAAGCATTATAAAGTCCGGGATTTTAGCTTAATCAATATCACGACGAAAGACACTTTGTTCCTGCGCACCGAATTTAAAGGTGGTGATGCCGGTCAAGATGCCTACAGTTTAAATCTTTACCATACGATCGATGCGCAAAAGCAGAATGTCATCGGCATACAGAAATCGGAATTGAAGTTCAATGAATTCCTATGGTTCTTAAATGAAAAAGATACGCGCAACAACAAAATCGTGTTCGATAAACAACTCAAAAACTTCACGATTGACGATATCATTTTATCGCACGACAATCAGAATGCAAAGCTTTACGGCACGATAAAAGACAAAACATTTAAGGATTTGAGCCTGAGTTTCCATGATGTTCAGTTAGAGCGATTGTTGCCTCGAATGGATAATCGGTTCAAGACGTCCGGAAGTTTAAATGGTGAAATCAATTTGAAGCAGAACAATTCCGTTTATCAGCCCACATCGACATTAAGAATCGACAAGCTAAACCTGAACGATATCGCTTTGGGTGTGATGAATCTGAACATTACAGGTGATGCTAATTTTCAGAAGTTCTATGTTAATTCGACCATTGAGAATGAGCATGTAGCGGCATTTGAAGCGGAAGGAAATATTGAAATTGTGGATAAGAAAACCAAATTGGACTTAGACCTCAATTTCGAAAAATTTAACCTCGGCGTTCTGGCATCCTTGGGCGCCGGTGTGATTTCTGATATTCGAGGTTTTGCTTCGGGACGCGCTAATATTGGTGGAGATGTAGATGATCTTGACATCAATGGGCGGCTTTTCGTGGATCAGGCTGGATTGGGAATTCCGTACCTCAATGTCGATTATAAGATGGAAGACCAAACGGTTGTTGACGTTACCGAAAAGAAATTCATCATTCGAAATGCGAATATGAGCGATACGAAATACAACACCAAAGCCAAATTATACGGCAGCATCGGTCACAATAATTTCTCCGATTGGCGGTTGGATTTGGGTTTGGAATCGCAAAGAATTCTAGCGCTCGATACCAAGGACAGTGAAGACGCTGCTTATTTCGGTACCGCTTTTATGGATGGCGAAGCTACGATCACAGGACCAATTAGTAAATTATTCATAAAAGTTGATGGGAAATCAGAGCAAGGCACGACGATAAAAATCCCAATCAATGATGCTGAAAGCACCGGAGACAGCAATTACATTCATTTCACGACGCCGAATGAGAAATTCAATATCAAAAAAGGGATGGCGCAAACGGTGAAAAATGCGAATGGTGTTGAACTCGAATTCAATTTCGACATCACGCCAAACGCCGAAGTAGAAATCATTCTGGATCGAAATTCTGGGCACGGTATGAAAGGAAAAGGGTTTGGTTCGCTACTTTTTAAGATTAATACCTTGGGAAAATTTAATATGTGGGGCGATTTTCAAGCCTATGAAGGAACCTATAACTTCAAATACGGTGGTATCATCAATAAATTGTTCACAATTAGAAAAGGTGGCTCCGTAACATGGGAAGGCGATCCGATGCGCGCGAACCTAAATCTCGAAGCGGTGTATAAAACTTCCGCGAATCCGGCAATCTTACTCGAAAACTCCGCGATCAATAAGAAAGTTGATGTGGAAGTCATCATAGGTTTGAAAGGAAATTTAAGCAGTCCGAATCCTGATTTCAATATCAATTTCCCGACGGTGAGTTCCGTTCTAAAATCAGAAATTCAGACCAAACTTGATGATAAGGACGTGCGGCAAAAGCAAGCGCTGGTATTGCTTTCAACAGGTAGTTTCCTGAGTGTCGATGGATTGAATCAATCTTCAATTACAAATAACCTGTATGAAAAAGTCGGCGATATTTTTGGTTCTATTTTAAATGATAGCGAAGATAAAATTGTGGTTGGGGTCGACTTGGTGTCAGCCGATAGAAATCCAGGTCGTGAAACCGATGGTCGCGTTGGTTTGACCGTATCGACAAAAATAAACGACCGCATTAGCATCAACGGAAAATTTGGAGTTCCTGTCGGCGGCGTTAGTGAATCGACAATCGTTGGTGATGTTGAAGTGCAATATCGTGTGAATGAAGACGGCACTTTAAATCTGCGGATGTTCAATAAAGAAAACGACATCAATTATATCGGGCAGGGCATAGGCTACACGCAAGGTGTCGGTCTGAACTATCAGGTTGATTTTACAACCTTCAAGCAATTGCTCAGCAAAATCTTCAAAAACCAAAAAATAGAAATTGTAAAACCGGGCACGAAAGAAGTTTCCGATTCTGAAATGCCAGATTACATTCAATTCGTCGATAAGAAGGACGAGAAGAAAAAGAAACAGGATAAGAAAATACAACCTGAAAAACCAAATCAGGAAGCAGTTCCTACTGAAGATTAAACTTCTTTAATAAACTACAGGCAATCTTTCCACAGATTAAAATCCTTTCAAATCCATCAATCTGTGTTTTATTTTACGGCACTACACTAAAACTTATTAACGAAAACGTTTGAAATTGATCAACACTGCCAAACTAATAATAAGACTCGGTATTTAATAGTATATGTTTGTTAATTTTACATTTTAATTGCAAAAAAATGACTAAAACCATAAAAAAAATTGGCGTGCTGACTTCAGGTGGAGATTCACCGGGAATGAATGCTGCGATTCGTTCTGTTGTCCGAACTTGCGCTTACCATAATGTCGAATGCATCGGAATTTACAGAGGTTACCAAGGCATGATTGAAGGCGACTTTAAGGAAATGGGTCCACGTAGCGTCAACAATATCGTCAACAAAGGTGGTACGATTTTAAAATCGGCACGTTCGAAAGAATTCATGACCTCCGAAGGCAGAAAAAAAGCCTATGACAATTTAGTCGCTTCCGGTGTTGATGCGCTTGTAGTCATCGGCGGAGACGGAAGTTTTACAGGTGCCGAAATTTTCAACAATGAATATAACTTTCCTGTCATGGGAATTCCCGGAACGATCGACAATGATATCTACGGAACGAGCCATACTTTAGGCTATGATACAGCATTAAATACGGTTGTCGAAGTCATCGATAAAATCCGCGATACTGCAAGTTCACACAATCGATTATTCTTTGTCGAAGTCATGGGCCGCGATGCTGGACATATAGCGCTCAATGCGGGAATCGGCGCCGGAGCAGAAGAAATCCTGATTCCAGAAGAAGATCTTGGTCTCGACAGATTGCTCGATTCTTTAAAGAAAAGTAAAGCTTCGGGAAAATCATCGAGTATCGTTGTGATTGCTGAAGGTGATAAAATCGGTAAAAACGTGTTTGAACTCAAAGATTACGTCGATGCCAATTTGCCGGAATATGACGTGCGTGTTTCGGTTTTGGGTCACATGCAACGCGGTGGCGCACCCTCTTGTTTTGATCGTGTACTCGCCAGTCGTTTAGGCGTAAAAGCTGTAGAATCTTTACTCGAAGGCAAATCCAATTATATGGTCGGATTGCTTAGCGATAAAGTAGCATTAACACCATTAGAACAGGCCATTAAAGGCCATACGGAAATCGATCGCGAATTATTAAGAGTTTCCGATATCATGTCAACATAAAAGTGGATTTGGTGATTTGTTGATTCGGTGATTCGAAACTTCAAATAACCGAATAACCATATAACCAAATTAATAAATAAATAAAAATGTCAAAAGTAAAATTAGGAATCAACGGTTTTGGAAGAATAGGAAGAATTGTGTTCCGCGAAACATTCAACAGAGATAACGTAGAGGTAGTAGCGATTAACGATTTACTCGATGTAGAGCATTTAGCGTACTTATTAAAATACGATTCGGTACACGGAAGATTTAACGGAACCGTAGAAGTCAAAGAAGGAAAATTATACGTCAACGGCAGAAACATCCGCATTACCGCAGAAAAAGATCCAGCAACCCTAAAGTGGGATGAAGTAGGAGTAGAAGTCGTAGCCGATTGCACCGGAATATTTACAACCTTAGATATGGCGCAAGCACACATCAAAGGCGGCGCGAAAAAAGTAGTCATTTCAGCACCATCAGCCGATGCACCGATGTTCGTAATGGGCGTCAACCACGAAAAAGCTACAGCAGCCGATACGATTGTTTCAAACGCATCCTGCACGACAAATTGCTTAGCACCATTGGCAAAAGTCATCAACGACAACTTCGGAATTGTAGAAGCTTTAATGACTACCGTTCACGCAACAACGTCAACACAGATGACCGCTGACGGACCGTCCAGAAAAGACTGGCGCGGCGGCCGTGCGGCGAGTGTCAACATCATTCCATCATCCACTGGTGCTGCTAAAGCGGTTGGAAAAGTAATTCCAGAGCTCGACGGAAAATTAACAGGCATGTCATTCCGTGTTCCAACGAT
>JANPJB010000062.1:0-8724 GCA_031425295.1 Flavobacterium sp. | reverse complement strand
TCTAACTTTCTAAGTTGTCTCTCATGTTCTGAATGTAAGCCGCTTTCTGGATCTTCATTCTATTCGTAACAGAAGGTTTGATAAAAGCCTGACGTGCACGCAACTGACGAACAGTCCCGGTTTTGTCGAACTTTCTTTTATAGCGCTTTAATGCTCTATCGATATTTTCTCCGTCTTTAATTGGTATAATTAACATAATATAGACACCTCCTCTCGTTAAGGGCGCAAAGATAGCATAAAAGAAGAACGAAGCAAGGAGAACGAGAAAAAAATTTCAATAAAAAAATTCCAGATTCCAAATAATGTAGTAATTGGAATTTTACATTTTGTGTTTTTGGGCGTGCCGGCGGTTTCCAAATTTGTTACTAAAATAACCTTCGGCCGCCGTCAGGCTATCCGCTCATAGTCCTCGCTATGCTGCGGGCTAACCGCTGCTATCCTTAACGCAATTAAAATTCCAATAAAAAAACCCCAAAATCCAATCGTTCATGTTTGGAATTTGGGATTTGAAATTTTGATTTTTAAATTATTATTTCACTGCCGGCTGATAATTCTGCTTATCAATAATCATTTTCGACAAAATCTCTCGAAGAATTTCTGAAGTTCCGCCACCTATCGGTCCCAAACGACTGTCTCTCAATAAGCGTGCGAGTGGATATTCTTCCATATAACCGTATCCGCCCAACATTTGAAGACAGCTGTTGATGGCTTCATCGGCTACTTTCGTAGATTTCAATTTCGCCATAGTGGCTTCTTTCACGACATACTCTTTTTTATCGAGTCGGGCCACGGCAGCATAATTAAAAATCTTACAATGCTCCACTTCGGTAGCATGATCTACCATCGTGTGTCGCAACGCCTGAAACTTATTAATTGTTGTTCCAAATGCTTCACGCTGTGCCATATAGTCGATCGTGTAATCGATTGCATATTCAGCTCTTGCATGTGCATTGATAGCCATAATCAACCTTTCTGAAGCGAAATGCTGCATGATGTATGGAAATCCTTTGCCTGCTTCGCCCATCAGATTCTCTTCAGGAATTTCGACATTTGCAAATGCAATCTCTGCGGTATCGGACGCTCTCCACCCTAATTTATCAAGTTTCGTCGCGGAAATTCCATTTAAATTTGTGTCCATCAAAAATATGCTAATGCCTTTGTTTCCAAGTTCCGGGCTTGTTTTTGCAGCAACAATATAGTAGTCCGCATAAACACCATTGGTAATAAATGTTTTAGATCCATTGATCACATATTTGTTACCTTGTTTTACCGCCGTTGTGCGCATACCGGCCACATCGCTTCCTCCGAAAGGTTCTGTGATGCACAAAGCACCTATTTTGTCGCCTGAAATACTCGGCGCTAAATAATCTCGTTTGATCCGCTCATCCCCTTCAGCATTCAAATGCGTCATCGCCAAATAGGCATGTGCCCACATGGCAGCTGCAAAACCCGAAGATTTTATTTTCTGCAATTCTTCTAAAAAAATAACAGTGTAAAACAAATCTAAATTTAATCCGCCATACGCTTCAGGATAAGCAATTCCGAAAAAACCCATATCGCCAAATTTTTTCCATATAAAACGCTCGATCGTACCTGTTTTTTCCCATTTTTCGATATGAGGGACCACTTCTATTCGCAAGAAATCTTGCAAACTCTTTCTAAACGATTCGTGCTCTTCTGTAAAATATATTGCGTTCATATAGCGGGCTTTTGTTATTGCATTTTTTAGAATTCCAAATATAAGGCAATTATTTCTATTTTATCCAGCGGAAAACCTGAAATTTTTGACAAATCCTCAACGTTTTTAATTCCATTATTCATGCTTCTAAAAGTGATAATGGCTTTTGCAATGGGATACTTAAAATACGGAAATTGCATGAGCTCTTTTACATTAAGTTGATTGATTTTAAATTTCTTAACTGCTGGTAACGCTGTGACTTTAAAATCCTTATTCAAATTCTCAATCACTTCTGGCGACAAACCCCAAACATCACCCAATTGCTCCATGCTTACAAAACCACCGAGTTTATCCTTTTCCTTTAGAATTCGTTCTGACAATCCTTCGCCAATCCCGTAAACTTTTTTGAGATCTTCTGCTGTCGCTTTATTGATGTCAATAATTGGTCTTGATTCCCTTTTTTTAAATGACGAAGCAGCATACAACTGTGATTGGTTTCTCTTCACTACCCAATCCGGAAATTTGAAATACGGCGCCATCACTTTTAATAAAGAATCCGAAACTTTGGTGACTTGCTGAAACTCCTGCGCAGAATTTACGTAACGATTCGTTTTGCGATAGGCTAGCAAACGATCGATCTCTTCGGTAGACATTCCAAGTTTATATCCTTTAAAGTCGGTAATAAAATTCGGGTTGAAAGGCCGCATGACATAAGCACCTTTCTTTTTATAAATGGCAGCCGAATCTTTCGTTAACGGCAACGCCACCCATTGTTGATTCGGTTGAATCGCTTTTGGTTTTCGAAGTGATGAAGAAAAGAAATAAACGAATTGAAATGCAACAATCGCTAACAGCAATGCAAAAATACCTTGGCGCTGTGCTTTCGAAAATTTAAAGTACGAGGAGAATGAATTTGTTTTCATGTTGTTTGGCGTTTAGATTGGTAAATGGCTGTGAAATTTTGAGTGTGGTTTATAAGTCGAAAACAGAACTGCGTTTCGCTCGGATTAAATCTTTGAGTTTGATCCAAAATGCGAGCGTCAGATACACTCCAAACCAAAGACCGGCGGTCACAAATGAGATATAAATAAAAAACAAACGCACATTATTCGCCCGCATGCCAAGCCTATCTGCGAGACGCGATGAAACGTGGAAGCCGTGCTTTTCAAAAAAATATTTCAGTTGGAGGATTGGTGACATGGTGCGTTGTGCGTTGTGAGTTATGAGTTGTGAGTTATGAGTTGTGAGTTATGAGTTATGAGTTGTGAGTTGTGAGTTGTGAGTTGTGCGTTGTGCGTTGTAAATTTAAACTTTTATTTGTTCCGTTTCAATAATTCAATTCCGATGGCACAATCAAGACACTTGCTTTTGTTGCAATATTCGTTCTTAAGTTGCAACATTGCTTGGCTTTCGAAAGCGTTATGTACAGCAACGCCGAAATCTTGGAATTTCTGGATAATTCCGTTTTGTTCGGGCGCAATACTTTCGAGCAAATTGATCGCCTTGTCGATATTGTCATAACCCTGACTTCTGGCATACGCAAACTGAATCGGCACGATCGTGTTGATGATAATCAAATCGATGAAAGCTTTTGAAAGCGACTTGCTTTTCTTCGGACTCGCGGCGTCAAACTGATAATGCGTTTGCCAATACGACGAAGCCGAAACCCGAAATAACGCGTACAGTTTCTGAATCGTATCGGCTTCAACAATCTTCGAAAACAGATTCCTATGGCTATGGTATAAGTTCGCCAATTGCGACAGTCGAATCGTTGGAAAATTATCAGGCCGGTGTTTGAAAAACTGAACGGGTTCGAATTCGTGCGTCGACAATCGGTACTTTAAGGAAAGATATGCAAAGATCGACTTCAAATTTTTGAAATAAACATCTTCTTTGTCTTCGTCAAGCAAACCAGCTTTCCCGAGTAATAGCGCTTCAATATTGGCAACCTCATGACTTTCTTTTCTGAGCATCGGAAATGGAATCGATTGTGCGACTTTAAAGAAGGTTTCGCCGTTTGTGTTCAATCCGAAATTCCGCGCGAGCATACAGAACAATATCGTTTCCCAATCGTTTTGGGTCTGACTTAGTAATAATGCAATAGGGCTTGATTTGCGTTCGAGTCGTTCGAAGAATAAGCGTTCTTGCCAGTGGTGTATTGCGAATGCGTCGATGTATGCAATTTGTCTTTCACAGTAAATCCACGTTTTGGGAAATAATAATGCTTGATATTGCGCGATGGTGTCGGGTGCAACATATTCTTTTATTACCAACGTTGGGATTTCGGTATTGTCTTTTCTGTAAATAACAATGTCGTGTTCCCAAACTACATGTAGAATCACATTGTCGTAAGCCGCATCACTTTCATGATGGTGCAGATACCAATCGGATGATTTGACGTGAATTTCAACATTGCCTGCCCATTTCTGGTTGTCAATTCGAATTTGTGCATTGAAAAAATCTGGTCCCGCCAATTGCAAATATTGCCCTGAATGCTGGATCGAAATGGCCTGCTGGGTTGTAGTCTGTAAATTCGAAGTATTGAATTTCTTAAACTTCCACAAATAGTGAAGGAACTCTTCTTTCATGATAAAAATTTTAGATGGCGTGTAATTGAATTACTAAGATATAAAAAATTGAATTGCAGACACATAAAGTTGCGTTGCGAATGCACGAATTAAAAATTAAAGTTCATGCAATCTTGTCCAATCAATCTTGATTTACAACTTATCTTAATAAATAAAGTTGCGCACAAGCGCGTGCGTCAGACAATGCTTCGTGGTGGTTTAAAGCGATATTGTTGCGTTCGCTGCAATATTTGAGATTGACCGGCGTATAACCTTTGGCACGGTAGATCTTGCAAGTGCATTCCCAGCGGTCGGCGAGTTCGAGTTCATCATAATACAACCCGTAGTAATGCATCGTTTTGGCGAGTACATTGCGGTCAAATTGTTCGTTATGCGCGACAATGGTTTTACCAAACAACCGCTTTTTGATTTCAGGAAACACACCGTCGAACGTTTTTTCGCGTAGTGTTTGAACGGGTTTTATACCATGCACCATGATGTTATGGTACGAATATTCGTTGTTCGGCGGCTGGATTAAAGTATAGTATTCCTCAACTATAACTCCGTTTTCTACCGTGACGATTCCGACGGCACAAGCGCTGTGAAAATGTCCGGTGGCGGTTTCGAAATCTATTGCGGTGAAGGTCATAAAGTGAAATTTTCAATGAAAAAATTCCAAATTCCAAATGGCGTTCGATTTGGAATTTGGAATTTATCCATTTGGAATTTATTTATTTAATGGTTCCGATAATATCATATTTCGTGATGATATGGTGTTTGCCATTACCTAAATCAATTAGTACTGCCTGATTTTCTTTGGTGAACAATTTCGAAACTTCTTCGATTGGCGTTCCCATTTTTACGGTTGGGTAAGGTTTGCCCATGACTTCGCGGATGGGTTTGTCGGCGGCGTTTTTATCGGATACATAAATCTGGAACAAATCCGATTCGTCAACAGAGCCAACGAAACCAGTGACATCAATCACAGGAATTTGGGAGATTTTATACTTGCGCATGCGCTCGATTGCGTGGGAAACCAATTCTTCGGTACGCACAATGACGAGTTGTTTGTCGATATGATCTTTGATGACATCTTCGGCTTTGGTGATTTCTTCGTCAAGGAAACCGCGTTCGCGCATCCAGTCGTCGTTGAACATTTTACCCACATAACGGCTTCCAGAATCGTGGAATAAAACAACAACGACATCTTCGGGTTTGAAATGCGCTTTGAGTTGCAACAAGCCTTTGATTGCCGAACCTGCTGAATTCCCTACAAAAATGCCTTCTTCTAAAGCGATTTTTCTGGTGTAGACTGCAGCGTCTTTGTCGGTTACTTTGGTGAAACCGTCGATGAGTGAAAAGTCGACATTCTTAGGCAAAATATCTTCTCCGATGCCTTCGGTGATGTACGAATAGATTTCGTTTTCGTCGAAGATTCCGGTTTCGTGGTATTTTTTGAATACCGAACCATAGGTATCGACGCCCCAGATTTTGACATTTGGGTTTCTTTCCTTTAGATATTTCGCGACACCTGAAATCGTTCCGCCGGTTCCAACGCCTACGACGAAATGGGTAATTTTACCATCGGTTTGTTCCCAGATTTCTGGACCGGTCTGTTCGTAATGTGCAATAGAATTTGATGGATTGTCATATTGGTTGACGTACCAAGAGTTTGGTGTTTCTTCTCCGAGTTTTTTAGAAACGGAATAGTACGAACGTGGATCGGTTGGTTCTACATCGGTTGGACAAACGACTACTTTGGCGCCGACGGCACGCAGGATATCCATTTTTTCTTTGGATTGTTTGTCGGTGATCACGCAGATGAGTTTGTAACCTTTGACAATTGCGGCAAGTGCCAAGCCCATTCCGGTGTTTCCTGACGTTCCTTCGATGATGGTACCGCCTGGTTGTAGGCGTCCGTCTGCTTCGGCATCTTCGACCATTTTTACGGCCATGCGGTCTTTGACGGAATTTCCGGGATTGAAGGTTTCTACTTTGGCGAGTACCAGTGCATCGACTTCGGCTGTGATTTTATTGAGGCGGACTAATGGCGTGTTGCCAATGGTTCCTAGTATATTCTCTGAATACTTCATTTTCGTTAAGGTCTAAGGTACTTAGTTATTAAGGCACTAAGGGTTGTTTCGTTTCGGGTACAAATATATTGATAATATGAACGTTTGCAAGTTTACAGAATGTTAATTCGATAACGTTTGCGTGAGGTTGTGTTTTGTTGTTTGCGTGAGGGATTGGAGCAATTGTCTGAGCTCTTTTTGTGCTGGCGTTCAGCGCAAAAAAGCGAGTGCGGAAAGCCCGACCCTTGTGGTCACGCCCAAAGATAAAAATTCTAAATTCTAAATTCTAAATTTCAAATTCCAATAGCCGTGGTTATTGAAAGAAGTTCCATACGAGTCCGAATCTTACGATGAAATCGCGGTATGGGTAATCTGGTGCGGCGTAGAATTTGTTCTTGCTTGCCCACGCGGAATTGAAATGTTCGGCTTTAACAAAGATGCGGCATTGGCGTATTCTGGCATTGATGAAGAAATCGAAATTGGCGAAATCACCGATTTTTTGTTCATTTTGCACAAAGAAATCCGACACGACCGGGTTGTATCCGTTGGCGTAGAATTTCGTAAAATAGTTGAATGTGACTCCAGTTTGCAAATAGAGCGCCTTGGTGAAGAAATAATCCGAAAAGTAAAGTGTGTTGCGCGTGACCACTATTGGCACGTTTAAAACGTCGTCAGCCTGCTCGGTTTCTTGGTAGAGAATGGTGTTGTCTAAGGCGAGTTTCCAGTATTTGATTTCTTTGCTGACTTTTAACGATACATATTGGATGGACTTTTCGTATTGCTTCGGTGCAATGAGTTGCACGCGGTCGTTGGTGCTGTCGTCGCTGAAAAATAAATGGTTGTCGAAGTTGGAAACCTGCAATGATGCATCTGCCCATTGGGTATTTGCTGTGGCGGTGATGGTGTTGACTTTTTCGTTTTTGAAATTATTGACCCAATTGTAAGCGATGAAACTGCTTTGGTGCAGATTGTAAAGATGATCTGGTAGCTTATTTGCGTTTTGGTAGCCGAACGAGAATTTGTTTTTCGCGTTGAGCTGGTACTCGAGATTGGCTTCAATGTTCGTCAGCGATTGGTTGGTGATGGAGTTTGTGTATAAGAATCTTCCTTTCCATTTGTTTTTTCGGTATTCGTACTGCGCGCCGAAGTCGTTGATTTTATCATTCAATGAACTTGGGATGACTTGGTTCTCGCGGATTACGATAGCATTGTAATAGTAATTGTATCGAAAGTCATCGACGAAAAACTGAAATTTACCTAAGGTTGAATTTTCGTAAATTGCTCCGACTTTATTGTATAAGCGATTATAATATACCTGGTCATTGATACCCGATCTAACGTACGCTTCACCGAATCGTATGAGGTCTTGGTCGCCGACGGCTGAAAAGAGCGTAGGCTGATAGTATTCGAAAAATTTGGTTTCGTAGTTGAATTGGTGGGTGATGTATAGGTTATTGTTGCCAATTGTGGGATTGATTCTGAAGTTATGATCGATAAAGAAGCGCTTTCCTTTTAGGAATGAAGTCGCATCGGTCAGGTATACTTCGATTCTTGGTCGCTGCTTGAAATCGGAATCCTTGTTTTCGAAATCTTCCAATGTAGTGATTCCACCGTTCTCGCCATTGAGCATATCTTGTCCGGTATAATGCGCATCGATCGCATATCGTTTGCTTTTGGTATGATAGCTTGTGGTGAATCTAAAATTACCGGCACTTGAAAGTTGGTTGATGTACTTCCCTAACGAGCGTAGGCCTTTGTAAGCGACTGAAAAATTGAACTGTTCTGAAGTATTAACCGTAAAAAAGGCGTCGAGCGATTGGCCTTGTTCCATGACGGTCTTAAAGTATAGTTCGGTCAAGGGCGTTGCAACGGAATAGTATTTAATTTGATTGGGTTGCAAGTAATTGAAATGCTTGCCTTGATAGCCGAATTCCGGATAAGGGTTGTGTTGGTTTAAACTATATTGCAAAGTTGTGTAGGCTTGCCCTTCATTTAAAAAAGGCAGCAATCCGAAATTATCTTTCCGCAAATAGTTGTATGCGTATTCTTTTTTTATCGTGAGTGAGGTATCTACATAAGTCGTGTCACGATCTAACGTAATCATTCTATAGGAAGTAATAGGGGCTTTTCGGGCTAAATCCTTGGCTTTCTGCTCCTGGGTTTTCAATAAGCTTTTTCTTGGCTTCTCTTGCGCTGGTTCTTGGGCGAAACCAATCGATGTAACAAGAAAAAGAAAAACAGTCAGTAGAATTCTCATAGTATTTATATTGAGGCAAAAATAACTATTTGTTTGTAAATAGAATTGATTAGTGCTACTTAAAACCAATATTTTCTATCATAAAAAAAGCCATCCGAAAGGGATGGCTTTAAATATTTAAAAAACTTGTAATTAGTTTTTAACAACTTT
>JANPJB010000061.1:0-17560 GCA_031425295.1 Flavobacterium sp. | reverse complement strand
TAGAAATTATTCTTCAAAAATAATTTATTTTTTATTATAACCTAATATGTTGAGTACTTCTTCTGAGGTTTGTTGCTCCGAAAAGACTTCGGTTGCCAGAATGCCGTTTTCGTCGCGGTCGATCAGGATGTGTTTGGGCTGAGGAATCAGGCAGTGGTGCAATCCGCCGTAGCCGCCGATGGTTTCTTGGTACGCGCCAGTGTTGAAGAAGCCGATGTATAAAGGTTTTTCTTTGTTGTATTTGGGCAAATAGATGGCATTCATATTCTGTTCGGAGTTGTAATAATCGTCGCTGTCGCAAGTCATTCCACCGAGTAAAACCCGCTCGTACTGGTCGTTCCAACGGTTCACTGCAAGCATGATGAAACGCTTGTTGATCGCCCACGTATCGGGTAAAGTGGTGATAAACGACGAGTCGATCATGTTCCACTTTTCACGGTCGTTTTGTTGCTTTTGATATAAAATTTGGTAGATCGCGCCGCCGCTTTCGCCAACGGTAAATGAACCGAATTCGGTGAAAATATTGGGCACATCGACTTCAGCTTCTTCGCATGCGATTTTAATCTGGTTGATGATTTCGTCGATCATGTATTGGTAATCGTATTCGAACGCCAGCGAATTCTTGATGGGAAAACCGCCGCCGATGTTGAGTCCGTCAAGCGTCGGGCATTCTTTCTTTAAGGCGATGTATACTTTGATACATTTGACCAATTCGTTCCAATAATAGGCGTTGTCGTTGATTCCGGTGTTGATGAAAAAGTGCAGCATCTTCAATTCCAAGTTTTTATTTTCTTGGATTTGCTTTTTGTAGAACGCTACGATATTCTTGTAACCGATGCCTAGTCGTGAAGTATAGAATTCGAATTTTGGCTCTTCCTCGGCCGCGATACGAATTCCGATTTTGAATTTTCCTTTAATTTCCGCTTGCAACAAATCGAGTTCCTCGTAATTGTCGATGATCGGGATTGTATTTTTATGACCGTGATTGATCAGACGCGCAATGTTTTCGATGTATTGGTCGCGTTTGAAACCGTTGCAAATGATGTAAGTGCTTTTATTGATTTTTCCCGCTTCGAGCAGGTTTTCTACAATGTTGATGTCGAATGCAGAAGACGTTTCTATATGAATGTTATTTTTGAAAGCTTCATTCATGATGTATTGAAAATGGGAGCTTTTCGTGCAGTAGCAATAGTAGTATTTGCCTTCGTATTTGTTTTTTTCCATCGCATTTCGGAACCAGTTTTTGGCGCGTTTGATGTTGTTGGAAATTTGTGGCAAGTACGTGAATTTTAAAGGCGTGCCGTATTGTTCGACCAGCTTCATCAAATCGATGTTGTGGAATTGCAGGTTGTCTTTGTTGAGCGTGAACTCTTCTTGCGGGAAATAATAAGTTTGGTTGATTAGGTCGAAATATTTTGTATTCATTATAAGTTTTTTTTTAGATGAAAAATGAGGAAATCAATTTTAATCTAAAATTCAAACCCTTATGTTGGCGAATACGATCGGTAGTTTTTCATTGTATTGGTTGGCATATTGAAAAACGTCACCAAACGAAATACCGTTTACCGTAAACTCATGCTTCACAAAACGAAAGAAGGATTTTTGATTTTCACATCCGGAAAAAAGGGAAAGGGCGGTATTGTTGTTCCTATTCATTAGCGCAAATGTAAAAAATAAAATAGTTGTGATGCAATCGTTTTGATTAAAAAAATATTAAGTTTTATTTACTGCTATACTTTGGGTCTCTGCGGCTTTGTGAGGGAATTTTATGTCTCGCAAAGACGCTAAGGCGCAAAGCAAAAAAGATACTGAAACTATTTGAGTTTGTATTGATTGAACGCTTCCATAATTAGTTCTTTTTCAGCGGTTTGATTAATTTTAATTTTACCTATTCCTTCGATTAATGCAAATTGGATGGTTCCGTATTCATTTTTTTTGTCATGAATGAGTAAATCAAGAATGGGTTCAATGTCTCCATCTTCAAAAATCACGGTCTCGAATATGCCTGAAATCGTGTTTTTGATTTGCTCAAATTCCGCACCAGAAATCCAGTTTTTACGCCATGACAAGTAACTTTCTAGAATCATTCCCACGGCAATTGCTTCGCCGTGCAGCAAAGTTTTCTTGTTTTCGTTTTCGAGGAAATAGCTTTCGATCGCATGGCCTAAAGTATGCCCGAAATTCAATGCTTTCCGAATGCCGTTTTCGGTCGGATCTTGCATCACGATTTCATTTTTTATTTCGATTGATCTGTAAATCAAATCATCAAGATCTACTAAATCAAGTTGTTTTAGATCTAAGAATTTTTCCCAATACGCTTTATCGAATATCAATCCGTGTTTGAGCATCTCGGCTAAACCGGAACGCATTTCGTTTTGCGGTAAAGTTTCAAGATAGCGGGAATCGATGATCACCAGTTGCGGCACCTTGATCACACCAATCTGGTTTTTAAGATTGCCCAAATCGATGCCGTTTTTGCCTCCAACTGAAGCGTCGACCATCGCGAGCAACGTGGTTGGAACGTGAATAAAATCGATGCCTCTTTTAAATGTTGAAGCTACGAATCCACCCAAATCCGTGACAACGCCGCCGCCTAAATTGATGATGACACTTTTCCTGTCAGCCCCCAATTCGGTCAAAACATTCCAAATCTGAACACAGGTATCGATGTTTTTGGAACTTTCACCCGACTCAAATTCTACAATTTCTATTGGAATTTCAGTGGCTAAATAAGGTAGAAATTTGGGCAGACAATATTCATTCGAATGACTGTCAACCATTATATGTATTGAGGAGTATTTCGCGTCGGTGAGATATTGATTTAAGGCTTCATATCCTTGTTCGTTAAAGTAAATCGGATAGCCGTTGGCTTGAAGGTAGGACATAAGGCGGTGCGTAATTGGTCACCGCAAAATACGGGATTTTTTTTCTAATAATGCAATAAGAAATTTAAATGGTTTTAGCGATTTAAATCATAAATAGCATGTATATTTGTTTAATGTTTTATTTAAAAAAATAAACAAGATGAAAACAGTAGCAGTAATCGACTTGAATGATATTGCCATTGATCGTATCATTGAAATGGCATGGGAAGACCGAACGCCGTTTGAAGCGATTCGATTTCAATTCGGACTCGCAGAAGCCGATGTTAAAGCTTTGATGAAGCGTGAACTTAAATTCAGCAGTTATAAACTTTGGAGAAAGCGCGTCGAAAACTGCAAAACCAAGCACTTGGCAAAACGGGTTTCGGGTATCGATCGATTCAAATGCAAACTGCAGCGAAACATTTCCAACAATAAAATTTCGAAACGCTAGTCTAGTTGAGATAATAATTAATCAGATTTCAAAAAATGAATAAACAAAAACCAGACAATATCGTCTTTTCCGAAGAGAAAGGATATCATGCTAACTTATTGCCTTATGCCACAAGCGTTGGCGCTCCAGTCATTAAAGTCGATGATCTCGTGGCTTGGAAAAGCAGAGGCATCCGCAATGTGAATAAGGAATTTGAAAGTAAATTCAATGAACTTAAAGCGCAGTATCAAAATCTGATTGAAGAATTCGAATGGAACGAATTGGTGTATGGTGCAAAATTTTCATTCGAACCAGTGGTAGGAGAAATTTATCATTTGTATCGCGCTGAAAACGGATCGAATTTCTTATCGTTGATCGGGCCGCAAGAATGGAACAAAGAACACATCGGTACTTTTAGATTGAATAGCGATAAAAAATGGATCGTACTGAGTCAAAAAGATATCGGTTTTTTTTAAAGTGACAATATATTAAATTGCAGATGCAAAAACATATTTCTTTAGAGGCCATCATGGCGATGGAAAAGCAACAACGCGTTCACCTAATCAACAGTTTAGGCGGTTTCAAAAGTGTCGCCTTGATTGGAAGCGTTGATCATTTGGGCAACGAAAATCTCGGCATTTTCAGTTCGATTATGCACATTGGCGCGAACCCACCGTTGATCGCAATAGTATTTCGACCAAGTCCACCGGAGCGCGATACGCTTCGAAACATTCTCGAAACTGGCTATTACACGATCAACCATATCAACGAAAAAATCTACCGGCAGGCGCATCAGACTTCAGCGCGTTACGATGCATCAATTTCAGAATTTGAAGTGACGGATTTAAAAAGTGAATACAAAAACGATTTTTTCGCACCCTTTGTTCAACAAAGCAACGTGCAGCTTGGCATCGCGTTTAAAGAAAAAATCGACATCACGATCAACAATACAACAATGGTAATCGGCGAAATCAATCATATTTTTTATCCCGAAAATTGCTTAGGTCAAGATGGTTTTTTAGATATTGAGAAAGCCAACACGATTACCTGCTCGGGTCTCGACAGCTACCACAAAACCGTGCAACTGGATCGGTTGAGTTATGCTAAGCCCGACAAAAACTTAACTTCATTACTTCAAAATTGACCAAAAAAGCCATCAATATTATTTGGTTCAAGCGTGATTTGCGTTTTACAGATCACGAGCCTTTATTGATGGCCCAACAAGACAATATTCCGATGCTTTTGGTTTATTGCTTCGAGCCTTCTGTTATGGCGTATGCGGATTCTGATGTGCGGCACTGGCGTTTTGTGTATGAATCTTTGCTCCAAATGCAAAGCAAGCTAAATACCATTTCGGCTTCTCTTTATTTTTTTCATAGTGAAGTCAAAATTGTATTCGAAAAGCTCGTACAGATTTATGATGTAAAAACCGTTTTTTCACATCAAGAAATTGGCAACAAAATCACTTTCGACAGAGATTTGGTCATGCAAAAGTTTTTTTTAGAACGTTCAATTGCGTGGAAAGAAGTCCAAATGCACGGTGTCATTCGCAAGTTGAAATCGAGGTTCGATTGGGATAAACGTTGGGAAAAAGTCATGCGCGATGTGCCGAAAACGATCGATTTTAATGCCTTAACCATTGAAAATTTAGACGCACACATTTATAAAGATTTGAAAGGCGAACCCTTAGCACAAGATATTATTACGCCCAATCAAAACTTCCAGAAAGGTGGCGAATATTGGGCATGGCGGTATTTAGACAGTTTTGTCAAAGAACGCTACACGAATTACAGCAAGCACATATCTAAACCCAGTTTGAGTCGAAGAGGCTGCAGCCGATTGTCGCCGTATTTGGCGTATGGTAACATCAGCATGCGGATGATTTACCAATACACGAACCAACATTACGAAAAAGCAACGAACAAAAGAGCGATGCTCAATTTTGTATCCCGTCTGCACTGGCATTGCCACTTCATGCAAAAATTCGAAGATGAATGCCGCATGGAATTCGAGAATATCAATCGGGCCTATAACGCGCTTATCAAACCCAAAAACGAAACGTACATCCAAGCGTGGCAAGAAGGGAAAACTGGCGTTCCTATCATAGATGCTTGCATGCGTTGTGTTGTTGCAACGGGCTATCTCAATTTTAGAATGCGCGCGATGGTGGTTTCTTTTTTTACGTTCAATTTGTGGCAAGATTGGCGTGAATTGCACTTTTTAGCGCGGCAGTTTTTAGATTACGAACCCGGTATTCATTATCCTCAATTGCAAATGCAGTCTGGCACTACTGGAATTAATACGATTCGAATTTACAATCCGATTAAGAATTCTGAAGAACATGATCCGGATGGCATTTTCATTAAGCGGTGGCTTCCGGAGTTGGCTGAAATTCCAACAGCATTAATTCACGAACCTTGGAAATTGAATCCGATCGAGCAGCAATTTTATCACTGTGAAATTGGTAAAGAGTATCCGTTTCCTATTGTCGATATTGAAGAAACGCGAAAATACGCGAGTGATATAGTATGGAGCTTTAGAAAAAATCAAGGTGTGAAAGACGAAGGTCAACGCATTCTAAAAAAGCATGTGAGTCCATCCAACCGAACCCAAAAACGAAAAAATAAAACCCAATAATGGCCACTTTTTTAAAAGCAGATTGGCACGATATCATCATGGCCAACTACGAAATTGACCCCGAAATTTTGCTGCCTTTTCTACCAAAAGGTGTGTCTCTTGATTTGTATCAAGGCAAAGCGTACGTAAGTTTGGTCGGTTTTATGTTCAAAAACACAAAAATATTCACCATTCCAATACCATGGTTGGGCACTTTTGAAGAAATCAATTTGCGGTTTTATGTGCAACGAAAAGAAGGCAATTCCATAAAACGCGGCGTGGTGTTTATCAACGAAACGATTCCTTACAGGATAGTGGCTTGGATGGCGAATTTATTATACAAAGAGCATTACACAGTAGTTCCGACAAAGCACAGTATCACAGAAATTGAAGGAAAACGACAATTGAAATTTGACTGGCTTTTAAACGGCAAATGGAATCGCATTGCTGTCGAAACCAATAATACTAGTAAAGTCATGTCGCCGAATTCCTTTGAAGCATTTATCTACGAACATTATTACGGCTACACTAAAATAGATGACCGAGCTACAGAAGAATACCAGCTGCGCCACCCAAGTTGGGAGGTTTACGAGGTGATCAATGACACCATAGATTGCGATTTTTCAGCGATGTACGGCGATGCTTTTTCAGTATTGAATAACACAAAACCGACTGCTGTTTTTGTAGCGAAAGGATCGTCTGTTGAAGTCGATTGGCAGCGAACCCGTTTAAAATTCGAAGATGAAAAACGTTAAAAAGCAGCATTTGCCCACTAAATTATGTAAGGTATGTCAACGTCCGTTCACCTGGCGAAAAAAATGGGAAAAAGTTTGGGACGAAGTACAATATTGCAGCGATAAATGCAGAACAAGTAAACTAAAAAATGGCTAAAACTTTAAGATTAATACTAGGCGATCAACTCAACGGCAACCATTCGTGGTTCAAAACTGTCGATGAAGCGGTCGTGTATGTACTGATGGAAATCCGCTCTGAAACCGATTACGCGACGCATCACATTCAGAAAGTCGTGGGTTTTTTTGCTGCGATGCGTGCTTTTGCGGAAACATTACAATCGAACGGACATCAGGTTATTTATCTAAAATTATCAGATCAAGAAAATTTACAAGCCTTCGATAAAAACTTGGAAGCGCTCATTAAGATGCATAAAATAACCCATTTTGAGTATCAGTTTCCCGATGAATACCGTTTAGACGAATTGCTTAAAAATTACTGTTCAACCCTTACAATTCCGCATGCAGTTGTCGATTCCGAACATTTCTTCACGACGCGAAATGAACTCGCAACATTCTTCGAAGGAAAAAAGATGTTGCTGATGGAAAGCTTCTACCGTGCGATGCGAAAAAAGCACGATGTTATGATGGACGGCGCGCAGCCGCTAAACGGACAGTGGAATTTCGATCACGATAACAGAAAAAAACTGCCGAAAAACCACAAACCAATTGCACCGTTCGTCTTTGACAATGATGTTACCGCCATTTATAACGAAATCGCATCAACCGATATCAAAACCATCGGAACCATTGATGCGCAGCATTTTGTTTGGCCCATTAATAGAACACAATCATTGGCTTTATTGGACTTCTTTATCGCCGAATGCTTGTCTCTCTTTGGCTCGTATCAAGATGCGATGACGCCGAATGAATGGTCTTTGTATCATTCCCGGATTTCTTTTGCGATGAATATCAAAATGATTTCGCCACAGGAAGTGATCGATAAGGCTGTCGCAGCATGGAAACAGCTTCCGAATGAGATTGAGTTTAATCAGCTTGAAGGTTTTGTGCGTCAAATTATAGGTTGGCGCGAATACATGCGTGGCATCTATTGGATGAAAATGCCGGAGTATGAAAGCCTCAATTTCTTCAACCATCAGGAAAAATTACCGGATTGGTTTTGGACGGGCAAAACGAAAATGAATTGTCTCAAAGATAGCATTCAACAATCGCTGCAATTTGCCTATGCGCATCACATTCAGCGTTTGATGGTTACCGGAAATTTTGCACTTTTGGCAGGCATTCATCCCGATGAAGTTGACGCTTGGTATATGGGCATTTACATCGATGCGATTCAGTGGGTCGAAATCACCAACACGCGCGGCATGAGCCAGTTTGCTGATGGCGGCATTGTCGGTACAAAACCGTACGTAAGTTCAGCCGCTTACATCGATAAAATGAGTCATTATTGCGGTAGTTGTTTTTACAACAAAGCATTGAAAACGGGCGATATGGCTTGTCCGTTCAATAGTTTGTATTGGAATTTTTATGATCGGCATGAGGATAAATTGGCAAAAAACCCTAGAATCGGAATGATGTATAATGTTTGGAAGCGCATGAAGCCTGATGATAAAGCGGCTTTGCTGGAACAAGCCGATTTTTATTTGAAAAACATCAATAGTTTGTGAAATGAAAAATAATAACACAATATGAAAACAGCAATAGTTTGGTTTAAAACCGATTTGAGGCTGCACGACAACGAAACATTAGTGAAAGCCATAGCCAATAGCGATCAGATTGTCCCGGTGTATTGTTTTGATGATACCCAATTTGAAGTGACCTCATACGGTTTTCAAAAGACAGGCGCATTTCGGGCACAGTTTATCTTGGAATCCGTAGCAGATTTAGACCAGAAGTTAAGACAATTAGGTTCAGGTCTGATCATACTGAAAGGAAAACCCGAAGTTGAAATTCCCAAAATCGTACAGCAGTACAAAGCCTACAAAGTATTCGCGAAACGGGAAGTCGGCCACGAAGAAAAGCAAATAGAATCGCTCGTGCAAACAGAACTTTTCAAATTGCGTTGCGAATTCGAATCGTTGAGTACAAGCACGTTATACCATGCGGAAGATTTGCCTTTTTCGATTAAAGATATCCCGGATGTATTTACAAATTTCAGAAAAAAGGTAGAAAAGGAAAGTGCCATCAGAAGCATCTTTGAAAAGCCTTTAACGATCAATTCACCCGAAATTCCAACGGTTGATTTGCCGTCTTTGGAATCTTTAGGATTGGTTGTTGTGCCTATCGACAAACGTGCAGCGATTCGTTTTAAAGGGGGTGAAACGGCAGCACTACAACGGTTGAATCATTATTTTTTCGACAGCTGTTGCATTTCGAATTACAAGGAAACCAGAAACGGAATGGTCGGCGCCGATTACTCTTCAAAATTCTCGGCTTGGCTTGCTTTGGGTTGTTTGTCGCCAAGGGAAATCTATTATGAACTCAAAAAATACGAAGTGCAATACGAAGCGAACGAATCAACCTATTGGCTGGTATTTGAGTTGTTGTGGCGCGATTATTTTAGGTTTATGATGAAGAAGTACCACGAGAAATTTTTCCAGAAAGCGGGCATTCAAAATAAAGGCCAAGCAATCAACAAGCATAATATCGAACTGTTCCAAAAGTGGACCGATGGCACTACTGGTGTAGATTTTATTGATGCCAACATGATCGAATTAAAACGAACCGGTTTCATGAGCAACCGCGGCCGCCAAAATGTTGCGAGTTATTTGTGCAACGATTTAAAATTGGATTGGCGCTACGGCGCGGCGTATTTCGAGCAGCAATTGATTGACTATGATGTCTGCAGCAATTGGGGAAATTGGGCTTATTTGGCTGGCGTTGGCAATGATCCACGTGGCAATCGGTATTTCAATATCGAAAAGCAAGCGATGGACTATGATAAAAATAAAGCATACCGAAATTTATGGTTGGTCGATTAACTAATTAATGTTGCATCATGAAAATACTCTTAACAGGCGCCAACGGTTATGTCGGCAGACGATTATTACCCGAATTATTGTCGCAAGGCCATGAAGTGATTTGCTGCGTTCGTGACAAAATGCGTTTGGGCTTAGATGCGAATGTCATGTCGTTGGTGACCGTTTGGGAAGTTGATTTTTTAGATGATGTTGATTTCCAAGATTGCCCACAGAACATTGACATTGCCTATTTCTTAATCCATTCCATGTCAAGTTCTACCGATACTTTTGATACGATGGAAGCGACAACGGCATTGAATTTCAACCGCTATTCTGAGCATATGAATGTCAAACAAGTCATTTACCTCAGTGGCATTGTCAATGACCCGAAGCTGTCGAAACACATGCTTTCGAGAAATAACGTTGAGAAAATTTTGTTTGGAGGTAAACCAAATCTGACCGTACTTAAAGCAGGGATTATCGTCGGTTCGGGCAGTTCATCGTTCGAGATTATCCGCGATTTGTGCGAGAAAATTCCAATCATGATTACGCCAAAATGGGTGCTGACCAAAACGCAGCCGATAGCCATTCGCGATGTCATGCAATACTTGATTGGCGTGCAGAATCGGGCGGATTGTTTCAATGAATCTTTCGATATTGGCGGTCCGAATATTATCACCTACAAGCAAATGATGCAACTTTATGCCAAGACGCGCGGCATCAAACTGACGATTCTCACTGTGCCAGTTATGACCCCGAAGTTGTCCTCTTATTGGTTGTATTTTGTGACTTCTACATCGTATAAGTTGGCGATGAATTTGGTCGACAGTATGAAAGTAGAAGTAGTTTGTAAAGACAATCGCCTACAAAGAATGCTCGGTATAAAACCCATTTCGTATGTAGACGCGATTCAATTGGCGTTTCAAAAAATCGAACAGAACTTAGTCATTTCAAGTTGGAAAGACAGCTTGGTCAGTGGCCGTTTTTCTAAGAACTTATCAGGTTATATTCAAGTTCCTAATTTTGGTTGTCTTAAAGATAGCAAGGAAATTAAGATTGATGATCCCGATCAGGTTATTGAGAAAATTTGGTCCATTGGCGGTGATCGAGGTTGGTATTACGGTAGTTGGATGTGGCAAATCAGGGGCTTCATCGACAAATTGTTTGGTGGTGTCGGGCTGCGACGAGGCAGAACGCATGCATCGGAAATCGGCAACGGCGATTCGCTGGATTTCTGGAGGGTACTTCTCGCAGACAAAGCCAATAAACGATTGTTGCTTTTTGCAGAAATGCGCGTTCCCGGTGAAGCTTGGTTGGAGTTTTACATCGATGACGATAATGTGCTGCATCAAATAGCGACGTTTCGTCCGAAAGGTATTTTTGGTCGGTTGTATTGGTATAGCATGTTGCCTTTTCATTTTTTTATTTTCGGTGGCATGATCAAAAATATTGCAAAAGCGAAATGATAACGCTTCATTTTTAAAGGTTTATGAAAATTAGTGAATTTCAGACATATTAAATTATCAATTTCATAATAAAAAGCGCTGTTTTTTAAATGCTGTTTTTTAAAACTCTTTATATTTGTTAAACAAACATTACCCATGGAAAAAATTTTCAACGATACGCAAGTTGCCTTTTCTTTAAAAAGTGATACCGAATTAGACCGCGCTTATTTTTTATTCAAATTAATTGATAGCCAGCCTTTAGTGCGCATCGGAACCGCTGTTACGAATTTTGCGATCAAAGCCCATTTGCCTGTCGAAGGTTTGATACGTGCTACGGTTTTTGACCATTTTTGTGGCGGTGTGAGTGAAGATGACTGCCTCTCAGTCGTTGATAGAATGTATACCAAAGGCGTTTCTTCGGTTTTGGATTATTCTGTAGAAGGCAAGGAAGAGGAATCCCAATTTGATGCCGCTTTAGAAATGACCTTAAAAACCATCGAGTTCGCAAAAGAACGTCAGGCGATTCCCTTTGCAGTTTTTAAACCTACAGGTTTTGGACGTTTGGATTTGTATGAAAAGATTGGTGCCGGCGAAATACTTACTACAAGCGAACAACAAGAATGGGATCGCATTGTTGCCCGATTTGATAGCGTATGTAAAATTGCCCATCAAAAAAACGTCGCGCTTTTGATTGACGCAGAGGAAAGTTGGATGCAAGACGCCGCCGATGATTTGGTCACCGAAATGATGCGCCGATATAACAAAGAAAAAGCGATCGTGTTCAACACGCTACAAATGTACCGCTGGGACCGATTGGATTATCTCAAAAAACTGCACGAACAAGCCAAAGTTGAAAAATTCTATATCGGAATGAAGCTCGTCCGTGGCGCTTACATGGAAAAAGAAAATGTGCGTGCGGAAGAAAAGGGCTATCCAACACCAATTTGTACATCTAAAGAAGCGACCGATATAAACTACGACGCATCGATAGAGTATATGATCGAACACCTCGACGTTATGGCGATTTTTGCCGGAACACACAATGAGGAAAGTTCCTATAAACTGATGGAATTCATGCATCAGAAAAGCATTGCGAAAAATGATCCGCGCATCTGGTTCGGTCAGCTGTATGGCATGAGCGATAACATCAGTTATAATTTGGCTGAAAATGGTTACAACGTCGCGAAATATTTGCCATTCGGACCGGTTCGCGATGTGATGCCTTATTTAATACGCCGCGCCGAGGAAAATACTTCTGTAGCTGGTCAGACGAGTCGCGAATTGACATTGATCAAAACAGAACGCAATCGGAGAAAAGGCAGATAAACGGGACTGCGATTCCGTTCATTTACACGAAGTTGCGGCGTAAAAAAATCCGTGGAATTTCTTTAAAAATTATTTCTTCGGATACAAAAGCCGAAACGCATTGAATAACGCCGGATGCGATGCGGTTGCATGATCTTCTTCAGGCATATAATCAAAAAAAGTTTTTAGGTTTTTGCTTTTCGATTGTTTGAGTTTGTCGGCTAAAATATTGGCATCAACTTCCATCACATGCGGATTCCTCGAGGATGCTAATCCTTCTTTTCCAACGCCGATGTAAATCGCTGTTTTTTGGGCGAGATTGGCATTGAGCACTTCAGGATTTTGTTTTAATAGCGCACCGTCATTCCACCAAAGACTTGGACTAATAATAATATATTTGTCGAATAAGCCGGGTTTGGTGAATAAAATTTCTACCGCGAGCAATCCGCCTAAAGATTGACCGATAATTGTTTTCGACTTATTGCCTTTGTATTTTTGTTGGATGTAAGGCTGCAGTTCTTTTTCGAGAAAATCAATAAATTTTGCAGAGCCGCCCGTTGTTGGGAATCGCTTTTTTTCTTCTTCAATCGATGTTGGTGAAGTGAAATCCCTGCGGCGATCAACGTTTGCAATTCCAACTACAATCGATTGCGGAACCCGGTTGATCCAATGAAAAAGTATTGTATTGTATTAATCCTACGGTGTGAATGAAATCTTCATCTGCGCCGCCACCGAGCAGGTATATGACAGGATATTGAATCGTGTCATTTTGTTTGTAATTCTCAGGAAGATAAATATTTAAAACCCTGTTTTCTGAAAGTAAGGTCGAATGAATTTCATCCACAATTCCCAACACAAATGGCTTTTTAGTAGACGAGGTTTCAACCACTTTTTTGATCTGTGAAGTAGTAATAGTCGTAAAAATCAAAAAGTAAAACAAATAGGATTTACAATTGAAAAGGGAACGTTGATGACCCTGATTTAAAAGATTTACGCGAATTAATAGCTTATGAAAATCAGCGAAAATGAGCGGTATTCGGGTCAGCTGCGTGCTATAAATTAAACGTACCATTGTTTTGATATCATTAATTAGGAATTGCTGAACTGGAGATTACTCAAATTTTTGTACATCCCATTTTCCAAAGCGAGCAATTCCTGGTGTGTGCCTTGCTCGCTTATTTTTCCATCGTCGAGCACCAAAATTTGATCGGCGGAACGGATGGTCGACAATCGATGTGCGATGATAATGCTTGTTCTCCCTTGCATCAGGATTTCCAATGCTTCCTGCACGAGTTTTTCACTTTCACTGTCGAGCGATGAGGTAGCTTCATCGAGAATCAAAATACTCGGATTTTTAAGCAACGCTCGGGCAATCGCAATGCGCTGGCGCTGTCCACCCGAAAGTTTGATACCGCGTTCGCCGACAACGGTTTCCATTTTTTCAGGAAAACCTTCAATGAAATTAAACGCATTGGCTTGTTTCGCCGCGATTAAAATTTCAGCATCGGTAGCATCGGGTTTTCCGTAAGCGATATTTTCTTTGATCGTTCCGCCAAAAAGAATTACGTCTTGCGGCACAATACTCATGTTGCCGCGCAAAGTTTCGAGATTGTAATCGTAGATGTTCTTTCCATCGATTTCAATAGTTCCGCCCTCGATATCATAGAAACGCAATAGTAGCGAGGCAATCGTCGATTTCCCAACGCCGCTCGGCCCGACAATTGCTATTTTTTGTCCAAAACCAGCAGTGAAGTTTACGTCTTTCAGCACCTTGATTTCTTTTCGTGTCGGATAACTGAAAGCCACATTTTTGAAAATTACGTTCCCTTTGATTTTTTCATGACTTGCAGCAGCTTGACTATTGATTTTCTCTGGGGTTTCATCGAGCAATTCAAAAACGCGTTCGGTCGCGCCAATGGCTTTTTGAATTTGCGCATACAATTCGGCAATGCCTCCAAACGAAGCGCCCACAAAAGTAGAATACAATACAAAGGAAATCAATTGACCGACACTCATTTCACCACTGATGCTGAGCTGAACGCCATACCAAACCACGGCGACAATCGACCCGAATAAGCAAAAAATTATGAAAGACGCAAAGTAACCGCGGTACATGCCGCCTTTGATGGCTAGTTTTACAACATCTTTTATTTTACCATCGTAACGGGCGATTTCATACCATTCGTTTGCAAACGCTTTGACTATGCTGATGCCTTGCATCGTTTCCTCAACAATTACCTGGCTTTCGGCAACCTGATCCTGCACTTTTTTCGAATAGCGGCGAATAAATCTGCCGAAAATTACCGCAGCAACCGCCACTAAGGGCACAACGGAAAGCATTAATAAAGTCAGCTTGAAACTTTCATTCGCCAGCAAAATGACGCCTCCGATAATCAGAATGAATTGTCGCAGAAACTCCGCAATCGTAGAAGTCAGTGTATCTTGAATCTGCGTAATGTCGGAACTGATGCGACTGTTGAGTTCACCAACTCTTTTTTGTGAGAAGAATGACATCGGTAGTTTGACCAAATTGCTATAAAGTGCCAAACGCAAATTGGCTAAAGTATTTTCTGTAAAATTGACGAACAGCGATAATCTAAAAAACGAGAAAAAAGACTGTAAAAATAAAATCACGACCAATCCGAGGGCGATTTTGTTTGCTAAAACAGTGTCTTTGTTTTTTACACAATCGATTAGCATTCCCATAAGTTTTGGAAATGCCAAGGCTGTGGCGCCAGTGAGCAAAAGAAAAAACAATCCAACGTAGAATTTCCAGCGGTGTTTTCCGGCAAATTGAAATATCAATGTTGCTTTTTGTAATGAAGTCGCCGTAATTTTTGATTTAGGTAAATCGTTTTCTTTAAATCGTGGCATAGTTATTTTTTGAAGTTCAAATTTAAGACTAAATGCGTATAGGCCGCCACTATTGAACTATAATTCAATAATAATTAACATAAATTTATTCCCCAATTATACTTTATCAGTAGCATTAAGGATGGTACGAGAAAATTGAAGCATCGATGTTATTAAAAATCAAAATAGTATCTGAATTATCTACCCCGCCATCTCCATTTAAATCAGTATTCAGATACCCAAAAGATGAATTTTGAATATCATTGAACAAAGCAATCGAATCTGAATTATCTATTCCTTCATCCTGATTAATATCACCGCTGTAAAATGCCCATACGTTAGGTTCTATTTGCCTCATATTTGAGCCATATGCTTTGGAGGCCAAATCTGTAAAGTTGTAAGCTACCGATGTGGTACTAAAAGTTACCGGTGTACTCCAAGTTTGTATCGCGTTCCGGTGTTTTACTGCTATATAAAAAGACCCTGTAACAGCACTTGGGAAGTTGCAAATTGCATCACCATTGGTTTTTAAATCTGCCACAGTGCTGGTCACTAAGGCTAACGTCGTAGTATTTCTTAATTCAACTGTAATGTCATCGACATCATTGATACTCGTGCCAATACCCTGATTTGCTTTTACCGGTCTCATGGCGTGAATGTCACTGTCATAATAGCCTTCAATAAATAATTTAAGCGTTAATGTTGTCGTTGATGCTGCGTTGAGAATCACCGTATAATCTTCTACTTGTCCGAAAGAAAAAGTTTCACAAGCAGTAGGAATACCATTGTATTTTAAGGATACACGCATTCTTGTTGCTCCAATAGTCGCCGTTAATGGAATTGTAAATGTGCCACTAATGGGTGTTGAAGTTGTTGCAGCGCTGCTGAAAACTGTTTCGCCACTATCAATAAAATCTCCATCTCGATTGTAGTCTATAAATACAGCATAACCTTCAGGATAGACGGTACCTGTCCATGTTGGTGTTATCGTAATTGTCTGTGTAGTTCCTACAACTAAACTTGTGGCTATGTTGGTAAAATCTGTATATCCTGAACCTCCAGTGGAAGTATTGTTGATTATCCCCAATGTTACGTTCCCAATTAATTCATCAGCAACACTATTCCCTTGAGAAGTACAATAAGTAAATTCGGTAGTTGTTATTGAAACTACATTACTTGAAATGGAAATATTTCCAGATCCGTCTTTTGCTCTAACGGAAAATGAATAAGGCGTTAGCGGAATTAATCCTGTCACATTAAATGATGTCGCTGAAGTGGTACCGATTAGTATAGCACCACGATAAACATCGTATGCCGAAACGCCGACATTGTCTGTAGCGCCAGACCAAGAAAGCACGGTTGACGTAGATGTGGTCAAGGCTGCAGTTAATGTGGGTGCTGACGGTGGCGTTACATCGGGTGCTTGTGTGGTAACATTCAGAACATTGCTGTTCGAAGAGACATTTCCAGCGGCATCTTTTGCTCTTACATAAAAAGTGTAAAGTGTTGAAGCAGTTAATCCATTAACCAAATAAGAGGTTGCGGTTGTATTTGCTAAAAACACTCCATTTCGGTATACGTCATAACTCACAACTGCAATATTATCTGTAGCGGCTGGCCAAGAAAGAAAAGTAGAATTAATGCCTGTCAAACTATTGCTTAATACTGGTGCTGAAGGCGGTGTTGTATCGGCGGCAAGCGTGGTAACGCTAACGGAATTGCTGTCAATAGAAAGATTGCCATCGGCGTCTCTTGCTTTCACTGTAAAAGAAAAAGTAGTTGCTGCACTCAAGCCAGTAGCGGTATAGGTAGTACTTGTCGATGTGCCAATTAGTACCCCATTTCTAAAAATGGAATAACTAGTGACTGCAATGTTATCTGTTGCTCCAGACCAACTTAGTATCGATGAATTTACTGTGGTGTTAGAAGCAACAAGAGTAGGAGGTGTCGGAACGGTAGTGTCTGCAGTTCCAGCTGTAATGGTAAAGTTGGTATTCGATACATCATAAAAAATATGATTAGTGCCCGCAATCATAATACGATTGGTAGTTCCAGGTGAATTCGGAATAGTGACTGCTTGAGTACCATCATTAGGAGTTCCTGCCAATAAAGTTATCGGAAAAGTAAGTCCACCATTTGTCGATAAAAGTATATCAACATTGGCACAATTAATTCCGTTTGCAGTAGTTCCGGCCGCATCCCATGTTATCGTTTGTGACACATTTCCAATATAAGACACAGCGGTATTTGGACTAGTCACTAAGAAAGGTCCCACATTAGCAACAGTAAGCACCATATCGTCTCTTTTGGTTTGACCACCATTTGGCGTTCTATT
>JANPJB010000060.1:0-9175 GCA_031425295.1 Flavobacterium sp. | reverse complement strand
GGACTCGTAAATCAATTCCAATATGCAATTTCAATATGCAATAACTTTAGCAAATGCTATAGATTTTCTGCAGCAAAAAGTCATTTTTTTGGGCTAACTTCACTAAGCTTTTTAAGCGGATTCGCTTAGAAAATACATTTTCTCACGAATACGCTTAAAAAGCTTAGGCCATTTTGCGGTAAAATTTCCAGTTTTAGTCTCGGTTAATTTTGTCGATTCCAATATTCCAATTTCGTTTCCAGCTCGATTATCTACTCCAACGGGCGACTGACTCATAACTACCCTATACATCTATAAAAATCATCTATAAAAATCTCATTGTGCGGTGATAGGTATGTAATTGGCAATTTTTTAATTCCCTAATATAGTAATTTATAAGTCGTCAAATGGACTCCTGATTTGTTGTAAATTTTTTGTACTGACATGCGTATAAATTTCGGTCGTTTTACTACTGCTGTGCCCTAATAATTCTTGGATGTACCTCAGATCGGTTCCGCTTTCCAATAGGTGTGTGGCATAACTATGACGAAGCCAGTGTAACGTTACCGGTTTTTCGATTCGGGACTTTTCTAGCGCAAACTTTAGTACGCTTTGTAGGCTTTTCTCCGAGTATTGTTCCCCTTTATTGTGCCCTTCGAACAGCCATACTTTAGGTTTATAACCCATGTAATATTCGCGTAGCATGCTCAATATTTTGGTAGATAAGGGTGCAATTCGATCTTTTTTACCTTTCGCTTGGTGTATGAATATGAGGTTTCTTTTCGAATCGATGTCTTTGGGCTTGAGGTTTAACAGTTCGCTCCGCCGCAGTCCGCAGCTATAGATTAGGCAAAGCATTACACGATGTTTTAAATTGACGTGGGCGTCCAGGATCTGTTTGATCTCCTCTTTACTCAGTACATTAGGAAGCAGCTTGGCTCTCTTTGGACGGTGGATGCTGCTCATTTCAATATTCTTGTTTTGTACTGTCGAATAAAATAATTTAATTGCATTTACGATTTGGTTTTGATAAGAAGGTGATAGCTTATTCTTCAAAAGATAATCATTATTGAATAGAATTAAATCGTCGTTCGTGATTTCTGTAACCGTTTTATCTTTAAAGAAATACAAAAATAAAGCTAAAGCTTCAGTATAGGTTTTTATCGTATTTTGACTGTACCTTTTTGATAGCAGCCAGAGTTTGAATTTCTGCAGTTGTTCGATATTAGCAGGGGTTTGGACCTTGACCGGAGGTACGACGACTTTGAATCGTGTCCTGTTTTTTTCGGTGTCGGGAACATGCCAAGCCTTTAATGATCGGCTCCAACGGACATCATCAACGGTTTTCATTTGTTCAATAAATCTTGGGTTGTGTTCAAAATAAACGGCAATGCGTTTCTCTGATTTGTAGGTGATACGTTTAGCGCTCCATTCCATGGCTTGTATATTTTTATATGGCTTATATAGATTAAAAAATAAAGATATGAAAAATAATAAACCGATGTAGCATTTGTTTCTAGAGCAGAATGTTATTTTTGCAAGACACAACATCGCTATGTATAAACTACTTATTCGTCCCGTGCTTTTTTGGTTTGATCCTGAAAAGGTGCATTATTTTACATTCACTTGGATCCGACGACTGTCAATAATTCCGGGTGTAGCATCATTGTTTCGGTCGCTTTACGAAGTAGATGATCGTCGATTGGAGCGTGAGGTGTTTGGATTGAAGTTTAAAAATCCGGTTGGACTCGCAGCAGGTTTCGATAAAGATGCAATGCTTTATGAGGAGCTTTCCAACTTCGGATTCGGATTTATTGAAGTGGGAACCTTGACACCTAAACCTCAGGATGGCAACCCTAAAAAGCGATTGTTCAGATTAAAAGCAGACCAAGCTATTATAAACCGTATGGGTTTTAACAATGGCGGAGTCGAGGCTGCTGTGCTGCGTCTGCAAAAAAATAAAAACGTATTGATCGGTGGCAATATCGGCAAAAACAAAACGACTCCAAACGAGAATGCTACGTCTGATTATGAGATTTGTTTCGATGCTTTGTATGACGTTGTTGATTATTTTGTAGTGAATGTAAGTTCACCCAATACGCCTAATCTACGTGAACTCCAAGACAAAAAACCACTGACCGAATTGCTGCAGACACTTCAAAATAAAAACGAAACTAAGACCAAGCTAACCCGAGGCGGAGCCGAAATCAGTGGAGCTAAACCGATACTGTTGAAAATTGCTCCGGACTTGACGGAAGATCAGCTTTTAGATATTATTGATATTGTAAAAACTACAAAGATCGCAGGTGTCATTGCTACGAATACGACGATTTCACGCGCGGGTTTGCAATCTGAAAATCAAAAGGAAATGGGTGGACTTTCCGGAAAGCCACTAGCAAAAAGAGCTACGGAAGTCATTCGGTTTCTTTCCGAGAAAAGCAACAAAGCCTTTCCGATTATTGGGGTTGGCGGTATTCACAGTGCAGACGATGCGATCGAAAAACTCGAAGCCGGTGCGAGCTTGGTGCAATTGTATACGGGTTTTATCTACGAAGGTCCCGCGTTGGTGAAGGCGATCAACAAAAGGATTTTAGAGCGACTGTAGTAGCGCAAATTCGACCAAAAATCCTGTTGCCATCGCAATTCCGAAACTTAACAAAGTGCCGATCAATACATATTCGGTGAGCTTGCGATCTTTGGCTTCTTTCAAATCTCCAAATCGGAAAATTGATTTTGCCGCTAGCAAGAAACCGATGGCTTCAAAATGTCCGGTAACGATGAAAAAAAAGACGAACAACCGTTCGAGTATTCCGATATAATTTCCGGCGTTTTCCAATGAATCCTCTTTATCATTTTGGTCTTCGGGCGTCCAAATTGAGATGCTGTTTTTAATGGTTATCGATGCGGGCTTTGTCAGGAGTAGTATACCTGTGGCGATGATCCAAAATCGGTTGTCGAAATCGTAGAACACTATTTTTTGGTGCTCGTAAAAGTAGGCAATTACCAGTAAAATTGCGATATGGAGCAGCTGATCAGCAACAAACCAAAGGCGCTTGGTTTTCTTTTTTTGAAATTGCAGTTTTAGAAAATCGATCAATCCGTGCGTCAATGCCAATACAACCGCCCATTTCCCAAATGCCATTTCTCCGACGAGAAGCCAAGCTAAAATACCATGCAAAAAAGTGTGCAAGTATAAATATAAGCTCTTGTAACGTTTCTGCTCTTTGTCTTTTACCCATGCGGTTGGCTGCAACAGAAAGTCGCCCAACAAATGCGCTAAAAGCAATTGCACAAACAGCATCATAGCGGAATCGATTTAATTTTTTGTTTGTAATGGTTTTCGAGTTCCAGCAGCAAATCGAATTGTGCACGTTTGCGTCGTCTGCTTACGGCGGCTTGCGTGATTTTCAATTTGAGACCCATTTCGTCCTGTGATAATGTAGGGTTTTCAATGGCCATCAAAATAAATTCCGCTGATTGCACAAGCCAATTGTTCATAAAAGTTTGCCCCAATCGCAGCATCAAGTTCATCTGGCTATCAAAATCCGCATTTCCGGTATTAATCGCTAAGGTGTTCTTTTGTTTTCTCAATTGTTCGAAGCGTTCACCCGAGCGCGCAAAGGCGGTTCCGTTGCTTTCCGATATTGTATCAGCATCATAATTCTTATCGCCAACGCCAATGCTGATGCGGGCATCGAGTTTTACGGTTTTTAAATAGGCTTTGATTTGTAACGCAATCCGAAGTGCTTCTTCAGGTTCGGAGACCTCGAGTTGAAATTCATCACCACGAAAAATCTCCCAGTTTTTGGGATTCGAGCCGTGCTGGTTTAAGATCCGTTTCAAGCCGTCGATCCAAGCTGTAGCCGATGACTTTCTCGATTTGATGATGTCGCCTGTTATAATACTTATCATGGTTCAAATATAATAAAAAGTTGATTTCATTTTATTACCAAATAACGTAATATTTATAATTATTACCAAATAACGTAATATTATTCATTATTACCAAATAATGTAATATTAATTTTGCTTTAAACGATTTTCTTCGTTCGTATCGTAAAAACAATTTCTTTGCTATATTTGGCATTCATGAACGCAATCAAAATCATCGAATGTCCGCGAGATGCCATGCAAGGTATCAAACCTTTTATTCCTACGGAGCGCAAGGTCGCGTATATCCAATCGTTACTGCGCGTTGGTTTCGATACGATCGATTTTGGAAGTTTCGTTTCACCGAAAGCCATTCCGCAAATGCAAGATACAGCGGAAGTTTTAGCGGCACTCGATTTATCGCAAACGACCAGCAAATTACTCGCCATCATCGCCAATACACAAGGTGCAGTTTCGGCTTCACAGCATCATGAAATACAGTATTTGGGTTTTCCGTTTTCCATTTCTGAGAATTTCCAAATGCGAAATACGCACAAAACGATTGCGGAATCATTGGTCACTTTACACGAGATTTTGAATATCGCTGATCAACGCAATAAAGAAGTCGTGGCATATCTGTCGATGGGTTTTGGAAATCCATATGGCGATCCGTGGAATGTCGAAATCGTGGGCGAGTGGACGCAAAAACTCTCTACGATGGGCGTCAAGATTTTGTCGCTTTCGGATACGGTTGGAAGCTCTACGCCCGAGGTCATTTCGTATTTGTTTTCGAATCTGATTCCGCAGTATCCGCAAATTGAGTTTGGTGCGCACCTGCATACAACGCCCGACAAATGGTTCGAAAAAATCGATGCTGCTTACAAAGCCGGTTGTCGTCGTTATGATGGCGCGATTCAAGGATTTGGTGGCTGTCCGATGGCAAAAGATGATTTGACGGGCAATATGCCGACCGAGAAATTGTTGTCGTATTTCACTACTCAAAAAGAACTTACGAATACGAGCCCGATGAGTTTCGAAAGCAGTTATAATGAAGGTTCGAAGTTGTTTGCTGCGTTTCATTAGGAGCTTTTTCCCGCTATCCACTCCCAATTTTTTGCGCCACCCGAGCCTTGGCGAACTGACGAAGTAAACGCCGGCGCAAAAAGATTTCCGTTGCTATCGGGGCTAGGGCTATCGTCTTCGCATCCACTTATAAACCTCAATCCACAATACGGCGATGCTTCCGACGAGAATGCTCATGCCCAACTGTGTTCCCGTAATCGCATCAAAACCAAAGAACCTCGAGAAAACGGGTACAAACAATAACAGCGATGTAATCAAAATCGTAATGCCAATAATCATTGGCACCAGATTGTTTTTGTAGCGAATCGTTGTTAGAATAGAATAATAGAACGAACGGTTTTCCAACGTCAAAATAATATTAGAAACGATTAAGGTTAGAAAAACGGTGGTTCTCGTTTGCGCTTCGGTATAGTTTTCTGCAATGCAATATTGGTATATAAACAGCAATCCTAGTGTAATCACCAAACCCTGAACGATACTGATCGCAATTTCCTTCCAATTGAAAAAAGTAGTGGTTAGCGGTCTGGGTTTTTGGAGCATCAGATTGTGTTCCATAGGTTCGTTTTCGTAGATGATTGAGCAAGTTGGACCCATAATAACTTCCAAAAAGATAATATGCACCGGTGTGAAAATATTTGGATATAGCCAACCCAAAGCCAGCGGAATAAAGACAATCAAGATCAGCGGAATATGAATCGATATGATATACTGAATCGCTTTTTTTAAGTTTACGTAAATTTTTCTTCCCATCGCGATCGCATCGGTCATCTTCGCAAAATCGTCATCAATCAAGATCAGGTTTGCGGCATCTTTGGCAATCTCGGTTCCTTTTTTCCCCATCGCGATTCCGATGTGCGCTGATTTTAATGCGGGTCCATCATTCACACCATCACCCGTCATCGCTACGATTTGGTTGTTGTCTTTGAGCGCTTTGATGATTTTGAGTTTGGCTTCGGGAAACATTCTCGTAAAAATGCACGTGGCATTGACTTTGTTTTTTAAGGTAGCTTCGTCCATGTTCATCAACGCATCACCATTTAAAATATCAGTGGTATTTTTAAAATCAATTTGTTTGGCAATGGTTGCAGTCGTTGCGGCATTATCTCCGGTGACAATCTTTACATCGATTCCGGCTTTGTAAAACGTTTCAAAAACAGCGTTTATATTGGCTTTCGGTGGATCGTAGAAAGCGACCAATCCTTTAAATTGAAACTTAAATTCTTGTTGTGTTTTAGGAAAATTTTTTCCGGAAAATTCAGCAACACCAACGCCTAAGACTCGAAAACCTTCTTGCGTCATCGTGTCAAAAGCAGCGTGCGTTTGTTGGATTTCTTTTTCAGAAAGGTTCGATAAAGCGATCAATGCTTCAGGCGCACCTTTGGCAGCAATGATGCGATTGCCTTGTTCATTTTCAAAAACATGCGTCATCATCGGCGGTTTACCACTCAATGGATATTCGTGAATTAATTTATAGTTCGGACGTTCGTCTTGGGTTTCTAAGGTAGTGTATGCTTCATGCAGTGCGATTTCCATAGCGTCAAACGGAATGGGTTCACTAGCCCACATCGATAAACTTAGTAGTGCTGCTTCGTTCGGATTCAGTTTCTCGTTCGGGTTTTGCAACGCATTGTCGGCTAACGTATACCATTGTGCCAACGCCATCTTATTCTCGGTAATGGTTCCGGTTTTGTCGGTGCAGATTACCGTCGCGCTTCCTAACGTTTCTACAGTTTTGGTTTGTTTTACGATGATGCCCATTTTCATCAAACGCCAAGCGCCCAAAGCCATAAACGAGGTAAACGCCACCGGGATTTCCTCTGGAATAACACTCATCGCAATCGTTAGTGCTTTTAGTAAACTGCCCAAAAGCTCTTGTGAATGGTAATAATTAATACCCCAAACAATCGCAAAAATGACCAATCCAATGAGCGACATTTTTTTGACGAAGCTGCCAATCTGAATTTGTAGTGGTGTTTTTTCCTCTTCAATTGCGGCTAAGCTACTGCCGATTTTTCCGAGTTGCGTTTGGTTTCCTATCGCAGTTACTTTGCAAATAGCCAAGCCACTCGCAGCGATTGTTCCTTGAAAGACTTGCTTGTTTTCGGAGGTTTCATTTTTAAAAACAGCCAGTGATTCGCCCGTGAGTATTGATTCATTGACCGAGAAATCATTCGATTGTATAATGATGCCATCGGCTGGAATGAAAGTGCCTTCTTCGACCTGCATGCAATCGTCCAAGACGATGTCCTCACTGAGAATTTCCGTAAGCGCTCCGTTGCGGATCACTTTACTTTTGGGCTGTGATAATTTCCGTAAGGCTTCAATCGCATTTCGACTTCTGGATTCCTGATACAACGAAATCGTCGAAACCAAAACGATTGCTGCTGTCATAAAAATTCCATCGCCGTAATTTCCGGTGATAAAATAAATGCTTGCTGCGGCCACCAGTAAAAGGAACATCGGTTCTTTGATCATTTCTAATAAAGCGTGCCAAAAGTGATTTTTCTCTTGATGCTCCAATGTGTTTTTTCCGTTGGCTATTCTGGATTGTGTTACTTCGCTTTCTGAGAGCCCTACGATGGATTGATTTTGTGCTGTCATAATTACGATTTAGTAGATTGCTACAGGCGAAATAGCATTTTTATGCGATCTCTTACCAGCTGCAATTTAAATATTTTTGTGATACCACTATTATACTTTTCCGTCTAAAATTGTTTATATTTGCTCGCAATTTAACTACAACACTGAACCTAGTTCAGCATAAACTACAAATTGCAATGAAGGCACACAACTCCAAAATTGTCGGTGAAGGATTAACTTACGATGATGTACTTCTGGTTCCCAATTATTCTAACGTATTGCCGCGCGAGGTCAGTATTCAATCTAAATTTTCGAGAAATATTACGCTCAATGTTCCAATCGTTTCTGCAGCCATGGATACTGTGACGGAAAGCGCTATGGCGATTGCTATGGCACAAGAAGGCGGCATCGGTGTATTGCATAAAAACATGACGATCGAGCAGCAAGCCGCGAAGGTCAGAAAAGTAAAACGTGCCGAATCAGGAATGATCATCGATCCTGTGACATTACCATTATCAGCCAACGTTGCAGATGCCAAAAACGCTATGAAGGAATTCGGTATTGGCGGTATCCCAATCGTTGATGAATATAAAACTTTAAAAGGTATTGTGACCAATCGCGATTTGCGTTTTGAGAAAAATAATGCGCGTCCGATTGTCGAGGTCATGACGAGTGAAAATTTGGTTACCGTAGCCGAAGGCACTTCACTCGAACAAGCTGAAGTGGTTTTACAAGGCCATAAAATTGAAAAGCTTCCCGTCGTCAATGCTGATTATAAGTTGGTCGGACTGATCACCTTTCGCGACATCACCAAACTTACCCAAAAACCCATTGCAAATAAAGATACTTACGGACGTTTGCGTGTTGCGGCTGCGGTTGGTGTTACTGCCGATGCGGTGCTTAGAACGGAAGCTTTGGTCAATGCCGGTGTTGATGCGATTATCATTGATACGGCGCACGGACATACAGAAGGTGTTGTGCGTGTACTAAAAGAAGTTAAAGCCAAGTTCCCAAACCTTGATGTTATTGTCGGAAACATCGCGACTGCAGAAGCTGCGCAGTTCCTGGTTGAACATGGTGCTGATGGCGTGAAAGTGGGTATCGGTCCCGGTTCTATCTGTACAACACGGGTTGTTGCCGGTGTTGGATTTCCTCAATTTTCTGCGGTGCTTGAAGTGGCTGCAGCGATCGAAGGCAGCGGTGTTCCCGTAATTGCTGATGGAGGAATCCGATATACAGGCGACATTCCAAAAGCCATTGCTGCCGGAGCCGATTGTGTGATGTTGGGATCCTTGCTCGCAGGAACAAAAGAATCACCAGGTGAAACCATTATTTTCGAAGGACGAAAATTCAAATCGTACCGTGGCATGGGTTCGGTAGAAGCGATGCAGGAAGGTTCGAAAGACCGGTATTTCCAAGACGTCGAAGATGATGTGAAGAAATTAGTTCCTGAAGGAATCGTTGGACGTGTACCGTATAAAGGGGAACTCAATGAAAGCATGCAGCAATTCATCGGAGGCTTACGTGCGGGAATGGGCTATTGCGGTTCTAAAGACATTCCAACTTTGCAAGAGACTGGTCGATTTGTGAGAATTACTGCAAGTGGTATTAATGAAAGCCATCCGCATAATGTGACAATTACCAAGGAAGCTCCGAATTATTC
>JANPJB010000059.1:0-54616 GCA_031425295.1 Flavobacterium sp. | reverse complement strand
GAAAAGCCCTAGCCCCGATAACAGAGTAAATCCTTTTGTGACGGTGTTCGGCACAAAAGATTGCAACGGATAGCGGGATCAGCTTCTAAAAAAGAAAATAAATATTGAGCGAAAAGTACCTGACGACCGAGAAGAAAAACTCAGAACCTCAGCAACTCAGAACCTCATCAACTCAAAAAATAAATGAAAGTATTAGCCAACGACGGAATTTCTAAAAGCGGCATCGCGGCTCTCGAACAAGGCGGATTTGAAGTGATCACGACAAAAGTAGCTCAGGAACAGGTTGCCAATTATGTCAATGAAAACAACATTAGCGTAGTGCTTGTGCGCTCTGCGACGAAAGTACGACAAGATATTATCGATGCTTGTCCGGGTCTGAAAATCATTGGTCGCGGCGGTGTCGGGATGGATAACATCGATGTGGATTACGCGCGGTCGAAAGGCGTGCATGTGATTAATACGCCGGCTTCTTCTTCGGAAAGTGTGGCGGAATTGGTGTTCGCGCATTTATTTACGGGTGCCAGATTTTTACAAGACGCCAACAGAAACATGCCATTGGAAGGCGATGCGAATTTCGACGGTTTGAAAAAAGCCTATGCGAACGGTATCGAATTGCGTGGTAAAACGCTAGGCATTATCGGCTTCGGACGTATCGGACAGGCGACTGCGAAAATCGCTTTGGGATTGGGAATGAAAGTGATTGCCGTGGATAAATATGTAGACAATGCTAAAATTCGGGTTGATTTTTACAACGACCAGTTTATTAATGTTGATATCATAACGGAACCGATTGCTGATTTGTTCCGACACTCGGATTTCATTACGCTGCACGTTCCTGCGCAAAATGGGTATGTGATTGGTGCCGAGCAAATTGCACAGATGAAAGATGGTGTTGGGATTATCAACTGTTCGCGTGGCGGTGTTGTGGATGAAGTGGCTTTGATTGAAGCGTTGGACAATGGAAAAGTGTTGTTTGCCGGCCTTGATGTTTTTGAAAACGAGCCGAAGCCTGAAATTCAGATCTTGATGCACCCAAAAATTTCATTGACGCCGCATATTGGTGCTGCTACTTTGGAGGCACAAGATCGAATCGGTACGGAATTGGCGGAACAGATTATTGGATTGATGAAATCGGAGAAAGTATAGGAAATGAGATGCGGGTGATACGGATTAAACGAATTGACGCTACTAGATAATTTTCAAAGCTGGGCTTGATGTCCGGCTTTTTATTTAGCGCTAAGTTGGTAAAGTATGGCGCAAGGGAAGCAAAGAAAAAGTTTAACACAGCTTGCACGTATTTACACCGATTGATCTTTGGGAATCTCAGTGTATGTTAAAAAGAAAAACGCCGGCAGAATTCAGCACTGCTTTGCCTAACTTTATCCAAAGTATTGAAAATGAAAAATCTGCTTTTGGCGGTTGCCGTAATATTACTCATTTGCTGTTGCTCCCAAACGAAAACGCTTGCTGGCAAAACGACTCCCGAAAAGGCGCTCAAAAATGACACTATCCGGATTGCGAATGATTCCTTACAATATGAAATCATCATCATTGAACCCGGTTTTGAAAGCTGGCTGGCGACTCAAAAACCTCGAAATTATTACTCACTTCAATACCTTGAAAACCACAATCTCAGATTTGTGACCCAATGGAACAACCGCGTGGCGCAGCCGTATCAGTATGATCCGAATTTATATCAAATGAGAATCGAATATTTTTTCGCGAAGCATTACGGTTATGAAGTGAATTATTTATTGTACCATTATTTCATGTATTTCCAGAATCGATACAAACAGCGGTTATAATGATTTCTACTTATATTTGCATTCAATTTTTTAACTATGGCGCGTTTTAAACAACGGTGGGGAATTGAATCCAATTGGCAATTTACGATTATCTTGATCGTCTTTGCTTTAACCGGTTCTGCTTCGGCTTGGTTGTCGAAGCCTTTTTGCATTTGGCTAGGCATCACCAAAGCGGATTTAGGATTTTGGTTTACGCCGGTCCGCCTGCTGATGATTTTCCCGATTTATCAAGTGCTATTGGTTAGCATTGGGTTTATATTCGGGCAATTCAAATTCTTTTGGGCTTTTGAAAAGAAAATGTTGCGCGGCATGCGATTGGGTTTTCTACTGCCTAAAGAGCACAACAATACATAAAAAAAACGCTCTTAGTAAGAGCGTTTCTTCGTTTTTTTATTTCTCGGTTTTCAACAAATTAAAGAAATCATTTCGATTTTCTTTCTCATTGAAAATACCACCGTATTGAATTGTCGACGTGTAACTTGAAGCATCTTTGATGCCACGGCTCGACACGCACAAATGTGTTGCTTCGATTGCTATGATGACATTCTCGGTGTTTAATGCTGATTTCAATTCGTTGAAAATCTGCATCACCATGCGTTCCTGTACTTGAGGTCTGCGCGCATAATAATCGACAATCCTATTCAACTTCGACAATCCGATCACTTTCCCACTAGAAACATAGCCAATGTGTGCTTTGCCTATGATGGGTAAAAAATGATGCTCACAAGTGGAATTAAAAGTGATATTAGCTTCGACCAGCATTTTATCATAATGATAGCTGTTTTCAAAAACGGATAATTTGGGTTTATTCTTTGGATTTAATCCTCCGAAAATTTCTTCTACAAACATTTTTGCTACCCGATGCGGCGTTCCCTTCAAACTATCATCCGTCATATCCAGACCTAATTCTTCCATGATCATTTGAAAGTGCTTTTCAATAACCTGTTTTTTCTGTTCGTCCGACCTTAGAAAAGCGTCTGCGCGCAAGGGCGTCTCAGCGGAAGTCATTTGGTGCTCGTCGCCTAGAATTTCAAATAATTCTTTTTCAGTTAATGTACTCATAGCAGTTTTTTATTAGTTTATGGCAATGCATCTTGATAGGTTCGTAGCACTTCAGATCATTGATTATACTGTTTTGTTTAGCAAAAGTATGAAAAACTTAAACAAAAAAATGATTATCGCTCATATTTATTGTTTACAGACTTATCATTGAAAACTATTGTAGACATAAACTTGTTAATCCTACCGAAACACCAAACATAATTCCGAGAAATTTGTTTCTTTGTATAAAACAATCCCGAAATGATTTCAGCGAAAAATATCTTCAAATCCTACGATCAACTTCAAGTGCTTAAAGGTGTTGATCTTCATATTGAAGAAAGTCAAATTGTTTCCATTGTCGGTGCTTCCGGTGCGGGAAAAACGACCTTACTGCAGATTTTAGGCACGCTTGATCGACCGTCATTGGCAGTGGAAACCGAGCTTATGATTCATGGAGAGAATGTCCTGAACATGAATGACAAAGATTTATCGCGGTTTAGGAACCTACATTTGGGATTTATATTTCAATTTCACCAGCTCTTGCCTGAATTTACGGCTTTGGAGAATGTCTGCATTCCTGCTTTAATCGCTAAAAAAAACAAAGCCGAGAGCGAAACAGATGCTAAAGAAATCTTAGACTATCTCGGTTTAAAGGATCGCATGCACCACAAACCCAATGCACTTTCAGGCGGTGAACAGCAACGTGTAGCAGTCGCACGGGCTTTGATTAATAAACCCGCAATCATTTTTGCAGACGAGCCCTCTGGAAACTTGGACACAGCAGCTGCAGAAAACCTGCATCAATTGTTTTTTGACCTGCGCGATAAGTTTAAACAAACCTTTGTGATTGTCACGCATAATGAAACCTTAGCCAATATGGCGGATCGGAAGTTGACAATGGTTGATGGCAAAATCATGATATAATGGTATTGATAATCATCAGTTGGTGTTACATTCTATTTACAATAGTCAATTTGGGGTTTCTTTCGGATAAAGTCCTGCGGTTAAAATCGGCTGATTTTGTAGTGTTTTCGTTGTTGGGTTTATTAACCACCACTGTATTGGCAAGCATATGGGCGATATTCGGACGCGTCAACATCGAATTTCACTTCGTCTTATTCTTGACAAATGCATGGCTATCTTATCGTTATAAACTTCAAATCTGCGGTATCTATAAACAGTTGGTCATTGAAATCGGGAATTTTAAAACCGAAGTAAAAGCACTATTTTTTCCAATCACACTGCTGATTATTGCGCAATGTGCCGCAAACCCGTTTATCATTGATAACGAAACGTATTATGTGCAAACAATAAAATGGCTTAACGAATATGGCTTTGTTAAAGGTCTGGCCAATCTTCATATTTTCTTAGGGCAGACCAGCGGCTGGCATCTGACGCAAAGCGCCTTTTCGTTTTCTTTTTTGTATGGTAATTTCAATGATTTAAGTGGTTTTTGTTTGCTGCTCGGCAATTATTATGCAGTGAGAAAACTCGATGTGTATTTTAAAACTAAAAGTCTGACGGCATTGATGTTGGGTTTGTTTGTGATTTTCAATCCGCTATTATTCCAATTTATAAGTGCGCCTTCGCCGGATATTGCCGTATTTGTGATTTCTTATGTGCTGTTCTTTTTATTGATTGAACATTTCGGAAAGTCGACTTCAGAAACCACCAATTTAGGATTTATACTTGCTTTCTTTTTGATCTACATTAAGTCAACTTCGATTGTAATGCTCGCCATTCCTGTCTATTTACTGTTCGTCCATGATAAAACGCAACCGTTAAAATGGTTCCGTACTGCTGTTGTTGGCATGTTGTTTCTACTCCTATTTCTGATCAAAAACTCGATTCTTACAGGCTATCCGCTATACCCTACGCAGCTTGTTGACGGGCTTTCATTCGATTTTTCGGTGCCAAAAGAATTGATTTCATTCTTTTTTGACAAATCGAGACTTTACGATTTTTCTATGTCGAAAGCAGAATTTCATGCGATGACTAATTATCAGATCTTGATCAAATGGCTTAGCGTTGCCAAAATAAATGGTGTTTTTAATATTTTGAGTGTTGTGCTGGTGATCGCCGTGCCTTTCTTCATTCACCGGTTTTACGCTAAAAAAACAGCGTGGTTTTTATATGGTGTAATGCTGCTTCAATTGGTGGTGTTGTTACTCACTTCACCTCAATTTCGTTTTTTCCTTAATTTTATAATGCTGTTCACCTGTTTGATTGTTGCTTGTCTCTTCCACAACCGAAAAAAAATCATTTATTTTTTCGTGTATTCAAGTACATTATTTGTTTTGGTACTAGTGTTCATTCCAGTAAACATTAGCTCCTTTACAAAGAACAAACAGATTGCGACGACTTCAAATTTTGATCTAAACAACCTCATTGTTCCGAGTGATAATTCGAATTTAAAATCATATACCTTAAACAAATTTGGAAACCTATTGTATTATTCTCCCGATCCTACGTCTTATTTTTGGTATGGCGGAAATGGAAAGCTACCATGTGTTAATAAGCGGCAATTAGATTATTTTGAGGCGCATTTTCATTTCATCCCACAGCAAAGAACGTCTGATTTAAAAGATGGATTTTATTCCAAAAAATTACACTGCTATGAATAAAACGGAATTGAAATCATTCTTGGATGAAAAGGTAGCTTTATACAACAATCCACAATTTATAGCAAGTGATCCGATTCAGATTCCGCATTTGTATACCGCGAAAGAGGATATCGAAATTGCGGGTTTTTTGACGGCAACCATTTCCTGGGGAAATCGAAAAATGATCATACAGAATGCACACAAGATGATGACATTGATGGGAAACGCACCTTTCGACTTTGTGATGTCGCATACAGAAAACGATGTACTGCGCTTGGAAAACTTCGTTCACCGTACCTTCAACCATCTCGATTTTAAGGCATTCATCAAAGGATTGCAACACATTTATCAAAATCATCAAGGTTTGGAAAACGTCTTTACTTTGTATCAGGAAGATGATAGTTTGCAGCAAAGCATCCATGAATTCAAAAAACTATTTTTCGGAATCGATCATCAAATCCGATCCCAAAAACACATTTCCGATCCGTACAATAATTCGGCAGCAAAACGCATCAACATGTATTTACGCTGGATGATACGCCAAGACAACAAAGGCGTTGATTTGGGCATTTGGAAAAATATAGCACCCGCAAAGTTATCTTGCCCATTGGATGTTCATTCCGGAAATGTAGCTCGAAAATTAGGATTGTTAACCAGAACACAAAATGATGCTAAAGCGGTATCAGAACTAGATACAAACCTCAGAAACCTCGACGCAATTGATCCTGTAAAATACGATTTTGCATTATTTGGCCTAGGTGTTTTTGAAGGCTTTTAATTTTTTTTCTTTAGCTGTCTAACGATCAAAAATTTATAAAAGAAGACTTTAAATTAGGGTAAATTAAAAGTTAATTGTTTACTAAATTGATGCGTATTCCAAGGAATCGATTAAATTCGCAACGCCAAATCGTATTAATTTACTTTTAACTTACCATGAATATACTTAACTCTAAAAAGTCAGTCGGAATACTTATATTTTCAATGATTGCGACCAATTCCGTCACTTATTATTATACGACCAAAAGGAATAAGTTAGTGCTAGATGTTGCCGAATCTTCGGAATCGTCGCATGTAGCTTCCTGTGAATTTGATATCAAGAGAAGAACTGGTTTTAATTATATTAAGCCGCTTTTATATGTTGATTCCAAATGTGAATCGGAAAACCTAAGTTCCGTAAAACACAGTATCAATAATCTGATTGAAAATTACAAGAAAATTGAGGTCATCAACTCCGCTTCGGTTTACATCAAAGAATTTAATGGTAATGGATGGACTGCAATCAATGCTGATGAGGAATTCATGCCCGGTTCGCTGATGAAAGTGCCTGAATTAATCGCATACCTAAAAATGAACGAGATCAAGCCTGGTACTTTAGACAAGGTAATCAAATTCGATAAAATGATGTCTCTTGATCGTAAGACGAATTTCAACTCTAAGTCTATTCAGCTAGGGCACCAATATACTGTTCGGGAATTGCTCAAATACATGATCAACTACTCCGATAATAATGCTACGGCATTACTGAACCAGAACATCGATTTAGAGATTTTCAAGAAAGTGTTCACCGATTTAAGTTTGCCTGCACCTGATTGGGGCGCGCAAAGTTATCCGATCACCGCTAAAGAATTTACGATTTTCATGAGAGCTTTATACAATGGTTCTTATCTTAATGATGAAAATTCAGAAATCGCAACGAAATTATTGAGTCAATGCGACTTCAAGCAAGGTATGATTGCAGGATTACCCGCAAACACCAAAGTGGCACACAAATTCGGAGAAGCCGGAACGCCTCAAGAGCAACAACTTAGCGAGTCTGCTATCATTTACCTCGACAATAATCCCTACGTCATTACGATTATGACCAGAGGAAAGGATTACAAACAACTGCCGCTAGTCATCAAAGAAATTTCTAATGTTGTCTACCAATACATGCAACAAAACAAGCTCGCAAGCAATTAGTTTTTTCGATTGTAAGAACTTAATTTGATCGTTTACTAATACTTTAAAAGCGTACCTTTGCCCAAAATTCAAGCAAATGAGTACCTTCGAGCAATTCAATCTTCCTAAATCGGTTCAAAAAGCAATCGATGAATTAGGGTTCACCACACCAACGCCCATTCAGGAGAAATCTTTTGCCGTGATTATGTCAGGTCGTGATATGATGGGAATTGCACAAACTGGAACCGGTAAAACCTTTGCTTATCTATTGCCGCTTCTAAAACTGTATAAATTTACACCAACCCATACCCCAAAAATTGTCATTCTGGTTCCAACCCGGGAATTGGTCGTGCAAGTCGTCGATGAAGTTGAAAAACTGACCCAATACATGTCAGTCCGAACACTAGGGATTTACGGCGGCGTCAACATCAATACCCAAAAAACATCTGTATACCAAGGCATCGATATTTTAGTCGGCACACCGGGAAGGACTATGGATTTAGCGCTCGACAACGTAATTCGTTTCGATGAAACTTCAAAATTGGTGATTGATGAATTTGATGAAATGCTGAACCTCGGTTTTCGCCCGCAGCTAACGTCAATTCTTGCCATGATGAAACCCAAACGGCAGAATATACTGTTCTCGGCCACGATGACGGATGAAGTCGATGCCGTTTTGAATGACTTTTTCGATTTCCCGGAAGAAGTCAGTTTGGCTGCCTCAGGAACGCCTTTGGAAAACATTACGCAGCTGTCGTATGCGGTTCCGAATTTCAATACTAAAATCAACTTACTGAAACACCTGCTTGAACAAAACGAAGACATGAGTCGTGTACTGATATTTGTCAACAACAAGAAGATTTCGGATATGCTGCACGAGAATATTGACGAAACTTTCGAAGGTCAGTTTGGTGTTATCCACTCGAATAAATCGCAGAACTATCGACTTAATACGATGGCTTCTTTCCAAGAAGGAAACCTGCGCGGTATCATTACGACGGATATCATGGCGCGTGGACTCGACATTTCCGACATTACGCACGTCATCAATTTTGAAATGCCTGAAATGCCGGAGTTGTATATGCACCGAATCGGAAGAACCGGACGTGCCGATGCAACAGGAACCGCGATCAGTTTTTACACAGCACGTGAAGTCGAATTCAAACTCGAAGCCGAAGTGCTGATGAACAAAGAAACCCAAAACGTTCCGTTTCCTGAGAATGTCGAAATCTCAACCAAATTGATCGGGCCCGAGAAAGACAAGCAGCCGATTAAATTCCTGATGAAAAAACCAAAACTTGATGGCGATGGCGCTTTTCATGACAAAACCAAAAAGAATAAGAAAGTCAATTTGGGTGGACCATCGAAAACAAAAAAGAAAACGTCAGGTTCGGTGAATCGAAACATGTTAAAAACACGCGATAAAAAAAGAAAAGACAAGAAATAATTGACAATTGACAATTGATTCTTATTTTTGATTATTGAGAAATCACTGAACTCAACTACGAAAAATCATTGAAGTAAACCAAATTCAGCATGCAATTTAAACATCCGGAAATTCTCTACTTCCTCTTTTTACTGATCATTCCGATATTGGTTCATTTGTTTCAATTGCGTCGTTTTAAAAAAGAATATTTTACGAACGTTCGTTTTTTAAAAGAAATTTCGATTCAAACCCGAAAAAGTTCGAAGATTAAAAAGTGGTTGTTGCTCGCAACGCGCTTGTTGTTGCTGGCGTTTATCATTTTTGCATTTGCCCAACCGTACTTCAAAGCAAAAGACAGCAAAAACAGCCGCAATGAGATGTTTCTCGTACTCGACAATTCGTTTAGCATGCAAGCCAAAGGACAAAAAGGTCCGCTGCTGCAAAGAGCCGTTGAAGATTTGCTCGAACACATTCCGGAGAACCAAAATTTCTCCTTGATTACGAATTCCGAAACCTTCTGGAATACTGACATCAAATCGATCCGGAAGGAATTACAGCGTTTGAAGTTTAGTCCACTGCCGTTTCAACTCGAAAGTGCGATGGCTAAAATCAAATCCCACCAATCGCCAACCAACAAAGACATTGTCATCATTACCGATGCCAACGGATTGCAGTCCAAACAGCTCAAAAGTATCGATGCGGGATGGAATACCGTTTTCATTACACCAGAAGCGCAACAAAAAAACAATGTGTCAATCGACAGTGTTTTCATCGCGCAGACACTCGATAATTTCTATGAAATTGGTGTTAAATTATCTGCATATGGCGAGGATGTAAAAGATATTCCAATTGCATTATACAATCAGGATAAACTTATCGCGAAAACAATCTTGGCGTTGGATGGCAAAGCAAAAACAATGAATTTCACGATTCCAAAGGAAGATTTTCATGGTTACTTTTCAATCACAGATAATAGTTTGGCGTACGACAACACCTTTTATTTCAGCATTTCGAAACCGCAAAAAATTAATGTTTTGAGCATAGGCGAAACTCAAAAAAGTGCGTTCCTCGCTCGAATTTACACTTCGGACGAATTCAATTACAGCAATTTCCTATTGACAAGTCTTGATTATAATAGCATTGAAAAACAAGATGCGATTTTGCTAAATGAACTTCAGGATATTCCACAAGCGCTTCAAACGACCTTAAAGACTTTTTCTGAAAAAGGTGGCAATGTGATTTTAATTCCGGCAAGTGATAGCAGCGTTTCAAACGTCAATAGCTTTTTGGGGAATTTCGGGCGGATTCAATTTCAGAACCTGCAGCGTACAGAAAAAATGATTACCAAAATCGCTTTCAATAATCCGGTCTTCAAATCGGTTTTCGAGAAACAAGTCGTTAACTTTCAATATCCTAAAACGCAATCCAATTTCGGCATTAGCGCGAGCAGTCCCGCGATCTTAAGTTATGAAGACCAAAGTATTTTCCTGACTTCGATACAGAATCCACTTTCCTCAGTATATGTTTTTGCTGCGGCATTGAACAAACAGAACGCCAATTTCCAGAATTCACCGTTGATCGTGCCGACGTTTTACAATATGGCGCAAAGTGTACAAAAAACTGGAATTACAGCTTATACGATTGGCGAGAACAATCCGATTCTGATTGATGCTGTACTTGGAAAAGATGAGATTTTGAGCATCCGCAATAAGGATGAAAAATTCATCCCGATCCAACAAATTTTGAACAATAAAGTCAAACTGACTTGCACCGATTATCCGCAGCAAGCCGGAAATTTTGCAATATTCAAACAAGAGGAATCACTTAAAAATGTAAGCTTCAACTACAACCGAACTGAAAGCAGCATTGACAACAATACCGAAAATCTGTTATCGGATTTTACGGTAAAAGATTCGATTGAGAATTATTTCGACACGCTGCAAACCGACCGAAGTGATAACAATCTTTGGAAATGGTTTGTTATTTTTGCTTTGTTATTCTTGTTCCTCGAAGTACTCATCCAAAAATTAGTCAAATGAACCTAATTATCAGAGCTGCAAAAATTATCGATGCGCAAAGTTCGTTTCACAATCAAATTGTCGATTTGCATTTGCAAAATGGAACATTCAAAGAAATCGGTAAAAATCTTCCTAATCAAGATCAGCTAACTGAAATCAACCTCGACAATCTTCACATTTCAAGAGGCTGGTTCGACTCGAGTGTTTGTTTGGGCGAACCCGGATTCGAATCGCGAGAAACCATTGCCAACGGATTGCAGGTTGCGGCGAAAAGCGGTTTTACAGGAATTGCTGTGCAACCGAACTCCGACCCTGTCATCGACAATCAGTCGCAAATTCAATTTCTAAAATCGAAAGCACAAAATGCACCGACGGAACTCTTCCCGATCGGCGCATTGACCAAAGAAAGTTTAGGAAAAGATTTGGCGGAATTATACGATATGAAAAATGCCGGAGCAGTTGCTTTCGGTGATTATAATAAAAATACGAACAACCCGAATCTGCTAAAAATTGCCTTGCAATACGTGCAGGATTTTGATGGTTTGGTCGTTGCTTTTTCACAGGATAGCGACATGAAAGGACAAGGTGTTGTGAATGAAGGGATTGTTTCTACGCGAATTGGACTCAAAGGAATTCCTGCTTTGGCGGAAGAAATTGATGTTGCACGTAATTTGTTTTTACTGGAATATACAGGTGGAAAATTGCACATTCCGACAATTTCAACGGCAAAGTCGGTCGATTTAATTCAGGCTGCGAAAAACAAAGGTTTGCAAGTTACTTGTAGCGTTGCGGTGCATCATTTGGTGCTGACTGATGAAAAACTTGACGGATTCGACACCCGTTATAAAGTGTCGCCGCCATTGCGCACGGAAACCGACAGACAAGCTTTGATCTCCGGTATTTTGAATGGCACAATTGATATGATTACCTCGGATCACAACCCGATCGATATTGAACATAAAAAAATGGAATTCGATCTTGCGAAAAATGGCACAATTGGACTAGAAAGTGCCTTTGGCGCCTTGCTCACGATTTTACCTCTGGATACAGTGATCGAAAAACTAACCGCTGGAAAGGCGGTCTTCAAAATTGACACCCAAAGCATTCGAGAAGGCAATTACAGCAACATCACGCTTTTCAATCCTGAAGAAAATTGGACGTTTACGAAAAGTAGTATCGGCTCAAAATCTCAAAATTCCGCTTTTTTAGGAATGGCAATGAAAGGGAAAGCATACGGCATTTACAACCACGGAAAACTAGTTTTATAAGATGGGCAATACGATTAACGAAGGAAAAACAGCCGCAATCACGAGTTACATTCTAATCGTCGGCGTGATGATCGCTATTTCGATGAACGCGGAAAACAAAAATTCGTTTGCTTCATTTCACATTCGCCAAGCATTAGGTTTGACAATCACTTTTCTATCGTTGGGATTAATCGTGAGCAATTTCGACAGTATGATGATTTCCGCGACGATGTGGATTTTCGTTTCGGCACTGTGGACGTATGGTTTTTTCACAGCAATAAAAGGCGACATGAAACCGCTGCCGCTGCTGGGCAACTTATTCCAAAAAGTGTTTCACTTTATTTAGGCCTTCACAAGTTTTTGAACTACCAAATACGATAAGATTCTAATTACTAAATTCGCACTTTAAATCCGAATAACTGACATTATGATGACATTACACCATCTCGTTCGTGAACCTAAAATCAAATTAGAAAAAAATCCGTTATTGCTGCTGCTACACGGTTATGGTAGTAATGAAGAAGATTTATTTTCATTTGCAAATGAACTTCCAGAAGAATATTATGTGGTTTCCGCTCGAGCTCCTTATGATTTAATGTATGGAAGTCATGCTTGGTATGCCATCAATTTCGATGCGGATGAAAACAAATTTTCAGACCTTACTCAAGCACGGGCTTCGCGCAAGGTCATTGCTAATTTTATTGATGAATTGATTGCCGCTTACCCAATCGATGCGCAAAACGTCACGCTAATCGGATTCAGCCAAGGCACCATTTTAAGTTACGCTGTCGCTTTGTCGTATCCGCAGAAAGTGCAACGTGTCGTTGCAATCAGTGGGTATTTGAATATCGAAATGGCACTCGAAAATTATGCGCAAAATGACTTTAGAAACCTCCGGATCTTTGCATCTCATGGTTCGGTCGACCAAGTTATTCCAGTTGATTGGGCGAGAAAAGCAAAGCCGGTTTTGGAGTCATTAGGCATTGAAACCACATACAAAGAATATCCAATCGGACACGGCGTATCACCTCAGAATTTTCATGATTTTAAACACTGGCTAGAACGAAAATAGTAAAATACACGAATTTATTTTTGGTATAAAACCGATTGAATCAATTCGAAATGAATGCTTTCATCGTCATTGACAAAATATTTGAGCAACACTTCACCCCAATATTCGCCATCGCTATAATCCGCAATGATCCAACGGTGATTGAGTACTTTCGCTTTGTTGATAATGAATTTCTGAGCCCCGATCTGGTCTTGCCCGGTGTACGGATTGCCTTTCGGGTTGTCATTGAAGTCCATTAATTTTTCCTTCACCGCTGGAATTAGTTTTTCATACGGGATGAATTTTTTTCCGTCACCCTGATCAAAATAATTCTGTGCATTCTGGTTATTTTCTAATGAAAAATACTTGGCATCGTCATACTTTGAAGCAATCGAAGCCAAGCTGTCTTTGAGTTTTGCGTTGACTGCGGCCGAATGCGTTTCTTCGAAAGTGCTTTTTTTACTGTAATACATATACGTAAAAATATTCATCAGTACGGAAAGGATAAAAAGGTAAAGGAACAGCGACTTTTTCATGACATTAAATATTGATTTCTAAATTATCGTACGCCAAATATACGTTTTTAGGTAATTTATTTTGAATCTCCTGATGAAAACCAAAATGATGGCTAATATGCGTCAGATAGGTTTTTTGGGGTTGAATCAGCGCAATAAAATCTAAAGCTTCCTGCAAATTGAAGTGCGAATGATGCGGTTCTTCTCGAAGCGCATTGACAACCAAAACTTTGACACCTTTGAGTTTTTCGATTTCAACGGCATCTATGGTTTTGACATCGGTCAAGTAAGCAAAATCATCAATTCGGTAACCAAAAACTTGAAGATCCGCGTGATACACATTGATCGGAATAGCTGTTTTATTTCCAACCGGGAAAGGAACATTTTCTTTGACTTCGATCGGCGTTACTGATGGCGCACCTGGATAGCGATTTTCGGTTTCAAAAACGTAATCGAAACGCCTTTTTAGATTCGCCAGAACCCTTTCGTGCGCATAAATTGAGATTGCGCCTTGCTTGAAATTAAAGGGTCGGATATCATCCAAACCCGCAGTATGATCGGCATGTTCGTGCGTATATAAAATAGCATCGACGTTTTGACAATTCGAAACGAGCATTTGCTGTCTGAAATCTGGACCGCAATCAATTACATAAGAATGGTCGTCCCAATGAATCCAAACTGAAACGCGCAACCGCTTATCTTTAGGATCAGAACTTTGAGATACGGGATGCTGGCTCCCAATAACGGGGATGCCTTGTGAAGTTCCGGTACCTAAAAAATAGACTTTCAATACTGTTATTTTTTTTACAAAAATACTATTAATTATCACTTGGTAAAGTGCTATTTTGTTAACTTTGTCAAAGTATTACTACGATAGTCTCAAATAATGGATAAACAGATAAAATTAAAAGGCGACAAAATTATCGAGCAGGTTCCTTCCACAAAGGACAAAGCACTCCGTATCAATTTGAATGAAAATATCTACGGAACGTTTGCAGAGATTGGCGCCGGACAAGAAACTGTTCGCCACTTTTTTAGGTCCGGCGGCTCCTCCGGAACGATTGCGAAAGCGATGAGCGCTTACGACAAAGATTTTAGTGATGCTATTTATGGCGTTGAAGAAGACGGTCGGTATGTTACGGAAAGTCGACTAAAGAAAATGCTGACCCATGAAGTGAACCTGATTGAAAAGCGTTTGAGCCGTGAAAAACATCCGAATAAAATGTTCTTCAGTTACGCCAATACTGTTGCCACAATTGACTTTGCGAAACAATTCAAAGGCCATGGCTGGGTTGGAATCCGTTTTCAGATTGAGCCGGAAGAAGAATACAACGACATTAGCATTCACATCCGATTTAAAGAAACCGATGCCAGATTGCAACAGGAAACCTTAGGCGTTCTTGGCGTGAATTTGATTTACGGTGCCTTTTATAAATACAACGATCCCAAAAAATTACTGCGTTATTTATACGACCACTTGGATAAAGACCAGTTGGAAATTGACACCATCAACTTTTCAGGACCGCGTTTCGCAGACGTCGACAACCGTTTGATGAGCTTGCAATTGGTAAAAAACGGCATGACCGATGCGGTGATGTTCGATCCTGCAGGTAAAAATATTCTACCGGCGGCGATTTTATACAAGAAAAACATCTTGGCTTTACGAGGTAGTTTTCGTCCGGTGACGAGTGTGAATATGGATATGTACGAGAAGTCATTGAAGATATTCCTAGCTGAAAGTAAAGTTGAAAAAGAAAATACTTTGGTGGTTTTTGAAATTACCCTGTCGAACCTGCGTTCTGAAGGCGAGATCGACGAACGAGACTTTATGGATCGCGCCGAATTACTTTGTTCGTTAGGGCAAACCGTAATGATTTCGAACTTTCAGGAATATTATAAAGTGGTTGAATATTTCTCCGCTTACACCAAAGCCCGCATGGGATTGGCGATGGGCGTCAACAATCTGATTGATATCTTTGATGAAAAATACTACCGCCATTTGAGTGGTGGCATCCTCGAAGCCTTTGGGAAATTATTCTACCGAGATCTCAAAGTTTTCTTATACCCGATGTTGGGTGAGGATGGTGAAATCATCAATTCTGAAAATCTGAAAGTGCATCCTAGAATGAAAGAATTGTATAAATTCTTCAAATTCAACGGAAAAGTGGTTGATATCGATGATTTCGATCCGCATAACCTGGAAGTTTTCTCTCGTGAAGTACTCAAAATGATCAGCCACGGAAAAACCGGATGGGAAAATATGTTGCCCCAAGGGATTGCCGAAATCATCAAAAAACACCAATTATTTGGCTATGATCCGAATAAGGTTTTGGAAGAAACGAAATAAAATTAAGATAAAATAAGCAAGAGCCAAGAAGCAATAAATTGTCTTACTTGGCTCTTTTTTTTGTCATGCAGCGCAACAATCTTGCATCTTACAACGTAGTGGTCTTTTATCTATTTCAAAATCTGTCCCGCATGTTCTTTTGTTTTCACAGCGGTAATCACTTCGCCAATAATTCCGTTTTCATCAATGATAAAAGTGGTTCTGTTAATGCCGTCATATTCGCGCCCCATAAACTTTTTCGGACCCCAAACGCCAAAAGCATGAATCACAGCTTTCTCTTCATCTGCAAGTAATGGAAAAGGCAATTCGAACTTGTTTTTAAACTTGGCTTGGGCTTTAGCGGAATCGGCACTTACGCCCAATAACGCATAGTTGTCTGCCTCAAATCGATGGAAGTTGTCCCGCAAATCGCAAGCCTCCGCCGTGCAACCCGGTGTATCGGCTTTCGGGTAGAAGAAAACCACAAGTTTTTTTCCTTTGTAATCGGCTAATGTGTGGACGTTGCCGTCTTGGTCTTGTGCTGAGAAATTTGGCGCTTTGTCGCCTTTTTGAAGTGGTGTCATAGCAATTTTGAGTTTGAATGATAAATTTTCAATAAACCTATTAGTACGCCCCAGATAGCAGCGAAAACCCCGAGATTTTTAGAACTAATTTTTCATGTAATGGATCAGCGACCAGCGGAAACTGAAGCGATTGCTTAGAAAAATAGTTTTAAAAACCACGGCGTTGTAGCGGAAAGCTGGATTAGGCACATCGTAAAATTTGTCCTATTTTTGCTTTATAAAAATACTTACAATGACCCAACACGAGCGTGTAACGTTTGTTATAAATACGTTAAAAGCGTTATATCCGACCATTCCGATTCCTTTAGATCATAAAGATTCTTATACGTTATTGATTGCGGTTTTGCTATCTGCGCAATGCACGGATGTCCGCGTGAATCAGATAACACCACTGTTGTTTACCAAGGCTGACAATCCGTATGATATGGTGAAGTTATCGGTTGAGGAAATCAAGGAAATCATTCGCCCTTGTGGGTTATCACCAATGAAATCGAAAGGAATTCACGGATTGTCGCAAATCTTGATCGACAAGCACGATGGTCAAGTGCCGCAAAGTTTTGAAGCGCTAGAAGCTTTACCAGCCGTTGGGCATAAAACCGCCAGTGTTGTGATGAGTCAGGCTTTTGGAGTTCCCGCTTTCCCGGTTGATACGCACATTCATCGTTTGATGTACCGCTGGAATTTGTCAACCGGAAAAAACGTGGTGCAGACCGAAAAAGATGCAAAACGACTTTTTCCGGAAGCTTTGTGGAATGACCTGCATCTTCAGATGATTTGGTACGGACGCGAATATTCTCCGGCGCGTGGATGGAATCTCGAAAAAGATAGTATCACGAGAACTATCGGTAGAAAAAGTGTCTTGAATGCACTAGAAAAAAAAATATCCCGATAATCATCGGGATATTTTCTAATTAGCTACTATCTCTACGTTCATACTACCCAATTTAATAAAGCTCAACGCTTTGGAGTAATTCAATAAAAAAGAAACGGTCTCTTTTTTAGGTTTCATCGAAGGTGTAACTAATGTTTCTTTAGAGTAAATTTTTGCCATATTGCAGTTTGATGTGTTTGTTTCTACTACAACGTTGGTTTATTTCAAATATTGTTAATTCGTTAAAATAATTTGATGCTTATCAATCACTTTTCTTAAATTCATCAACGCGTAACGCATTCTACCTAAAGCCGTATTGATGCTGACACCTGTCAGTTCCGAAATTTCTTTGAAACTTAAATCTTGATAAATACGCATGACCAAAACTTCTTTTTGATCGTCAGGTAATTCTTCGATTAGTTTTTTAAGATCTTTTTCAACTTGATCCGTAATCATTCTGTTTTCCACAGTTTGAGAATTGTCTGTCATAATCGAAAAAATAGAAAATTCTTCTGTTTCTCTGAACATCGGCATCTTTTTATTTTTTCTGAAATGATCGATGATCAAATTGTGGGCAATACGCATCACCCATGGTAGAAATTTTCCTTCTTCGTTGTAGGAATTGGACTTTAATGTCTTGATGACTTTGATAAAAGTATCCTGAAAAATATCATCTGTCAAATCTCTGTCTGAAATTTTAGAGAAGATAAAGCCGTAAATTTTTGATTGGTGCCTATTAATCAATGTAGCCAAAGCGCTTTCGTCACCTGCCACATAATTCTTTACCAACAGTGCATCTGGGGTCTGAACATTAGCCATAAAATTACCTTTTAGTTTTAAACAATAAATGTGTGAGAACAATCTCTAAAAAGTAGTTTTGCGTTATAGGCTAAATGTTAATGAGGGATTAATATTTAAATCAAATGTAGTACTATTTTGTTTTTAAAAACAAATAAACATTGAAACTTTAACAATTTGAATGCAATAAATAAAAAAATGTTGATAATTCGAACCGAACATTGCATCGTATCGCTTCTGCTGTTTGTCGAAATTTGCTAACAATCATCTTATTTTTTGATCATTTTAATAACCTCGATACCCTTAAAATTCTCCACTCTTAAAAAATAAATCCCTGATGGGTATGACGACATATCAATAGTAGCGGATGACGTTACCTTGTTTTCGAACTGCTTTTGTCCTACAACATCCGTTAGGATTATTTCATTTTGTTCCGCTGACAGCCGCAAGTTTAAGGTGTTTTCGACGGGATTGGGATAATAGAATTGCTTTACTTCAGCAACTGTTGTTGTACTTAATGCGCAATTGGTACCCACTACGTAGGTAAAATAACGGGTTACCGATAAGCCGCCGGCATACGCAAACTTGACCGCGTAACTTATTGTCGAACCTAAAACTTGTCCGGTGATGGTTTTGCTGAAAATATTGCCCGAAACATTGTTCATTGGCACTTCGGAAAAAGGCGATTGCTTCCACAAGTAAGCTACGACGCCCACTCTATCAGTATCTAACAATTCAAAAGTGATTTTAACATCGGTTCCTATAGTTTCAAAATTATAGTTATAACCCGTTGAAAATAAACCTTGAGATGCTTCAGACGAAGTACCACCACATTGTATAATGGCTGGTGTTGTAACGTTGAGCACAATTGGGTTGTTCGCCGCTGAATTGTCAGACAAATCACTTGCTGTTACAATAAAACTATAACTTGTATTGGGAATCAATCCATTAATGGTCAATGATTTTTGAACTCCAGATTGGCCAGCAGCAGTGGCTGTTTCGGTTCCATAAGCAACATTATAAACGATATTTCCGGAATTGTCTGTAGCATTAAGTAATAACGCTACGGAAGTGCCAGTAACCAATCCAACTGCAGCGGTGAAATTTGCAGGCGCTTCAACATCCACAATCGTATTTTGATAGACTCTAACATAATCAACATTCATGGAAGTCTGCGTAAAATTGGGATCGATAGTTCCGGAAATTCCGCCCATAGCAATATTCAATAAGAGAAACTGTTCTTTGTCGAACGGCCAGGTATCCGCGTTTTTAATGGCTGGATTATAAGTGTAAAAAACAATACCATCGAGCAGAAACGACAATTGGTAAGGCGACCAGTTTAAAGAATAAACGTGAAAATCACTCGCTAAATCCGAAGCAATTACACCACCATTATTCACTGAATTTCCAAAAGAAGATGGCGTATGTAAAGTACTTTGAATGTAATTGATGGATTGCGAGGGGAAAATGCCGTGTTCCATAATATCGATTTCTCCGCACGCAGGCCAATCCGTAGTTCCGAAATCGGCATCGAAATAAGCACCGTCTTCATTGACGTTTTTACCCAACATCCATATGGCGGGCCATGTCCCTGAATCAACTGGAATTTTTGCGCGTACGTCAACGCGACCGTATTTAAAGGCAAATTTAGAATTCAATCGCGCGGAAGTATATTGTTTGGTAACACCTTGATCTGTGTAAGGCTCTTTTTTGGCTACAATACTTAAAAAACCAGCATCGACAAAAGCGTTCGAAGTTTGATCGGTATAATGCTGCACTTCACCATTAAACCAGCTTCCGCCGGCCGGCAATTGCGTTTGTTGAAACCAATGCGTCGCATCGACAGCACCAACGTTATCGAACTCGTCCGACCAGACTAGATCATTATACACCACATCCACTTGAGCAACGCAACATTGACCGACAAACAAAAACAGTATTTGAAGTAATTTGTATTTTTTCATCATTCTAGGAATTAAATTTTCTCTTGTCGGTCTATCATCGTAACTTATAAATGCATGTAGTCGATTGTTAGAATTTCAGTTTTTCCTCTTTGTCCCACAAACCCCAATAGGCACCGACATCGCCTTCCGCGCCAACTTTCCATGATTCATCAAAAGAGGAGAAATAAAAAATTTCGATTTCATTTTGTTGCGACCACAATTGGGTTTCTATAAAGTATTGCATCGCATGTTCATTCGAAGCTACGGCACCTTTAAGCGAACCACCTTCGCTTGGCCAACCTGTTTCTGTAATAATTACACGCTTGCCTTTTCCGGCGTCTTTTGCAGAATCGAACATACTCTGCATATGATATAATGAATATTCAATCGGACAACCTTCCCAATATGGATAACAGTTGGTTAATATAACATCGCATGCTTCGGTGATTTTTGGACGGTGTGAAAACTCGTAATAAGCATCGACATAGCCAACAGGAATTTCAGGCAAAGCTTCTTTTACACGATGCAAGTAGGCTAACAATTGTTCTTCAGTCACATCACCGCGATACATGACTTCATTTCCCACAGCAGCTATGCTGACACAACCTTCTTTGGCCAAAGTAATAAGTCCTTCGATTTCTTTTTCATTAAGTTCTAGATCGCTGCCAAGCCACGCGCCAACTAGTGTTTGCATGCCATTTTGATGGGCGATTCTGGCGATGTGTTCGTTGCCTTCAATGCACGAAAAAGAACGAATCCAACGCGTGTAAGGTTTTAGAATTTGGATTCTTCTGTTGACTTGCTCCGCTGTAATGATATCACCCGGCTTTTGGCCATCTTCGTACAAGCTAAAACAAATTCCATGCATGCCATTTTCTAAAGTTTCTCTCCATAATGAGGTGAGGTTTTTGAGTGGAAGTTCAGAAAAATCAATACGATGAATTTCGTTTTCAGCAGTATTTTGTGCTGACGGATTGTTTTCTAAAGAAAAATAATGACCTGCTCTAAATGACATAACTGTGTGATTTTAATATTATAGTTCGCCTCTTCTGGCCACCAACTCTTCTTTTATTGCTTTGGCTTTTTCTTCGGATAAATTGTAATCCCACATTACCCAAATCGCAATCGCCGCCGTTATAATTGGAATGAAAATATCGAAAAGTCTGAGATTGGTGATGGTTTCCGTGCTTTGTATGGCTTTGCTCGCATCGAAACCGATAATTTCAAGCACCCAACCTGCTAAAACCAAAGCAATACCTTGTCCTAATTTAACCATCCACCAATAAATCGCGCCGAATGTGCCTTCCTTTCTGGGCATTCCATTTTCCAGCTCATCAAGGTCGCAAACATCGGCGGTCATACTCATCATTAAGGTAAACAGTCCACCCAAACCAAAAGCTATAAAAGGTACTGGAAGTAACATTAACCACGGATTTCCGGGACTAAAGCCCCACCATTTCAATCCGTATCCAATAATCGATAGCACGGTAGAAATTATAAAGGCGTTCTTTTTACCAAACTTGCTCGAAAGCATCGTCACTATTGGAATGATTAAAAAGGCAGTAAACACAGCACTAATCGTAGAGAACCATGCCGGCCAAGTTCCTGCCAAACCGTAATCGCCTTTGAATAAGTAAAATACAATGATAAAGTAACTAAAAGAAGCGACCATTTGAAATCCGTTGAAAACCAAGAAAGTTGCGGCACATAATTTCATGAATGATTTATTTTTTGAAATCAGCCCAATACTTTTGAAAAGACTCAGCAATTCACTGAAAACATTTTTATTTTTATTGCTTCGATTTTCCAAATTGGTCTGATCCATTTCCTTGCAAAAAAGTGCCGGTAGTATTCCTAAGATCATACAAATAGCGCCCACAATTATGGATAACTTATGAACGCCATCCGCTTGTGTTTTAAATATTGTCGGATCGGCAATCAACACCCAAAACCAGGGAACAATCATCCAGGCAATCTGTCCGATGGTTTGTGAGAATCCCATGAGTCGTGTGCGTTCCTTGTAGTCGGAGGTCATCTCATATCCCAATCCAATTAGTGGAGTCGCGAACAAGGCATTTCCGGTAAGAAAAACAAGCGAAAAAATAAGGAAATACCAAAAATTATACGTCTGCGAATCATTCGGATCCAGTTGCCATAAGATGATAAAAAAGACCCCACTTAAGATAGCACCTACAAAAATAAACGGTCTTCTCCTGCCCCATCTCGATATCGTATTATCAGAAAGATGTCCGATAATCGGATCGATAATCGCATCGTAAATTCTAGGCAATCCACCCAATATCCCGGCAAGAAAAGGATCCATACCAAAGGCTGTAAGTAAGAAAAACGAGAAAACACCCAATGCACCGGGGAACAGATTATTGACTAAATGTCCGGCACCAAATGCAGCTTTTTGTCCGAAAGGCACTTTGTCTCTTGCTAATTTTGGTGTAGCGTTGGTCGGTTGAAGTTCTGACATAATATGTTTTTTTTAAGGTTGGATCACCACGGTTTGCAATGCTTTTGCGTTGATGGAAATATTTTTTTTCTGTTGATTTAAGTTAATTTCAAGCGTTTGCAAACGGTCCGTCGGATTAAAAATTGCCAAAGCAATTGTACCATCCGGATTTTTTACGGCGGTCGCCATGAGCTCTTGATTAGCAATCGTGCAACCTATTTTTACGGCACCCGGGCGCATAAATTTGCTGAAATGCGACATAACGTAATACAGCGGCGTCAAATAAACCTCATCCTTTTCGGGATCCACAATCACGGGAGCGACACACCAGTTTTTAAACCAATTCGGACCGCCTTGCTTGTCTAACACCATATTCCAATCAACCCAACCGTCCACCCAATTATTCAAACAACCAATGATATCGGCAGCATAGCGGTTTACTGGAGCGTATTTTGGATGCAAGTGTTTGTCTTTTTCACCCGCCCAATCCCAACCCCAATCGGTGGCTTCTTTTTTCCAATACCAAGCATCATCGTTCCAATGTGGGATTTCGGAATCAACACAAGCTTCGGTTTGAATTAAATATTTGCTTGGCGCTTTTTTGTGTGCATATTGCAGCGCATCCGGAAAATAATCGTAAGTGCTTTCATACCAATGAATGGCGGTTCCAGCAAAATATTTTGATGTTTTTTCGTCGCGAAACATGGCATCAACCCATTCTTGCAAACCGGCTCGGTTTTGATCATAACCTAAAATTTTTACACCCGACTTACCATGAGATTCCAATGTCGGACCCAAATGATTTTGAACAAAAAGTGTCATTTCTTCAGGTGAAAACAGCATGCTTTCCCAATTGTTGCCGTTGCCGTGAGGTTCGTTGATAACCGTTAATCCCCAAATATCAACACCTTCCTTTTTGTAAGCATCGATGTATTTCGAATAGTACAAAGCCCAAGTATCGTTATATTCCCGCAGTAATTTCCCGCCGATCCAACTCCTATTGTCTTTCATCCAAGGCGGTGCTGTCCAGGGAGAAGCAATGATGTTAAAGCCGTTTTTGGAGATCGATTTGGCTTCTAAAATCATCGGAATGAGATCGTTTTTATCTTCTTCAATCGAAAAACTATCGAGATTTTTATCACCGTCTACCATCGCATAGGCATACTGTTTTAGCGAAAAATCACAGGAGTTGATGTGCGTTCGGGTAAGCGAGTAGCGGGCACCAGTTTCACTGAAATACGCGTTCAAAACCTTTTTGCGGTTCGTCTCGCTAAGTCGATTTAATAAATACGCGCTCGATTCGGTAAACGATCCACCAAATCCAATAATGGTTTGAAATTTTTCATTAGGATTCAACGTCACGGCAATCGGGTTTTCATTTTCTGAAAACGCATTGACATTCGTCAGTGCATTACCGCCAGCGGAAGTTTCATACACCTCCATTGCTAAATCTTTCGAAGCTTTGCAGCCAATCAATGAAAATCCCATAACCAATACGATGACTAATAATTTACAATGCGATATCAATTTTCTTCCTTCCATGACGCTTAATTTGTAACCAATCCCGCGGGCGTTTTAACATCATGCCACAAAGCGTTTTCGTTGCCTTGATAGGTTTTCGTAATCGGTTTGCCATTGCGGGTTAGGCCGTGGAATCTTCCTGCGTCAACTGCGTCCCAAAGCACGTATTTGGCTTCGGACTGCAGATTGATTAGTCCAAAATGATTCTCCGAACCTAGCGGATTGGCGCTGTCTTTCCAGTTTTCATCGAAAGCTTCAAAATAAAAACAGCTGATTCCGGCTTTGCTAGTCCAGTCCCGCATCAGATTGTAAAATTGCGCCGATTTATATTCATCAGTGGCTTTTGAACCTTCATTGCCATACAATTCATTCGACATTGTGGCCCAACCTGTTTCCCCAATATGGACGGGTTTGTTTACACCAATTGATTTCATGTAATTGACAACACCTTTATATTGCGAAACTGCGTAATCTCGCGCCCGGAGCATCGCAGCATCGATTTTTTCCTTTTCAGATAGATGTTCTTCACCTGGCATGGTGCCCCAAAAAACCGGATGGTAATGCGTATCATGCATCGGATAGGTGTGCAACGAAATATAATCGACCGCTTTGATTAGTTGATTCAAATCTTCCGTATGGTATTCCGAATCACCGCCGCCCCAAGAAGCAAAATTATCAGAACTCGTAATCCACACATCTTTGGGCAATTTTTGTCGTTTTTTTAACTGCTGTAAATGATTCACCCATTTTAAAATCACGGCGGGCTGCACATAATAATTTGTCGCCCATTTGACCATCGCTTCGTTTCCGACCGCAATTATTTTTACGATATCGGGATATTGATTGGTGAGTCGAACCGCTTCCGTAATTTCAATCGCATTGCGCGCGCTCTCTTCATTATGGTTGGGTTGCAAATCTGTCCAAGCATTTTTGCAATCCATCCAAACCCCCAGCATTACATACATTTCAAACGCTGGATTTTCCTTTTTCAATTCCGTAATCGCTTGTAGTAAATTGGCCGCTTCGAGATGGTGAACATTGTAGGTTCTAATGACTTTGATGTTGATGGCCGACAACAGTTTCATATCGTCTTTCAACTCCGAAATCGTGGGTTCTACTGCACGACTTGGCGTACGGTAACCGCCATAACAAATGGCTTGATAATCTTTATTTCCTAATATTTTTTCTGCGGTCATTTCTTTAATTGCATGGCTTTTTATATGACTATTACAAGACATCAACAATGGTAATAGGATATAAATGATTCGATTCATTATCGCAAAGTATAGGTTGTTAAGCGCACCGTTATTGATCCAATTTCCGCTGTTCGCAGGAATATTTTTTTACTCGTCGCTGCATCTAATTCCAAAGTTTGAAAGATCTCGCTAGTGCCGTCTCGATGGTGTAGTTCCATTTGATTTTGTGCTGCGAGCGCATACACTACCGGCACTTGACAAACCGTAAATGCTATATTCCCTTTTTCAAGTTGCATTGATCTTGTAGTTCCATCCTGGCCTACAAAATTGACTTCTTGTTTTTCTAAAAGGAATTCTTTGTGTTGTAATATTGTAGGCTCGAACCGTAGTTTCCCTTGATTCACTTTTACACCCAATTCTCCAATTCGGGTCAAGATGTCTTCTTTAACTTGCCCAGTCATTCCCGGCTGTTGCGCACCGCGATGCAATGGCGTGTGTGAATAGGGATCGGTTGGAAAAGCACCATAAACTGCGGGCAACTTGTGAATGCCAATTCCTTCACCAATTTCTTGATAATGATGCAGTAATGCGGAAACCAGAGCGGAATCTTCTCGATCATGAATCGCTTTTAGTGTCACTTCCTGCACCGCCAAATGCAGTTTGGAAACCATATGCCAATAAATAGAACCCAAACCTTCAAAAGCGAAAAAAGTTCCAGATCTTCCGGTGAATGCTTTGTGATTGAAAACAAATTCGAAAATTTCCACCACAAGATTCGTTTCTTTTGTCACCAATTCTTGATACTCTTTTTGGTTTCCGAGTTCAAGTAAAGCCACTTTCAAATCATTGGCATTATGAAAATTACCATTAAAATGATAACCACCTTTAATGTCCTGATTGATGATTTGCGTATTATGGTATTGCAGTAATTGCAGTAGCAAAGCCGACTCAGCCACGTTCGTCTCCGGAATGGTATTCTTCTCCAAGAACTTTGGCAGTGCCTTGTTTGGATATAAAATGTAACTGTGTTGGTCGGCTCGGTATAAAGCACTATTTCGCAAAGCGTTTAGCACTTCGGCACACTGTTTTCCGTTCAAAAAACCTGAACTCAAGGCGGCGACTTGTCCTTCGAGCATTTCCGGTAAATGAGCAATCGCAACGCCATCCGCTTGTACCGACATCAAATTATAAGCATGGTATAACCCATCAGGTCTTTGGTTGGCGTTGATGGAATGTTCTATAAATGCTAAACTCACTTGCGTGAATGTCTTCAAGCCTTCCATCGAAACGGTGCGTTTTTTACCCCAAAAGCCGCTTTGATACACATGCTCTCTATAATCGGAAGCCGCTTGCCCTAAAGCATCCATAACTTTTTTTCGATCTTGACCGTTGATGGAAGATTTTAACAATGGTTTGAAACCGATCAGATTTTCACGAATGGCGTGATAGAATTCAACCATTTCATTCGAAATCTTAATGCTTTCCGTTGTGGAAGTGTTAAGCAACTCTTGGAAAAACTTCAAAAACCGGTGCAAATAATACAGCGTCACCATCGACACGCCATTGCCTACAAGGGCATTGTTTGCATCGTTCCATTCCGGACGTTGGGTATTCATCCAAATACCGGCTTCTGGAATAAAGTTTGACATTTTCGAGAGCACTGTAGCCAGAATTTTTTCAATAAAATTGACGTGGTAAATGGCATTGTCATCACCGGATAGTAAAGCACCATCAGCGCCAAGAATCGCACGTTGTTGGTTGATTTTTTGATCCCAATCATAATTGTAAGCAATCGTATCTTTTGGGTTTTGTAAGATTTCCCGATATGATTTGATTGTGTAAGGAACGGCAGCATATACGAAGCACTCTTTATCGAAATAACTATGCAGTTTTCCGGGTTGGTATTTTTCTATGAATTCTAAAAATTTCAGCAAATAAATAATTTGATGATCGCCCCAATATCCAATATAAGACCAAGGATTGTCGTGTTCAATGGTTTCCCAATCAAAACCACCTTTGGTTACGCGATACGGATTGTAGCCATCGAAAGTCGAAGCATTCAAAAACTTGTGAATCATGCCGTCGATAAACTGCGGATACGCATAAGCGAGTGCTTCCCAATTCTGAAAAATATCGCGCCAGTTGCCCTCGTAATCTAATATTTTAGAACCGTCGATTTCGCTTCGAGTGTTGATTGAAAACTTGTTCCAAGGGCGACTCGGATCTCCGTGCCTTCTGCTGAATTTTAGCGGCAAATATTCGGTACAAAGTCGCATTAAATCAGCATCATCAATTTTTGCTATCGCTTGCTCCAATTCGAAATAATCGAAAGTCTCCGGCAAACTATTTAAAAAGTCTGCTTGCTTTTGAAATACGATTTTATTGGCTCGTAGCAAATACTCCGAAAAATCCTTTTTCTCAATTTGGTAATTATGATCAAAAATACCACCGCGCATGATGTTGAACAATACGTTTGAAAAATGGCGCGTGTCTTTGCGCTTGTCGGCTGTAAACTGCAATCCGTCGGCGGTAGCATTAAGCGCAATCAGGTTCTGTTGCCCCAGGGCTATGTCGGCGAGCAGCTGATTTTCGAGCGTAGCATCATTTATAATAGCGTCTGACAGCTGAATAATTTGTGCTTGATTTTGATTAACATTTGCAATAATTTTCCAACTTTTTGAAGTCTCCTTCTCCAATGATAGATTGGCAGAAATAAAATAGGCACCTTTTTCACCTTTAACATCGATTTCTTGTTGCAACTTTTGGTGTTTTCTAAAAGCGGCCAGTTGCAACGAGGACAACAAATAAGTAGGTTGTTCTAAGCCGATTGACCAAGCGATGTTGGCTTTTAATGCTTCACTGGGTTCGGCTTTATCGACAATAATGGCACTGAGTGCAAAAATGCCTAAGCCGCTTTCGGCAACCAGTTCATTTCTTTTATACGCATCGACTAAATTACTTGTGGTGGTTTGCAAATCACTACTTACACCTTGCGGCATGATATTCTGAATGCCGTCTAATACGGTAATTTCATAATCAAGATCCGAATGGTTGATGATTTCTGATTTTTTGACAAAACCGAAGATATTGCTTGTGCTCCATTGGTAGCGGAATGTCAGTTGTAAATCGTGGTGAATTTCTTCGAAGATGATTTTATTCCCGTAGTTATTTTTGTAGAGATTTCTACTCAGATTATACTTGTCGTTGAATCGATCGGAAAAGGGTTCCCAAAGCTTCGTTTCATTATCTAATTGAATTTGAAAGATGGATTTACTACCCGTGATGTCGGCGAATTCGGTGATTTTATCATCCGTATAATACGGGAAAAGTGCAAAATCAGCATTCTTTCGTCCGGCTGATAAACCGCCATTGCTCGAGATAAACAACCAATGGTTGGAGTCGCTGACGATACTCATAAAAAACGGGCGCATCGCATCAACATGACTGATTTTATAATAATGCTCACCGTCGAGAACAACCATTTCCAAATCGGTTGGTTCCTTCTTATTTGTAATTGCGTGTATTGCAATTGTTGGGGGTTTGTTCATCACGCCACTTTTTGTGAATACTTCTTATTAATTTACTTCTTGATAAACCCGAACGTAATCGATGGTCATGCTTTGAGGAAAAGGAGTTTGAGCCGTTGGGTTTCCGAGATAATTTCCACCGACAGCTACATTCAAAATCATAAAAAACGGATGATCGTAAACCCATTCGCCAGGCAAATCACGCTTTTCGATGCGTTGGTACAAAAAACCATCGACAAAATAATCGATCGTATCGGCATTCCATTCTATGGCGAAGATGTGATAACCAACATCAAAGCGATCGTTTCTCAGTGCATAGCTTCCTGTGATGGCGTTGCCACCGGAATATCCCGGACCGTGAACCGAACCGTTAACAATACTTGGCTTTTGTCCGCGCAATTCCATGATGTCGATTTCGCCACATTGCGGCCAGGTAACCGTTTCATTATTGGCACCTAACATCCAGAAAGCGGGCCATAAACCTTGACCATAAGGCGTTTTCAATCGCGCTTCAAATCGACCGTAAGCCTGCACAAACAAATTTTGGGTTTTGATTCTTGCCGAAGTAAACGGTGAGCCTTGATAGCTTTCTCGTAAAGCCGTAATGACCAAATTGCCATTGCCATCCAAAGAAACGTTTTGCGGTCGGTTCGTGTAATGTTGTAATTCTTGATTTCCCCAGCCGTTACTTCCGGTTCCAATATCAAAAGCCCATTTTGTGGCATCGGGTAGTTGACCTGCGGTACCATCAAATTCATCGCTCCATGACAATTGCCAATTGCGGTTGTCGAGTTGCTGTTTGTTGTCATCAGAGTTGCATGCCATTAATGAAACCATGATCACAGCTAGTATCATACTTTTCTTGATTGCTATTTTTTTCATCAGTAACTGTTTTAAATTAAAATCCATTTTTGGATTAATTGCGGAAGTAAATATTGTCAACATAAATATCGCCGTTGCCATCGAACTTAATTTGAATGACATTGCTCAAAACCACAGGTGCAAAAATGCTCAACGGAATATCAACACTATTCCAACCACCAGACGATGGAACGGTTAATGTATACGCTTTTTCAACGGGTCCGGGGCTGATCAAATAGACTTTTAAACTCGTTGAATTCGCAGTGTAATAATCTAAGTGCAAGAAGTTTCTTGAGGTCACGTTTTGGGCAGCGCCAAATTGTAACCCTTGATAATTTAATCCTGCATATTTAAGTGTATTGTTACCCGCAATGGAGACTTGAGTAGTCACGGTTGCTTGTCCCCAATTCGGATTCAAATCTGAGCCCGCCACATTGGTATAAGCATCGCTAAAAATGGAAGTTACATTCGCAGCAGCAGTCGTTGGTGTCGGTGCCGCAGTGGTTGGAACCGGCGGAATGACAGTGCCATTATTATAGAAATAAATATTGTCTGCATATACGTTGGTAATATTGGTTCCTGAGAAAATAATCTGAGCCAAATGCGCTCGGTTCGTTAAGCCTGTTAAACTTGAAAATGGAATATCCAAGCTCACCCAATTTTGAGAAACCAACGTTGGTGTGGTATAAGTTCTAGTTCCTGTGATGTCATTTCCGCCACCGAAAACGCCGTCTGCGCCCCAATCGTTGACCTCAAATTTGAATGTACTTCCTGCAGGCACGGCATTTGGGAAATATAAATCTACGTGCAAATGCGTCATAGAAGTGGCATTAATGGTCGGAGCACTGAATTGTATTCCAACGAAATTAAAATCGGTATAGTTAAGGACATTATCCCCATTCACTGTAAAATCAGCCGATTGTGTGGTTTGGAACGGCTCGTAGTATCCGTTGTAATAATCAACAGGCACGTTTGGATACGTTTCACTAAAAATTGAAATCACACTCGATGGATTTCTGGTTGGTGTTGGTGCATTGACAAATGTACCTAGAGAATTCAAAGTCACTGAACCAAGAACCGCTTGCCCGCCCAATGTTGCTGTAATGAGCGTCGATCCTGAAGTTAAAGTGCTGATCGTACCAACTTCATTCACCGTTGCTACGTCGGGATTTGAAGAGGTGAAATCCAAATAAGCCAAAGTAAAGTTCACCGGTAAATCGACGCCATTAGGTAAGTTGAATGTAGAAGTGAGTCCAGTAATATTTGATTGGACGCCAATGAAAGACGTTTCTACTTTGTTGATTCCGTCGAAAATAGAAGCTTGAGCGTGTGCTATGGTTCCTAATTTTTCGAACTTAACTTCATCCAGCCAAAAAGTATAGCCTTCTCCATTTTCGGGTCCTTCAGAAAAATACAACATCCCTTTCTCAATTTTAAGTTTTGAAGCATCAGGGATCGGAATAATGTATTTCTTCCAAGTTGTTGTTAAATTTGTGCCTGCAATAGAGGTATCGAATTTGTTTAGCCCCAAATCAATTCCAAATCCAATCACATCTAGCGTAGCGGCTTTAGTACTCTTAGCCCAGAACGTCAGGGCATCATATCCTGACAAATCTCTTCCTACGCTGGTAAAAAAAGCACCTCCAGCATATGCCCCGGCAGGATCATTAACGCTAGGTACATCAATGCGTATGGAAGCACTTGAATTATTATAGGTAACTTCACTGTCCGCCTGAAACGCAGTAATCACAGTATTACTAAAAGCGGCATAATTCAATCCCGGCGAAAAGCCGTCGATAAAAACTTCAGGGTTTGTGGAATAGGCTGCTGCTTCAAAATCTTTGGGATCATTTTCACATCCCAAGAAAATCAGCACAATCATCCATAAGGAGAAATGCTTGGCCCAACGAATAGTAGCAATTAATTTCATAGTATTATTTTTTAATTTCCGATATTGATTTGAATGTAAGTTCTGATTTCCCATTCAGTACCATCGGGGAATCCGATAGCATCTGGATTGGGTTCCCAGTTTCCCGCCGCATTTAATATTTGAATTGGACTATACCTGCTTTTTGAATACTGATCGAGTGTGCGCCATGTGCCGCGAATACCAATCCTAGTTCCTGGCAATAAAAACCAATCTGGTTTACCAATTCCGGTAGAGATATCAGTCATCAGTTGTAAAGGGAATGTGAGGTTGAAATCGCGGTGATAATCGTAAGGCCCCCAATCATTTACTTTGATAAAGGAGTTCAATTTTACTTTGTTGTATATCATTCTTAAGTCTATTCCATAGCGGCTTATCGTTCTTGCATCGCTACCATTGGCTTGGGCGTCACCGCCGTAGATGTTGGCGATAATTCCAAAATCACCGTTGATTTTTGATACGACTCGCGCGTTGGCTTCCCATAAATCTTTTGCCGGAGCGGCTCCAGGGAAAGCGAACGTTGTTCTGCCGTCGGGGAAGATTCCGATGGCAGCATCTTGGGTTGTTGGCAAGTGACGAAATACAATACCTGCGCTTAGCGCGAATTTGGAATCTTCGGTTCTATCATTATCCCAATCGTACATCCACGTACCTGGTGTTGGGTCGAAGGTGATCATTAACTCACCTGCTACTTGCTCTCTGTTACCTCTTACAACAAAAGGGTCTTCTATGATATTTCTAGGTCTTCCGGGTGCTGGAACTGTGGTGCTCATCGGTCCTTCCAAGGGTTTTTGCCATAAGAAATTCGGTGCGATTTGAAATTTTCCTATGTTGTATGCAATACCACTCAAAAAGTTATACTGGTTGCCACTGCCGCTATCTTTCAAACGCCAACCCGTGAAGGTTTTGGTTAGATCTGCGCCACCATTGGCTACTAATCCCATGGCTGCTGCTTGGCCATACCAATTAAATTTCCCACCAGTGTAGGTCAGTTTTAATTTTCCGCCCCAATTGTCTTTGGCTTCAATTTGATTTTGAAAAACTTTCTCGCCACCGACCTCGCCTCTTGATACTTGGTATGCTCTACCATTTAGCGGTTGACCTGCCCAAATTCCACCTAAATCAATGCCGAACTTGCCGAATTTTCTATTCATGTGAAGTGTCAGCCTTCTGGTTTTAGGCTGTGGAATGGCGAACGAGCTTTCAGTTGCGCCTTGTTGGTCGATATCTTCATGGAAGACCGTTGTGAAATTAAACTTTCCAAGACTTTTGGAATACTTTAGCAATAATGCCGGATTGGCGCCCCACCAAAGTTGCGGACCAAATGCGAATTTTAAACCACTGAGCGCTTTTTTCCCTTCTACTTCAAAACCTGAAGGTGCTATTCCGTTGTAGATATCGATTTGTGGTCCGTAATTGGCCTCAGGATATAATCCGAAGAAATCACCTTCGTAGCCCCAATGGTAGTGGCCAGTTCTGTAAAATCCATCGAGGTTAAACAGTTCGTGATTCCAGTGGTAACTTGCTTTGTAAATCTGAACCCGATTGATGGATTCCAATTTCACATTGCCATTATCAGTGTTGACTATGACTGGTCTGCCTCGATTCTCATAAAAAATTTCATCGATTGGATTTTGTGCTACGTTTCCGATGATATTGAACTCTACATTCGCTCTCGTATTAGCCGAAGGGTTAGCTTCAACACCGATATAATAGGATTCCATGTAATCAAATCCTAATTTGTTTGGGTATTGTATTTTCGTCGTTGATGCTTCATCTGGCGTGGTGATTAAAGATCCTCCTGTATTGAAAGTCGTAAACTCTGCCGACAATCGGCTGAATCTAATTTTTTCGCCTTTCCCGGATTCCAGTGCAGCTTTGTCACCTCGAGCTCTCAGCGCTGCATCCATAATTTGCGCTTTGTCGAAATGACTGTTGATTGTACTTAAAGTGGTTCCCGTCAAATATGGGTTAAATTCATGAACTTGTTTCAAAACATAATAAGCTGCGCGAGGATACAATTGATATGATCCTGTTTCGCTTGTCGCACCTTTCGCACAGATACCGAACCATTCTTCATTCATGTTATTCTCGCCTTCGGTGTAGTCTTTTTGATATCCGCCATTCGACCAAGAAGCGTTGTTGTCATGCGTTTCTAAATTTTTAGTTTGGGCGTATTTCCACCAGCCATCGCTAAATTGAAACGTAAAACCACCTAAAGAATTTCCAGCTTTACCGAGCCCTGCGGCATTTTCATATATTTCTTTCCAGTTGTTCTTCAGATAAAAAGCTTGTCCGTTCTGATCTTCCTGATTCGATAATACATTGAAGGCATCCGCTCCGAACTCGGTAAACAAAACCGGCTTTCCGTATTCTTTTTTGACACGCTCGAACAAATCGCCGAAAGAAACGCCTCTGTAAACATTCGCGCCAAGTATATCAACATCTTTACATTCGGTAGCAATCAGATCTAGAAAAAGGAGATCGCCGTTGCAAATCGCGATCGGATGACTGTTGTCGATCGACTTCATCGCGACGGCAGCTTCATTGAATAATTTGTATAATGACTGTGCGCGTGCAGTAGATTTTCTGTCTTTCACCGGAATATTTTCGGTTTCGGCACCGTCCCAAAACAAACCATAGTTATTTTCGTTTCCGAGTAAGAATAGCAACAATCCTTTGGTATCTTTATATTCCGAAGTCATTTGTTTTACTTCTTGTAGTAAAAGCTCCCGAGTTTTGGCGTCAGCATATTCGGTATTGGGTGTCCAAACACCATTTAATGTCAGACCGTAGCGACCGAACGAATGGTTCAACATCGTGTAGATACCATAATTGTTATAGACATATTCGATCCATTTTTTCGGCATACCAGCATATACGCGTATCGTGTTCACGCCCATGTTTTTGAGCAATCCCATCTCATTATCGAGTGCTTGTTGGATAAAAGCGTCGGGCTGTGTCCAAAGGCTATACGAATAATTAGTGCCGATCGGGAAATAATCCCAATTCATTCCATTGACCATAAAATCTTTACCATCCACTTTCAGTTTCATGCCATCGCTACTGTTCACCACAACGACCTTGTTGTCTTGTGAAACAACCGACGTTGAAAAAAGTATCAGGGTGAGTAAAAAAATAAATCTTCTCATGTGTAAAGTTGTTTAGTTCTGTTTTATTGCTTTGTTGTTTTACTGATTCTTTATATATCGATAAAAGCCTTGTTAATTTTTTAACGATTTATAAACATACGGGTTTTCTATTTTTCAGAATTAAAATCTATGATTATAGAAACTATACAGGACTGGATTCTTTCTAAAACAGCAAAAAATCGCGGGTTTTGAAGTAATTCAGCAACTTCAGTCATGAACCAACACTAGAATCACTAGGCAAAAAAAAGTGTCTTGTATAGCTAATGTATAGGCGATAAAGTACGAAATGAACTGCTTAAATGGAAAGAATATATTCGACCAGACCAGTTTCGTGCGGCAAATCCATTTTTTTACGCAAACGATATCGTTTAATTTCGACACTGCGCACCGAAATGTTCAATAAAGGAGCAATTTCTTTTGAGGAAAGATTCAAGCGAAGATACGCGCAAAGCCGCAAATCGTTTGGTGTCAATGCATTGTGAGCCGCTTTTACTTTCTTTAAAAAATCTTTATCGGTACTGTCGAAAGCTTCTTTAAAAATTTTCCAATTGTCTTCTTCCGAAATGTTTTTAGTGATTGTAGTAATCAACGATTTAATGCTTCGGTTGCCGTCATTGGAAGTGTTTTTTAAATCTTCTTTAATCACCGAAAGCAGTTCATTTTTATTAATCAAACTCATCGACGAAACAGCCAATTCTCTGTTTTTCGTATCGACAACCTGTGATAGTTGTTCGTTGCGCAACTTCATCAACTGTTGCTCGTTTTCCAATTCCTTGATCTCCAACAAAAGATTGTTCTCTTCGATCAGTTTTTCTTTTTGTTTTTGATAGTAATTACGATACGCCTTATGGATGAAATGCGCCAGTACGAGAATCAAAATCAGATAAATCAACAGCGCTAAATTAGTGGCATACCACGGTTTTGAAATCGTAAACGAATAGGTCGCAATCTTTTCAGAAGCCGAATTGGCTAACTTGGCTCTGACCTTAAACGTGTAACTTCCCGGAGAAAGATTTTTAAAATTGACCGTTGATTTTGCGCTCCATTCGCTCCAATCTTCCTGAAATCCTTCGAGTAGATACTGGTACTCCCCATTGATATATTTGTTGTATTCAGGCACGGTAAAACTAAAGGTGACGTTATTTTCTGCAGCTTTGAATGTTCCTTCTTCTGTAATAGAGCAATTGCTGCTTTTCTGATTAAGTTTGTTAATGCTGATGTTGGAAATGAACACCTCATAATTTTTAAAACTCAAATCATTGATGTTAATCGTATAATATCCATCGGTGGTTCCGATAAGGTATATTGAATTTGACAATTGTGAAATATTTTCATATCCTAGCATCGAATTGGTCAACGATGACGGAATCGGAATGGCGTTCTGCTTTAACTGGTTGCTTAATTTGCTTAAGGTGAAATAGTGAATGTAATTCTTCGAGAAAAGCCAAATTTTGTTCGAGGAATCTACGATCAATCGTCCCGACGTATATTCATCTTTTTCAAAAACCTTACTCAACACGGCTTCTTTTTCAAAGATTTTCGTGCGCGGGTTCAGCTTTAAGATACCATCTTTATAAGCATAATAAATGCTGTTGTTGAATTTCGCCAAACTCGCATTTTTTCCTTTAGTCGGCGATGCATAAGTAAACTTGTTTTTGACTTTGGTGAGTTCAGCGTCGAGTTGCAATCGAAAAACACCTTTGTACTCGTGGCTTACGTAAGCTTCATTCTGATTCGTAATTTCAAAATATTTAGCGGAATAATCGAAGCCTGATATTCTGTTTTTAAAAACCCATTGGTTGTTGACTTTTTCTAAAACGGATAGTCCAAAATAATTTCCTTGCAACAATTTGTTTTTCTGATTGGGTATGGTTTCTAATTTCCAAGTGCCCGATTGCGAAAAAATGTTTTGTGCAACACCATTTTCGATAATGAAGGTGCCCGAATCGTGACCACAAAAAAGTGTTCCATCATGATCGAACAACGACCAAACTTGACCTTTGGTTCCTGATATAAATTTAAAATCCTCATTACTATCATAATTTTTATAAAACAAACCTTGGTTGGAACCCACATACAGTTTATTTTGAAACAACAGTGAAGTATAAACCGTTCCCAAAATTCCCGTGTTGTCAGAAAAACAGTTGACCGGCGTTTGCAGGTTGACGCAATTAATGCCATTGTCTAAACCAATCCACAAATTTTTATCGGTATCTTCAAAAAGCGACAAAACGGTGCTGTTGCTTAATCCGCGATTTTGCGTGATGTTGTATTTGATTTTTCCGTCTTTCGACATCATAAAAAGGCCGTTAGAAATGGTTCCTAACGCAAAACTGCCATCCGACAACTGCTGACAACTATAGATATTACTTTCCGACAAAACCGCTTCTGCTTCGGTGTGAAACTTAATTAAACTACCTGAAATCAGTTGATAAAATCCGTTCCATTGCGTCTGAATAAGCAATCCATCATCGGTAGCAAAAACATTGACGATGCGGTTATTTTGTAAAATCGGATGGTTGGACACCAATTTGCTTTTTCCGTTTTCTATTTCAAAAAGTCCATCCTTCTGCGTCTGAAAATAGATCGCACCATCAGCTCCAAAAGATTTTATAATATTGTTTTTTGGGGTAATAATAGAAAACTGCTGGGTTTTAGTATCGTAAATATAAATGCGATTCAACGATTGGAAAATCACCCATTGCTCATAATTGAGTATGTTCCAAAACTGTTCGTCATCTAAGATTTTATCTTTGATTTTAGTGCTTAAGGAATGGTATTTCAGTTGCCCGTCGGAACTTCTGATCCAATAACCAAATTCCATAAAACAACCCGAGTAAATTTTGTTATCAATGACTTTAACGGAACGAATAATCGTTTCATTGGGCGACGGATAAAGGGTCCAGTTCGACCCATTGTATTCTAATAATCCTTCATTGTTGGCAAAAAAAACAAAATGATTTTCATCTTGTGTGATCATCCAGTTTTGATTGCCAGCACCATATACACTTGGGCTATATCGCACAATAGGCGGCAATTCTTGAGCAACAGCCAAAATAGGAAGCAGAAAAAATAATATTCGACACAAATTTAGCAGTTTGACTTCTTGCATTTTAAAACGTGGATTCAAAAAATTGAACTAAAGGTAAGCAACAGATTTGCAATTTCAATGCAATATAGCAAAAAGCAAAAAAGCACGGCCCTTTCGAGACGTGCTTTTTAAGTAACTAAAAAACTAACTTATCTTTTAATCAATCTTGCTGTAGCAACTTTACCTTGCGATGTCGTTTTTACTAAATAAACGCCTGAATTTAAATTCGCGATATCTAAAGTAATTTGAACTTCATTCGGAGTAGCAACCACTACCTCTTGACCTAATAAATTATAGATTGCCACTGTATCTATAGTATTTTTAGCATCAATCGTTACCGTCCCATTGGCTGGATTTGGATACATATTGAATGTTAGCGCTTCATTCGCTTTTGTGCTAAGCACTGTTCCTTGATTTTGAGAAAAATAAATATTGTCAAAATATACGATGTCAGAAACCAAGTCAGATGAAGTTCCTAGTTTGTATTGTAGGAAGTTGGTTTTATTAAATCCAATGCCTTCAAAGAATGACAACGGCACGTTAACACTTTGCCAAGAGCCGGTTACAATCGGCGCGCTACCAGCAGCTGATAATTCGTAAAAGAACTCGCCACCACCAATCAATATAAATCGGATTTCCGTAGCATTTGCATCTGCAAAATAATCAAAATGTACCCAGTTATACGATGAAATATCTGTCGTAGCATTTGTTCCTTCTCCGTATCCTGCTACAGCAAAATTCATTTTAATCGCTTGATTCACGCCAGTACCCGGATCTAAATCAGGCAATCCAGCATTCGATCCGAAATTATAGTTTGATATCCAATTGTTTGTAAAGCCACCCGTATCGCTAAAAATACTTAGAACTTCTGCTGCTGGAGTTGAAGGTGTTGGCGAAGTATTTGGCAATGTTGCGGTAAAAGCAACCGTGTACGTGTTTGTTACAAGACCATTTTGCGAAGTAACTAATACCGAAGCGGTACCCGGAATAGCAGTAGCTTGAGTGATTGAAGTTACAGTAGCTGCTACGTCGCTCGTAGTTGCCAGTGTAATTTGAGGAACCGTAGTGCTGCCTACTACCAACTCATAAGTATAATTGTTAGCGGCCGCAGAGAAACCCGTAACGGTAACACCATCCACTTGCAAATTGCTTAATGTTGCATCTGAACCCGGAGCTAGTGGCGTTTTCCAGAAATAAATGTTGTCTAGATAAATCGTTGATGGGTTGACACCACCCTGGCCGTCAAATTTTAATTGAAAAACAGAATCCCAAGTCATATTGGTAAAAGCCGATTTCGGAAGATCTACGCTACTCCAACCGTTATTAACTAAGGGCACTTCAACTAGAAATTCTCCTGCACCAGTGCCGTTATTAATCGGCGAAACTTTGACGTTGGTGGCAGTAGACGTCCAAATGTCGATATGCAAAAACTCCATTCCTGAAGCATTTTGCGTGGTGAGTTCCGTACCTTGATAATTGAAATTTGGATAGGCCAAAACAAGATTGCCAGTGCCAGGATCATAAGTCGGATTTACAGATCCGAAACCGCTTTGTCCCCAATTAGGATTGTAATTCGTGGCAATGTTGGTGAAAGTTTCACCATAGATTGATATAACATCCGTTGCATTATTCGTCGGAACAGGTGCATTGGTAGTAGGTTGCGCAATTCCTAACGAAATTGCAAAAAGAGAAAATAAAAACGTAATTTTTTTCATAATATTTTGAGTTTAAGTGATATTCAAAGGTAAGCTGTAAGTGATTTGCATTTTAAAATATATAGTATATAAAAACTATACACGATTGATAAAGATAAATGCGCGCTAAAAATTATGTATTCTCTACGATTACAGTGAATTAAGTCGTTATAATACTCCGAATCAGGACAACAAGAAGATCAAGAATTTAAAGAATGTTGTGGTAATGTTGGGGTGAACTATCACGTTTTCGTAAACAATCAAATACGCATTCCTATCAATATTCGAAAATCATGTCCCTAAAAATGAAAAACGAACAGCATGTGCTCCATAAATTCGTAATTCCATAAAAACGTATCTGACAATAAAATAATGCTGCCCTCCGAATTGTATTAAATTGCCGTTAAAATTGAATACTTCATTGTTTGGAATCACCACTTCAATCCTTTAATTTAATTATCTTTACGCACATTTTTACCACTATGATCCCACAGAACATTGCTAACCTTGAGCCGAAGAAAAATATTATCATTAAAGGCGCTCAAGTCCACAATCTCAAAAATCTCGATGTTGCTATTCCACGAAATAAATTGGTCGTCATCACCGGTTTGTCGGGTTCCGGAAAGTCGTCTTTGGCCTTCGATACTTTATATGCCGAAGGACAACGTCGTTACGTGGAAAGTTTGTCTTCGTACGCGCGACAGTTCTTAGGCAGATTAGACAAACCCAAAGTAGAATACATCAAAGGCATCGCGCCCGCCATTGCAATCGAACAAAAAGTCAATACGACTAATGCGCGTTCTACCGTTGGTACATCAACTGAAATTTACGATTACTTAAAACTGCTTTTTGCACGGATCGGAAAAACCTATTCACCAGTTTCGGGACAAGAAGTCAAAAAAAATACGGTCAGCGATGTCATTAATGCCGTCAAAACTTTTACAGTCGATACTAAATGGTTGCTGCTCGCGCCAATCCATCTTGAAGAAGGCAGAAAACTTGAAGATAAACTCAAGGCCTTATTACAACAAGGTTTCGCCAGAATATTAGTCGACGGTGAAATGATTCGTTTGGATGACATACCAACTGCACTCGGTGATACGAAATCCAAAAAGCAAAAAGAGATTCTGCTAATCGTTGATCGTATCGTAGTAAAAGACGAAGAAGAATTCTACAACCGATTGTCCGACGCGGTTCAAACCGCTTTTTTTGAAGGCAAAGGCGAATGCTATTTACAGGAACTCGACACCAAAAATCGATTGGAATTCAGTAACAATTTTGAACTCGACGGTATCACATTCCTCGAACCGAATGTGCATTTATTCAGTTTCAACAACCCTTACGGTGCCTGCCCGGTTTGTGAGGGATACGGTAACATCATTGGCATTGATGCAGAATTGGTAATCCCAAATACGGCATTATCTGTTTATGAAAACGCAATTTTTCCCTGGCGCGGTGAAAGCATGAGCTGGTTCCGTGATGAACTCGTCAATAACGCTTATAAATTCGATTTTCCGATTCATAAGCCATATTTTAAACTCACCGAAGTGCAAAAGGATCTGGTATGGAAAGGCAATGAATACTTCCAAGGATTGCACGGTTTCTTTAAAGAACTCGAAGAAAAAAATTATAAAATTCAGAATCGGGTGATGCTGTCGCGCTATCGCGGTAAAACCAAATGCTATTCGTGTAAAGGCAAGCGACTGCGCATTGAAGCTTCGTACGTAAAGATCGATGACAAAACAATTTCCGATCTCGTCGATTTGCCAATCCGAAAATTAGCAGATTTTTTTAAAGATTTGACATTAAATGAATTCGATCAAAAAGTCGCCAAACGCTTGCTGATCGAAATCAATAACCGTCTAAATTTTCTAATCGATGTAGGTTTGAATTATCTCACACTCAATCGAAACTCGGCATCGCTTTCGGGCGGCGAGTCACAGCGCATCAATCTCGCGACTTCGCTGGGAAGCAGTCTAGTTGGTTCGATGTATATCCTTGACGAGCCCAGTATTGGTCTGCATCCGAAAGATACGGAACGCCTTATAAAAGTTTTGCTTTCGCTACGCGATTTGGGCAATACTGTAATCGTAGTCGAGCATGATGAAGATATCATGAAAGCCGCCGATATGATTATTGATATTGGTCCGGAAGCCGGCACGTTCGGCGGAAATCTCGTAGCACAAGGCACATTCGATGAGATATTGAAAGCCGACTCCTTAACGGCAAAGTACCTCAACGGCGCACTGGAAATTCCCGTTCCGAAGACCCGCAGAAAATGGGGCAATTACATTGAGATTCTTGGCGCTCGCGAAAACAATCTACAAAGCGTTGATGTTCGTTTTCCTTTAGAAGTGCTAACCGTCATCACCGGCGTTTCCGGAAGTGGAAAAAGTACGTTAGTCAAAAAAATATTATTTCCCGCCATGCAGAAAAAACTCGACGGAATAGGTGAAAAAGCCGGACAGTTTACAGAAATGCGCGGTTATTATCATAAAATCCAGCATATCGAATACGTCAACCAGAATCCGATAGGAAGAAGCTCACGTTCGAATCCCGTGACCTATATCAAAGCCTACGACGATATCCGCGACGTATTTTCGAAAGAGAAATTATCGAAGATTCGCGGTTATCTTCCGAAACATTTTTCGTTTAATGTGGATGGTGGCCGTTGCGAAACCTGCAGCGGTGAAGGTTCCATCAATGTGGAGATGGTTTTCATGGCTGATGTGCATTTGCCCTGCGATACTTGCGGCGGTAAGCGATTCAAAAAGGAAATCCTCGAGATTTATTTTGAAGGCAAAAACATCGACGACATTCTTACAATGACAATCGATGATTCCATCGCATTTTTCACGGCAGCAAAACAAACTAAAATCGTGCAAAAACTGCAGCCTTTGCAAGATGTCGGTTTGGGTTATGTGCAGTTGGGACAATCTTCTTCAACGCTTTCGGGCGGCGAAGCGCAGCGCATCAAATTGGCAACATTTCTCGTCAAAGGGACCACCAAGGAAAAAGCACTTTTTGTTTTTGATGAACCAACAACCGGACTGCATTTCCACGATATTAAGAAGTTGTTGAAATCTTTCGATGCCCTGCTTGAAAAAGGCCATTCGATTATCGTGATTGAACACAATATCGATCTGATCAAATGCGCCGATTACATTATCGATTTGGGACCTGAAGGCGGAGAAAATGGTGGACAAATCCTCGCGGTCGGAACACCTGAAGAAATTGTGAAGGATAAAAAATCAATCACGGGAAAATATTTGAAAGAGAAATTATAGCTTATTCCTGATCCTCAGCCGGATTTTCATCACCGGCGAAAAACAGATTGAAAACGAAAATCTTCACATAACGGGTTTCATTGCTTTCAAAAGAATAGGTAATCCGTTTTTTCTTCGGATCTAAGGAGACTTTACCCCGTGCGGTTTTTGAACGTAAAATCCAAGTGGCAATCCCTTCGTCATCGACAGAATAATTAATGATCGAACCGTGATACAGCCGCGTTTTGCCATCATCGGTCATGCTGATCACAATATAACCGCTGCTTTTGGTATTGATTTCGCGAATGTCAATCACCGAAGTTTCGTACTCTGTGTCTTTCAAATCATATGCGTCGCGCTCGGCATTCCAAGCATAAAACAACCGGCTGTCCGAATTGAAACGGCGCTGTTCGTTGATTTTAGTCGGCATAGTCTGCGCTGCTGCGGCAACACTTACAAAAAGCAATAAGTTGATAATGAAACACTTCATCTTAATATTCAAAATTTTTTTCAAAAGTACAAAATTGATTCAAATGAAAACGAGTTTAACATAATAACACCATTATTTTAACGCAACTCGATCTTAGTTTGGTATAATAATTGCAACTGGAGAAATTATAAAATTGGGTTTTATAAATTAATTGGTTAATCCCGCTGACAGTGTTACTTTCAGCGGGATTTTTTTGGATTTTTTTTAGAAGCTAATCCTGCTGTCCGTTTTCATCTTTTGCGCCGAACGCCGGCACAAAAGGATAGCCACTACCATCAGGGCTAGGGCTTCCATCTTGCAATAAACTTATTGATAACTTGGTTAATCTCCATTGAAATCGTCCAGCGGTAATTCCAATACAGGTAAATAAGCGTAATCAAAATCGACTTCAAAACTATGTTGATAATGGGATGAAACGGGAAATCCCAAAAATAAAACAGCAGAAAAATAATGCTTATAATTGCGAACGACAACAGCGTATTCTTTGTAAACGGAAACAAATTCATCTTATTCACGACAAACCAAAGCTTAATGGTGTTGTAGACAACGACCGAAATTAGGGTAGCCAACGCCGATCCGACGATGCCGTACAGCGGAATAAAAATCATATTCAAACCCACAATCATCAGCACCAAAAGCACACCGAAAAATAACACCCATCTGTAGTACTTCGTATTCAGAATAATCGCATTGTTGTTTCCTAAAATAACGTCGTAGAACTTCGCCAACCCAATCAGGAAAACCACCAATATTCCGCCGCTGTATTCACCGGGAATCAAAAGATAAATCTGCTTGATATTCAGAAAAATGCCCAACATGATCAACCCGCCGAAAACCTGTAAATTGATCGCGCTTTTTTGGTATAAATCCTGAAGTTCATCCTGCTTATTCTCACTCATTAATTTCGCCGTAATCGGATAAATGATTTGCAACATCGCACGGCTTGGAACCGCAATCACGGTCGCTATAAAAATCGCAACGGAATACAACGCATTGCTGCTGATATTCTCATACGCAGGAATCATAACCTTATCAAAATCCATTAATAGCACCGCGACGCTTCCCGATAGAATGATGAAGAACGAATATCCGAAAATTTCTTTGCTGTTGTGTGGGATTTTAAAACTGAGCACCGGGGTTTTGACATACATCGCGTAGCCTTTCATCACCGCAAACTGAATAAAATACGCGACCAGTAAACCGTAGATAAATCCGTCTTTGGTCAACCAATGCCAGTGTACCGAAAATAACATCAACATTACAATAATGCGCACCAGAACCTCGCTGATTAGATTGCCGAAAACCGACTGCATGTGCACTTTCACCCAAGCATAATACACTTCAAAATAACCCATACAGATGCCGATTATAGGAATCAACCACAGAAAAGGTTCGACCGTTGGATTCTCTTTTAAGATGTAAAAAGCGATCTGATCGTAAAAAAAGAACGTAATCGACGTGATCGGAATGATCAGCAACAACGGCATCCAGAGCATAAAACTTAGGAACTTTTCTCGTTCATCTTCGGTTTCACATTTAGAATAAAAACGAATCAGCGTATTGTGCACGCCAAATGCCATCAGCGGCATCATAATGTTCGAGGCTGAAAGTAGAAACGCCACCATGCCGTAGTGCGCCTTACCAAGAAAATTGGTGTACAAAAACAATGCATTGACTGCACCAATCCCAAAACCAAAATAGGTAATGACTGTATTTTTAATCGACTGATTTAATACAATGCCCATAGTTAAATTAGGATTTTAGAATTGAGAATTCAGATTTTAGATTGGTGATTTGAGGATGATCTCCGAAAGACGTTGGGTTAGTTTTTTTCTTGAATAGGTGTCTAAACCCACGGCGTCTACCCGCAATTCTCCGTCAAGAAAAGATTGGTAATGCGTCAGTATAATCTGCTTCAAACCTTCCTTATCCGAATAGTCGAAGAAAACGCCCGTACCTGTCGCATGGATAATTTCCGAAAAGTCAGAACCGCGCGGTCCGATTGCAACAATGGGTCGTCCGGAAACCATATATTCAAACAATTTTCCTGGAATGATGCTGATCGTATTTTTAGAGTTGATTTCGATGAGTAGCAAAACCTGTGATTTTCGTTGTTGCACCAAAGCTTCCTGATGCGAAACATAACCCATATAATTCAAATGATCTGAGAGATTATAACTGTGAATGGTATCGAGAATTTCTTTGCTGATGGTGCCTATTAATTTCAATTCCAAATGCTCCGAAAAACCTGGCACTTCGCGAACCAGATCAGACAAACTTTGCCATAGAATAATTGGATTCCGCTCTGATAAAAATGATCCGATATGCGCCAACGAAAACTTCTCATCCAAGGTCTGATTACTTATATTTTCGACATCATAACCATTCGTAATAACAGTAATCGGCTGGTTGGTTTTTTTTGCAAACTCAAGTTTGGTACTCTTGCTCGTCACAATGATATCGTCCGCATAATTCAAAACCTGACGCTCCAATATCTTATGTTCGTTCTCGGCGTAATCTGATAATTTTAATTTTTCATGGTAGCCGATGGTTGTCCAAGGGTCGCGAAAATCTGCAATCCAGCGAATCGGCAGCTGGGTTTTCAATTTCATTCCGATAAGATGCAAACTATGTGGCGGTCCTGTCGTAATAATCGTATCAATATTGTTCTCGCTGATATATTTTTTTAAATACGCTACAGAAGGTTTTACCCAAAATACGCGGGCATCGGGAATAAAGAAATTACCGCGAATCCAAAGCAATAACTTGTCGATCCTAGTTTGTTTTTTTTCATGCGGAATGATTCCTGCACTTATCTTTTGGGTTTTGTTTTTTGAAAAAAGCGATGCGATGCCATACGGTTCAAAAATCGGTCTTTTGATGATGATGGCTTGTTCAGAAATTTCGTTGATTAACGCTTTATCAATAATGGGATACGAAGGATTTTGAGGCACGTACACGATCGGCTGAATATCATATTCCGGAAGGTATTTGACGAACTTAAGCCAGCGCTGCACACCTGGTCCGCCTGCCGGAGGAAAGTAATAGGTGATAATCAGTGCTTTTTTCATTTGGCTGCGTTGTGATTAATTATCCTTTTGAATCCTTTTTATGCGCAAACCACATTCTTCTTCTTTCGAAGTACAGTCCACCGACGATTAGCAACACCATTCCAAATGAACTCGCCATCGCGATTGTACTTCCCGTTTTTACGACTTGCGGCTCAAACTTGAATTCGATTTGATGCTTACCCGCGGGCACCAACAAAGCACGCAGCGCGTAATCTGCTCTGAAGTGCGGCGTTTTCTTCCCGTCGATATAGGCATTCCAGCCATCAGCATAATACATTTCTGAAAAAACTGCCAATCCTTCGTTCGCGTTGTTCGAAACATATTGCAATACGTTGGGTTTGTATTTTTGAAGTGTGATCTCCGCCAAACTGTCTTTCACGAAAGTGTTATTCTTGAGCATTGCGCCAAATTCTTTTTGATTGACCACCGCAACTTCTTTAGTGTTCAAGCTGTCCAAATCTTTCATTTCGGCATCAGCATTTTGGGCGAATTTTACCTGTTGCACAAACCAGGCATTGCCATTTGCATATTGGTTCAATCTCGGAAAGACAGTTCCTGAAGTATCCGCTTGAAGTACGTATCGCACATTGAGCATGTCTAAAACATTCATGTTGTTTTTCGCAATCTGATAATCGAACAGCTGTTGCATGCGTCTTGGTTTTGCAGCGTGATAACCCCCAATCGATTTGTGGAAATACGATGCGCGCGCACTTGAGAGGTTGCCATCCACTTCAAAAACCCGGTAATTGGCCGTGTCACGCTGAATCATCAAATCGGCTTCGGTCGGTTGGAACGGAACATCTACTTCATTCGCGCTTACGAAGTCGCCACTGTCAAGGTAATTTTTATCCATGAAAAACAAGTCGGAAACCATCAGCAAACCGACCAACACAATCGTCGTGGTTTTTGCTAATTTATCTTTGTGGTACATCCAAAGCAGCAGCGAAACGATTGTTACAAAAAATCCCGAACGTAGTAAATCTGCAGCATACAAAGACTTCCGATCCGATTTCAAGGCATCTATGAATTGCGGGCCGTACGTCTGCATGAAATAGCCGTCTGAACTGCCGGAAAAATCAAACGAACTTCGAAGGAAGAACAATATCGCCAATATTCCCAAACCGATAGCACTCGACTGCCATAGGGCTTTCCATTGTACTGTCTTCTCAGATTTCATAAAAGCATGCAATCCTAAAATGGCCAAAACGGGCGCGCACAATTCGAGCACTACTTGAATTGAAGAAACGGCTCTGAACTTATTATACATCGGTAAATACGCAATACAGAAATCGGTCAAAGCGGAGAAATTCTTACCCCACGAAAGCAAAAGTGCGACTAAAGCTGCAGTAAGAAACGCATACTTGATCCTACGTTGTGTGATAAAAAAAGTGAGGATACACAAAAAGAAAATCACAGCGCCAATATAAGCCGGAGCCGCTACTATAGGTTGATCGCCCCAATACGTTGGCATTGCAGATACAAAATCTTTGGCTTGTCCTTCCGGTACATTTTGACTGATGATGAAGTCATACATCGCACCATCAGTTCCAACATTTTCGCTATTCGAACCACCGAAAAGTCTTGGTACGAAAAGATTGAAACTTTCTGCAATACCATAACTATACTCCGTGATGTAATCATTCGACATGGCATTTTTCGTAGTATTGGTAGTTCCATCAGGATTGTACGTCAATTCGCTTTTGTCGCGCGTGCTGAATTTGGCATATTCAGACGTCGCCATCAGGTTTGTAGCATTAACGCCAATGGCAAGAATTCCGGCAACGGCAAAAACGCCAATCATGGTCAATAGTGCCTTGAACTGTTTTTCTTTTATGAGATTGTAAATAAAAAAGCCCGAGATGATAACAAGTAAAATCAACAGATAATACGTCATTTGAAAGTGGTTCGCATTGATCTCCAGCGCTGCTGCCACCATCGTCAAAATCCCGCCATACACATACCGTTTTTTATAAACGAGCAACACGCCAGCCATCACCAAAGGCATGTACGCTATCGCGTGGGCCTTGGCATTATGTCCGACACCGAGGATAACGATCAGATACGTTGAAAAACCAAAAGCCAATGCCCCAAAAAAGGCTTGCAAAGGTTCTATCTTGAGCACGAGCAATAGTACATAAAAACCTAAAAAATATAGAAACAAGTAATCGGCTGGGCGCGGCAGAAAACGCATCAGATGGTCGATTTTACTGATATATTCATGCGGGTAGTTGGCACCCAACTGATAGGTTGGCATACCGCCGAAAGCAGCGTTTGTCCAATAAGGCTCCGCGTTTTCAACAGCCCGGAAATCATTTTGCTCTTTCGCCATTCCGGTATATTGAACGATATCTGACTGGTAGATTTTTTTGCCTTGCAGCACCGGATAAAAATATACGCAGGAAACAATAATGAAACCGATTACATATAAAATGTGAGGGTAAAACTTTTTCAGAATATTCATAGTTTAAGGCAGTACTAATCGTAAGAATCGATTATATTATACCTGCCAAAAATAGTCAAAAACTACAGACGAAACATCGAAAATGAAACAGATTTTAATCGAGTTCTTCATAATCAACATACTCGCCGACCTTTTTGGTTTCGCGGGGTTTGGACGACTGTTGCTTATCATAAATAATTTCATCCTGAGTTGGTGCATGATTCGGCTGCTGGTATTGCTGTTGGAAACTTCCAGCAGCTTTCTCAACGACTTTTTTGACCATGATCGGAAGGAACAAGCGCGCTAGAAATTTAAAGATGTAGTAGAACACGAGGATGTAACAAATCGTTTCGAGAAATCCGGTAAAAGATGCTGTTTGCATGATCTAAAAAATTTGAACAAATTTATGAAATCAAAAGTTCAAAAATAAAATATCGTTCTTAAATAAATAATAAATTATAGTACCTTTGAAAAGCCGTACCATTGCGTATTAAAAACCATTTATATTTTGAAAATCAAGCCCCTAATTTTTCTTCTGACGACTCTTTATTCTACGATTAATTACGCTCAGTTTACGGATGTAATCAATTCAAATCGTCCCGGACAATCGATGTCGGCGTTTTCAGTCGGCAAAACCGTCATTCAGGCAGAATTGGGTTTGAACCGCAGCATTGAAAAATATGATGAAGCTGATTATAAAGCCGCCATTTGGACTAGCGATCTTACGTTGCGTTATGGTATTTTGTTCGAACAATTGGAACTCATTGCGAACTTCGAATATCAGAATGAAAAAATAACTGCACCGCTAGTTGATCTTCGCGAAGGCGGATTCAAAAGAGCGCTGATCGGGGCAAAATTCCTGCTTTATGATCCTGAAAGAAACTATGAAAAAAAGCCCAATCTTTATAGCTGGAAAGCCAACCACAAATTCAATTGGCGGCAATTTATTCCTGCGGTAGGCTTGTATGGTGGCATTAATGTGAACCTTGCCGGTGAAAAATTCATGCGTGATGGCCTTCCTAAAGAAGATGATTTCAGTTTGAAAGGCATGATTCTTACGCAAAATCAATTTGGAAGATATACGTTCCTGACGAATATAATTTTGGATAAATTTCCATCACAGCGAAATTCGATTGATTATGTGCTGACAATGACGCGCGGTTTCAGTGATCGATGGTCGGGTTTTATCGAAATTCAAGGTTTCAACAATGAGTTTTATAAGGATCATTATTTTAGAACCGGTGCTGCTTTTTTAGTAAAGCAAAACATTCAAGTTGACGCCTCGATCGGAAGTAATTTTCAGGATGCACCCAATTTAGTGTTTGGCGGCATCGGTGCTTCGTGGCGTTTTGATGACAATTACAGCGAAATAATGCTTCGCGTTCCGAAAGAAGAAAAAAACGACGGCAGTACGAAAAAGCAGAAAAAAGAAAAAGAAAAAAAAGAGAAGGATAAGAAAAAACGCAAGGATGCGATTGAAAATACAGAATTCAAATAAGTCCTTTTTGAAACCCATACAATGATTACAATTCAAGAAGTAACCGACAAAAAGTTGCTAAAATCCTATGTTACTTTTCCGTTTTCGCTTTATGAAAACCATCCGTATTGGGTTCCGCCATTGATTCAGGATGAGATGGATGGTTTTGATAAAGCCAAAAATCCTGCTTTTGAATCCGCCGAAGCCTATTTGTATCTAGCTTACAAAGACGGGAAAATAGCGGGTCGCATTGCCGCAATCATCAATTGGAATGAAGTCAATAACCAACAAAAGAAGAAAGTACGTTTTGGTTGGTGGGATGTCATCGATGATATTGAAGTGACCAAAGCGCTGCTTGAAAAAGTATATGAACTCGGCAAAAAGCACCACCTCGAATTTGTTGAAGGTCCGATTGGTTTCTCAAACCTCGATAAAGTGGGCGTATTGACAGAAGGTTTTGATTATATCGGGTCGATGATTACGTGGTATAACCATCCGTATTATGCCGGGCATTTGGAGCAGTTGGGTTATGTAAAAGAAAAGGAATACATTGAAAGTAAATTCTTGTTCAGCAATGTCGATCCAGCGGTTTATACCAAAGCTCAAGACCTCGTGAAAAGGCGTTATCAGCTTACTTCATTGACTTTCACTAGGACTAAAGACATTTTGCCGTATGTTGATAAAATGTTTGATTTGTTCAATACGAGCTATGCGAACTTGTCTTCTTTTGTGGCGATTACCGATATTCAAAAAGAATACTTCAAGAAGAAATACATTCCGTTCATCAATCCCGAATACATCAAATTCGTCGTCGATAAAGACAACAATCTGATTGCTTTCAGCATCGTGATGCCTTCCTTTTCGATTGCATTGCAAAAATCCAAAGGCAGATTATTCCCTTTTGGCTGGTATCATTTGCTTCAGGCGAGAAACCACAGCAAGGAAGTATTGTTTTACCTGATCGGCATTGCGCCGGAATACCAAAGTAAAGGCGTTACCGCAATCATCTTCGATGAATATTACAAAACGTTCAGCGAAAAAGGCATTGAAAGATGTGTCCGCACTCCGGAACTTGACGAAAATCATGCGATCCACAATCTGTGGAAAAACTTCGATTCGAAAGTCACACGCAGACGCAGAACTTACAGCAAGAAGTTGTAATTAGTTGCTGCAGGGAACTTCGAGCAAAGGAATTGCATCATTAAACTGTATCGCTTTAAGGTTTTGAAAAACCACTTTTCCCTGATTTTCCGTTACCGGACCAAACCCTTCGATGTAGCTTTTTCCTTGTTTCAAGAAGATCACTTCTCGGACCGACTTCACGCCTTCGGATTGGAAACTGTATTGACCCAAAAGCGTGTCCCCGTGGAATGCTCCGACCAAACTGCCTTCGCTGAAGTCTTTTTCAAAGTACTTATAGGATAGTTTTCCGTATTGCAGCGTGTCGCCTTTGATGATTAAAGACATCGAAACGGTATCTTTATTTTTAACCCCGAGATAGCAAACCTCAGAAAATGGGTTCACAGCCGGCTCGATTTTAAAGTCTTCGACAGCGGTCTCCTTTTTACAAGCCAATAAAACCAATGCGCTGAGCAAGCCTAACACGATATTCTTTTTCATAATATTTAAATTAAAAAACCGCAACATTCCTGTCGCGGTTTTCATTATTAATTATTCCTTATTAATTAGCTAACGTCTACCGTCGTTTTCTCCGCAATCGCTTTGTACGTTCCGTTGATCAATTTCTGACGAATCGCTTCAAAGGCTGTCAAAGTTTCCTCGATATCGGCCAAAGTATGCGAAGAAGTTGGAATCATACGCAATAAGATAATCCCTTTTGGAATCACAGGATAGACCACGATCGACAAGAAAATACCGTAATTCTCACGCAAATCATTCACCATCACCATCGCTTCGGGAATGCTGCCTTCGAGATACACGGGCGTTACACAAGTGTTCGTGTCGCCGATATTAAAACCTCTCGACTTCAATCCGTTTTGCAACGCATTGACGTTTTCCCACAATTTGTCTTTAAGTTCCGGATGATTTCTAAGCAATTCCAAACGTTTTAAGGCACCCACCGTTTGAATCATCGGTAGTGCTTTGGCAAACATCTGCGAACGCAAATTATACTTCAAATAATCGATGATGTCTTTATCCGCGGCAATAAAAGCGCCGATACTCGCCATTGATTTCGCGAACGTCGAAAAATATACATCAATTCCATCTTGACAACCTTGCTCCTCACCCGCTCCGGCTCCTGTTTTGCCTAGCGTTCCGAATCCGTGCGCATCATCCACGAGCAGACGGAAATTATATTTTTGCTTGAGTGCAACAATTTCTTTCAACTTGCCTTGCTGGCCACGCATTCCAAAAACGCCTTCGGTGATGAATAAAATCCCACCGCCGGTCTCGAGTGCCATCTTCGTAGCACGCTGCAGGTTTTTCTCCATGCTTTCAAGGTCATTGTGCTTATAGGTAAAACGTTTTCCCATATGCAGACGAACGCCGTCAATAATACACGCGTGCGCATCAACATCGTAAACGATTATATCATTTTTAGTGACCAATGCATCGATCGTCGACATAATTCCTTGGTATCCAAAATTCAACAGATACGCAGACTCTTTCATCACAAAAGCGGCCAATTCTTGCTCGAGCTGCTCATGCATCGTGGTGTGTCCGGACATCATGCGCGCACCCATCGGATAAGCCGCCCCATATTGAATCGCTGCATCGGTATCGGCTTGTCGCACTTCAGGATGGTTCGCCAAACCCAAATAATCGTTGAGGCTCCAGTTTAAAATATCTTTTCCGTGAAACTGCATTCTCGGTCCCAACTCGCCATCAAGTTTTGGAAAAACATAATATCCTTCTGCCTGCGATGCCCATTTTCCTAACGGACCTTTGTTGTTTTGAATTCTCTCGAATAAATCTTTTACCATGATCATCAGTCTAAATTTCGATTTTTTTGATGGCGCAAAATTAATTATTTTGATGGGATAATTCGGCGTTAATCTGATTTATTTTTAGGAGCTATTTCCCGCTATACGCTCCCAATCTTTTTAGTTTTTAAAGAAAAAACGAAAAAGGATTTCCGCTACTATCGCGGCTAGGGCACATTGGTAATGATAAACTTCTTATCTTCGTAATCTAACTTTAGGTGTTAAGACACTAAGGTTCTAAGGCACTAAGGTGTAAACCTTTCCTAGCGCGGCCTCAGAAACTTGGAACCTCAGCGCCTCAGAACCTTTCAAAAAATGCCACAAGAAATAAAAATAGCCGTACTCATCGACGCCGATAACGTTCCATACAGCAACGTAAAAGGCATGATGGAAGAAATTGCCAAATTCGGATTGCCAACCACCAAACGTATTTACGCCGATTGGACCAAACCCAACGCAGCCGGCTGGAAAAGTGTGCTGCTCGAACATGCGATTACACCGATTCAGCAATACAGTTATACGACCGGAAAAAACTCCTCCGACTCGGCGATGATCATTGACGCGATGGATTTGCTGTATTCCGAAAAAGTCGACGGATTCTGCATCGTTTCAAGCGACAGTGATTTTACCAGACTTGCAATCCGTTTGCGCGAATCCGGCATGAAAGTGATTGGGATGGGCGAAAAGAAAACACCGAATTCTTTTATTGTTGCCTGCGACCGATTCATATACATTGAAGTACTCGATGGCGCCACAAAGAAAAAGAAATCCCCAAAACCGAATACTACTGATGTAGTAACCGGCACCAAAAAACCTTTGGAGAAACCGGCTGAACTTACAAAAGTAGACCTGCAAACCATCGAACTCATTGAAGCTACCATTGAAGCCATCGGCGATGATGACGGCTGGGCTTTCTTAGGCGACGTGGGCAATCTCATTGTCAAGAAAAAACCTGAATTCGACCCGAGAAATTATGGTTTTAACAAACTTACGCCGATGCTAAAATCACTCACCGACATTCTCGAAATTGACGAACGCGATTCGGATAAAAAGGGAATTAAGCATGTGTATGTCAGATTAAGGTTTAGCTAATAAAAAAAGCCCCTCATTTCTGAAGGGGCTTTTTTAATGAGAAATTGGTTACTAATTATGGGTGAAATGAGAATATGGAATTGACGACGTTATTGAAAAGGTTGATCGTATCGGCATTATCAACCCCACCATCTCCATTCAAGTCGGTAGCTAAAACTCCGAAGTTAGAATTCAGGATGTCGTCGAACAATTGGATCGTATCAGAGTTATCGATGCCCTCATCCTGGTTGAGATCTCCAGAA
>JANPJB010000058.1:0-20837 GCA_031425295.1 Flavobacterium sp. | reverse complement strand
AAAAATTATTTCTTTTTCAATCGGTCTTTGAAAACCTTTTCGAATTTTTCTATTTTGGGTTGTATAACCATTTGGCAATACGGCTGGTCTTTGTTGTTTTGGTAGTAATTTTGATGATACGCTTCGGCTTTGTAGAACTTTGTGAACGGCTCTAAAGTCGTCACAATCGGGCTGTCATAAACCTTGGCTTTTTTGAGCGAGGCGATCAGATTTTGCGCTGCCAGTTTTTGCGCTTCGTCATTGTAAAAAATAACAGAACGGTATTGAGTACCCACATCAGCACCTTGTCGGTTCAGCGTTGTGGGATCGTGTACCGTAAAAAACACGCGGAAGATTTCATCCAAATTCGTGACTGTTTTGTCATAGGTGATCTGCACAACTTCGGCATAGCCCGTGGTTCCTGAGCAGACTTCTTTATACGTTGGATTTTCTTTTTTTCCGCCGGCAAATCCGGAGGCTACCGATTGCACGCCTTTGAGGTTTTCGTATACGGCTTCTACACACCAGTAGCAGCCGCCACCGATCGTTATGGTTTCAAGATTTGACATTTTATTTGTTGTTTTAGGTTTGGTTTGCGCCATCGTGCATTGTGCCATGATCGCAAAAATTAGCAGTAATTTGTTCATTTTATTGGTTGTCTGGTTCAAAATCGAGCGCGATTGAATTCATACAATATCTTTTTCCAGTAGGTTCTGGTCCGTCGTCGAATAGATGTCCGAGATGCCCGCCACATCTGCCGCAAAGCGCTTCTATCCGTTGCATTCCAAATGCATTATCATCTTTATAAACGACACTTGTCTTACTGTCCTGCTCGAAGAAACTGGGCCAGCCACAGCTGCTCGAAAATTTGGCGCCGGATCGGAACAGTTTATTGCCACAGGCTGCGCAGTAGTAGGTTCCTTTCTCGTCGATGTTCCAGTATTTTCCGGTGAAAGGTCTCTCGGTATCGGCAAGTCGCGATACTTGGTATACATCTTCGGGTAGAACTTTCTTCCACTCTTCATCAGTTACGTTAAGTTTTTCGGCACTGGTGCGGGAATAATAAGGATTTTTCATAGTAGTTTCTTTTTTAGCTGTCGGCTTTTTTTCTGTCTTATTTTGCGCGCACGCTGATAAAATGAAGCAAAGCATAAATGTGGATAAGGAAAGCATTCGGATGTTGTTTTTCATGATTTGTTGTTTATTGGTGTAAAGATACTTTCCTACTTACGTTCTTGTTTGTCGTGTAGTTTACAAAACACTGTTTTTTACAGAAAACTTAACATTTTTAATCCTGCTAAAAATGAAGTGTAAAATTAAACCAGCATCTCAAAAGGCTTTGTGAAACAGACGTTAAACTTGTCATAATTTCAAATTCAACACGATTACACACTGTTTTTTTGTATTTTTGGGCAGCAATAATAATATGAAAGAAGAACAGGTTACTTTAGTCAACGAACGTGATGAGCCTATAGGGTTGATGCCCAAACTCGAGGCGCATCAGAAAGCGATTTTGCATCGTGCTTTTTCGGTGTTCATTTTGAATGACCACAACGAAATCATGCTGCAGCAGCGCGCCAGACAGAAATACCATTCGCCATTATTGTGGACGAACACTTGCTGCAGCCACCAACGCGATGGCGAAACCAATATCGAAGCGGGCAGTAGAAGATTATACGAAGAAATGGGTTTTAAAACGGAGCTCAAGGAGTTGTTCCACTTTATTTATCAGGCGCCTTTCGATAACGGACTGACCGAACATGAACTCGATCATGTGATGATTGGTTATTTTAAAGACAGTCCGACCATCAATCCTGAAGAAGTTGAAGATTGGAAATGGATGCGGATTGAAGATGTCAGGGAAGACATGATTCAAAATCCGAGTATATACACCGTTTGGTTCAAGATTATCTTCGACGAATTTTACCATTATTTAGAAAATCACAAATCTGGAATTTAAATGAAAGTCACCCTAAGCAGAAAAGCACATTTCAACGCCGCGCACCGTTTATACCGCAAAGATTGGTCAGACGAAAAAAACAACCTAATTTTTGGTAAATGCAACAATCCGAATTTTCATGGTCACAATTATGAATTAATAGTGAGCGTTACCGGCGAAATTGATCCTGAAACGGGCTATGTACTGGATGTTAAATTCCTGACCGATATCATTAAGTCGGAAGTTGAAGATGCCTTTGATCATAAAAACCTAAATCTTGACGTTGCTGATTTTGCCACGTTGAACCCAACCGCCGAAAACATAGCCGTAGTTATTTGGAATAAAATCCGAAAATGTATCGCTGCATCGCTTGATTTGGAAGTGGTTTTGTATGAGACACCCCGGAATTTCGTAACCTACAACGGTCAATAATGGCATTGCAAGTCGGAGATTCCATTCCACATTTTACAGCCAAAGATGCAGCCGGTACTATTTTTGACAGCCGTGAATTCATCGGCAAAAAACCGCTCGTAATTTATTTCTACCCGAAAGATGACACGCACGTTTGCACGCAGCAAGCTTGTAGTTTCCGCGATCAGTATGAAGATTTTAAAATGCAGGGCGCGGAAGTAATCGGAATAAGCGGCGACAGTATCAAATCGCATCAACATTTTGCCCAGCAGTATCAATTGCCTTTTATACTTTTGTCGGATGCTGATAGCAAAATCCGTGATCTTTTCGGAGTGCCTAGACATTGGCTCGGATTGATTCCGGGAAGAGTGACTTATGTTACGGATGCAAAGGGTGTAATCATCATGGTTTTTAGCAGCACTTCGGGGAATATTCATATTCAAAAAGCATTGGAAGCTTTAAAAAAAAAATTGTAAAATGATAGCTGAAAAATTATATCCACTGCAGTTCAATCCGATTCTTAAAGACCGTATTTGGGGTGGAACAAAATTAAAGACCGTATTGCGCAAGCCCATTACTTCGGAAATAACGGGAGAAAGCTGGGAAATATCAACGGTTGAGGGCGATGTCAGTGTTGTGGCGAACGGCATATTCGAAGGAAAGTCGCTGCTTGAACTCATCAATGACTTTCCAAATGAAATCCTCGGAACTAAAGTGCACGAGCAATTCGGGAAGCAATTTCCGTTACTTTTTAAATATCTGGATGCGCGTGAAGATTTGTCGATTCAAGTGCATCCCAATGATGCGTTGGCTAAGGTGCGCCACCATTCTTTTGGGAAAACCGAGATGTGGTATGTGATGCAGGCGGATCCGAATGCAAGGTTGATTGTAGGTTTTAAAGATGACTCGAATGCAAACGAATACCTCGAAAATCTCGACCGCAAAACTTTGCTCAATATACTTGATCAAGTAACTGTTACTGCCGGCGATGTTTTCTTTTTGGAAACCGGAACGGTGCATGCGATAGGTGCCGGATTGCTCATTGCTGAAATCCAGCAAACGTCTGACATTACCTATCGTTTGTATGATTTTGACCGTGTCGATGCAGCCGGTAGAACGCGCGAATTGCATGTTGATTTGGCTTTGGATGCGATCAATTACAAAAGGATAGAAGCTAAAAAGGAATATCCAAAGACCGAGAACTTGTCGAACGAGATGGTTGATTGTCAATATTTCACAACCAATTTCATTCCATTGGAAGGTTCGATTGACGTTCAAAAAAATGGTACTTCGTTTACAGTTTATATGTGTACGGAAGGTGAGTTTACGCTGACGCTAGCAAACGCAGTCTACACGTATCGAAAAGGGGACACGATTTTGATGCCGGCTTCGATTGCTGCGTATCAGCTCAATGGAACAGCGTCTGTTTTAGAAATTTATATTAAATAATAGTTTTTCAATAAAATAACTGTACTTTTGCACGCAAATTAAAATTAAAAAATACCCATTATTATGGCAAATGTTAAGAATTTAAAGAAAGACATCAATTACGTTTTAGGCGATATCATCGAAGCGGTATACTTGTTCGAATTGTCTACCACTGGAAAACCATCTGATGCTTCAAATGCAGTAATCGATGAGGCTATCGCTACCTTTGATCAGTTGATCACCAAAGTGAATGCTAAAAAAGTTGAAAACAAAAAAGCGCACTTCAAACAAATCAATGTTGAATTAGAACAAGCTGCAAATCAGTTGGTTGCTAAGATCAACGATTTACAGTAATAATTTGCAGTAAAAAAGTCGCGTTTTATTTTGCATATTTAAAATGGACTTATATATTTGCATCGGATTTAAGCCGCCAGCGTAGCTCAGTTGGCTAGAGCAGCTGATTTGTAATCAGCAGGTCGTGGGTTCGAGTCCCTCCGCCGGCTCCAAAAACCATCACTTTTAGTGGTGGTTTTTTTATGCATTAAAGTGATTTAAAAAAAACCGTAAGCAATGGAACTTACGGTTTTTTAATAAAAGTCTGGCAGGAATATTATCCTTTCAACCATGCTTGTCTTAACTGTTGTTTGCTTGCATCCGTAGCTTGAAAGCCAGTTTTGTCTTCAGTCGGAATCTTTATCTTTCCGTTAATCACGCGCTCTTGTCCGGCACGGCTTATCTTCACGGAAATCGGATCGTCATTTTGCCACGTTTGGCTCACTTGAATTAATTCGTAGATATTGTCGACGTTGTAGGCTTTCATATTGACTTCCTTCAAAACATCTTCACCTTGTATTCCTAATTCAGTAAAGAAAACATTGAGTTCACCCGGGCGCACGAAAATCGCTTTCGTATTTTGATCGACGGCAATGTAAGGCGTTTGCCCTTTTATAAATGGATTGCCAGGGCTTTTTACATCTTTTTTTGTAACACCCATCTTACCCAGATAAAGGTCGTAAGGAATTGGTGTGGTTCCGGAAACATGGGTGGTTAGAAAATCGCCGACTTCAGGATAGGTCAACGCCGTAATTTTTGCGAATAATTCATTGTCTTTAAATGATTTGTTCACGCCGTACTCTGTTGATAGTTTTTGCATCAAGTCTAAAATCCCACGCGCACCATTACTTTTTTCACGGATGATGATGTCGATGCACATACCAATGAGTGCGCCTTTTTCATACACATTTAGATATTGGTCTTTATACGGTTTTTTCAAGACATTAGCGCTCATCGTAGTAAACGGCATCGTATCATTCATATTTTCCGCATTCGATATTTTACCTGCTATTCTTTTACAAAAATCGTCTTCGGAAATCAAACCCTGATTCACTTGGAAAAGATTTGCGAAATATTCTGTTACGCCTTCATAAAGCCACAAATGCTCCGACATTTTAGGTGCGATGTAATCAAAATTCTGGATTTCATCAGCATGTATGGTCAACGGTGTAACGATGTGGAAAAACTCGTGCGAAACGACATCTTTCAATTGTTCGTTTAACTCATCAATGCCCATCATCTCGGGCATCACGACTGTTGTAGCTGTAGGATGTTCTAAAGCGCCAAAGCCATGGGCATCATTTTCGATCTGCATGTCGGACAAGTAAATCAACACACTGTATTTTTTGGTACCGTTGAATTTTCCCAAAAAGTTTTTTTGTGCGGTCATCATCGTTTTCATAGCCGGTGCAATTTCTTCTGCCTTATGGATTCCGTTCGGGGAATACACGGCAATCAAAATTTCCATGTCATTTACTTTGAAAGTCGAATAATCCGGCGTGCTGTACATGATAGGGTTTTCTACCAATTCCGCAAATCGACTCGTGATAAAAACATCAGTTGTATTGCTTGGGTCAGTGTCTGTCATCGAAGTGGCGCCCCAAAGTGTTTCGGGATGCTGCACGGTGACTTTATAATTTACGTCTTTAAAATTATCGAAGAATCCAACAAAGCAATGGGTATTCAGCAGGATGTTTTTTCCGGCTTCAATGTTACTGCCGACAGGTGAGAAAATTTCATGTGTTGCTTCAATATCGTAGGTGTCATTCACGAGATAAGAGATTGATGCTAATTGCGTGGCGTCGCTGATTTTCCAAGAATTCTGATCAACTTTGGTCACGGTCAAATAGGCGCCAATCTTGTTGTAGGCTTTAAAATCATCTATAAATCTTCCATAGTCATCTTCAGAATACGTGCCCGGAACAATTTTCGGAATATGGTAAATGACTTCGGAAGTTTTAATTTTTGGTGCCAAGACGCTCACGGGAACTTTGTCTTTTTCAATAGCATTCAAATTGATCGTAACCTGAACCTGTTCTTTCGTTTTCGATTGTGCGGCAGCATTAAAATGGCACAAGCCAGACAAAGCGATTATAAAAAATATTTTTTTCATGGGTAAATTTTCAAATTTTGGATGTGTCGCCAAATGTATAAAATTGTTTCACACCGCGTTTTGTAATGAAGTTAATGTTAACGCAAAAAAAAACCCTTGCTGAACAAGAGTTAATTTTTAATCTAATTTATTTTTGATGTAATATTTACCGTCTAATTCATCATCAAAATCGTCAATTTTAATCGGTTTGGGTTTTGGTTTGGCGGCGTTGGCTTTCTTTTTCCAAATTTCAAATTTGTCCGCCGTGAGTTTCTTCTTCATGATTTCAAGAACATCTTTCTCATCAATACCCAATTCCTTTTTGATGATCTCATAAGGATTGCGTTCTTCTAGTGCCAAGGTTATCAATCGTTCGTTTTGCTCCCAAGTCAAGTCTATGCGTCTACTTTTTTTCATTCTTTGAAAGTTAATTCAACTGGATTTTTTATGCGTTAGGTTTATAATTCAATATTAATAAAAATTCCAATTACTTTTAATGTTCAAAAAAAATAATTTTGATCTTTTATTATTGCGGCGTTCTTTTAGGTTCAAAGGGAATTTTTAGAAGCTTGGTAACTGCACTGTGTTCTTCCACTTTGGTGTGCGTATCAATTCCATAGATGATATCGGTTTTTGAAAGCGTTCTAAACGTGCCGAACAACCGATCCCAAATCGAAAAAATATTGCCGTAATTGCTGTCAGTATAAGGAAGAACATAATGGTGATGCACTTTATGCATGTCTGGCGAGACGATGAAGTAACTTAAAAAAGTATCGAGTTTCTTCGGCAAACTGACGTTCGCGTGGTTGAATTGCGTAGCGACAACCGAAAGCGTTTGGTATAAAAAAACCAGCCACATTGGACTTCCAACTACCAACACACCCAAAGTTGTGAAGGCGAATCGGATGATGCTCTCACCGGGATGATGCCGGTTTGCCGAAGTGGTATCAATCCAAGTGTCGGAATGATGAATTAAGTGAAAACGCCACAGCACGGGAATTTTATGTTCAATCCAATGCACGAAGTAGGCACCGACTAAATCGAGCAGTAACAATCCGATGATCGCGTACAGCCATAAGTTCATTTCTGGCAACCATTGCAGCATACCAAAATCATGAGCAATCGTCCAGTTTGCAGTTTGGAGTAAAACGAAAGCCAACAGAAAATTAATAATGATGGTCGTCAGCGTAAAAAAGAAATTGATTCTGGCATGATGCCATTTTTTGTATGGAAAATGGAACAATGGAAACGCATTCTCAACCAACCAAAAAACCGTGATACCGCCGACGAGAATCAAGCTTCGGTGCGCGGATGGAATTGTGGAGAAGTATGCGATGATTTCATTCATAGCGCTAATTTTATAAATGACAATTAATGAATCACTCTGAAGGTTAGATTTATTCTGCCGCCAATCGGCTTGTTTGTTTTTGGAATTTGATGTTTCCAGCAATGTTGTGTAGTGCCCTTCATCAATAACAAACTGCCGTGCTGCAACAGAATGCTTTGCTTTAATTGCGGATCGACGTTGTGTTTCAAATGAAAAGTTCGTTCTGCACCAAAACTCAGTGAAGCAATGACAGGATTCTGACCCAATTCTTTTTCATTATCGGCATGCCAACCATTGCTGTCTTTTCCATCGCGGTAGTAATTTAGCAATACGGAAGTAAACGAAACATTGGCTGCTGCTTCCACTTGTAATTTAATTTTTTGCAGTAACGCATTCCACGCATGTGGCTGCATCGTAATGTTTGAGTAGGAGTACGGCTTTTGATCATTGCCGAACAAGGCGGTCAGTCGCGGTTGGTTGTGTTCCTTTCCATATACTTTAATTTTGTCTTGTTGCCACGGAATGTCATGCAGCAAACGGTCATATAATTCATCGGCCACTTCTTGTTTAAAAAAGCAAGGCTGGTAAACAATGTCAGCATCAGGTAAATTAAATGCCAGTGTTTCGGTTGGGAAAAGTGAATCCATGTTAATCTTGAATCAGGTCTTTTAAGTGCAGTCGCAATGCCGTTACCGAAATGCTGATTTCCCAGAACGAAATGCCGAGTGAAACCAGTAAGCACAACAAACTCAATCCGAATAAATAAATCCCAAACAACTGCAATTCCAAGAAGAGCAACAGCATCGCAAATACCGAAAGGAACAAACACAATACGCCGAACATCTGCATATATCGAATCAAAGTGAGCCGTAGATTCAGGTTTTTGATTTCTAGTAATGTTGTAGCACTTTCTCTTTCATCATAATTTTTTTTCAACCCTCTGACAATTGCCGCGATGGTCAAGAATCGGTTCGTGTAGGCAAGCAGTATCAAGGAAGTTGCCGAAAATAATAAGGCGGGTGTCTCTATCGTTAAGGTCATTGCAGGGTTGTTTTAGTGACGTAAATTTAAGTGTTTTAAGTACAATTTCGCAGCCTTTTTTTACATTTTATAAAGAAAATAGTAATCGTTAAATAAACTTGTGTATGATTGTAAATATTAAAATTGTGGTAAATTGCGCAGTTAAATTTTTGACTTCAATGAGATTTCGTTTTCGTTTTCAAGGTTATATACTGTTGCTCTTTTTAGCATTTTCGTCTGTTCAGATGTTTTCACAATGTTTGGATATTGAAACCATTTTGGTTGATTCCTGTGACAGTACCGGCGATGAAGGATTTAATGAAATGACACGTTTCAGAACTGGCGCTGCGCCACTGAATGTTGGAATCATGAATGTCAATTGGCCCGCACAATCGTGGCAGGGTTTGGCACAAAATGCTTTAACGGCTTCAAAAGTATCGACTTTGAATGCTCAGATTGCTTCGTCAGGTGGCTGCGGACGGTTAGTAGAACCCATTGCAGGCGTCATTCCGGCAAACACAGAAGTTATTTTGATTACGAGTCAAAATTTCAGTCTTACAGCCAATTCGTTTGGTGCGTTAATACAAGATATTTACATTCTATTTCAGGACAACACCACCGTAACGACTGGACATTTTGGAAATTATAATGCGACAAGCGGTATTAGAACCTTAACGATATCTTTTGGCGCTTGCAGTGATACTGTGAGCTATGACCGATCATTATTAGTTGATGCCAACGGGGTTCCTGGTTCTAGTAACGGTGCAACTGTCAACTTTACAGCGGCCGGAGTAGCCTCATACGGTAACGCGGGCTGCGTTGCCCCAATTGATGTTTTTTCTGTTGATGCTGGCAATACTGTGTCGGCTTGTCCCGGTGCAACCATCACGCTTGCTGGAACGGCTCAGGGACAAGCGTCTATTTTATGGACAGCGCCAAGTGGTACTTTTTTAAATGATGGGTCATTGAATTCCACTTACACATTGCCTTTCACAGCATCGGGTTCGATTGTGCTAACCCTTACCGTTACGAACTCCTGTGGAAACACTATTAATGATACGGTGACGATTGGTGTGAATTCCAGCACTACGCCTAATTTTCCTCCGACTTTATCATTCTGTTCTGGAAGTACAGCCCCAACTTTAAACACGATTTCCCCTAATGGCATCAGCGGCGTTTGGTCGCCCGCAGTTATCGATAATATGAACAACGGAAATTATCTTTTTACGCCGACTGCCGGGCAATGTGCAGGTAATTTTACCTTAACCGTTACGGTGACTGCCGCTACTATCATACCTGATTTTTCGTCTACCGTAACGTTGTGTTCTGGAACTGCTGCGCCTGCCTTAAATGCCACTTCACCGAATGGAATCACCGGCGTTTGGTCGCCTTCAGTTATTGATAATATGACTAACGGCACCTATCTTTTTACGCCAAACGCGGGACAATGCGCAAGTAATTTTCCTTTGACTGTTAACATCACTTCTGCTAACATTGCGCCTGATTTTGCTCCAACATTAACATTATGCTCTGGAAACACGGCTCCTGTTTTGAATTCAATTTCACCTAATGGAATTACTGGTGTTTGGTCACCCGCAGTTATCAGCAATACGAGCAGCGCCCCTTATCTTTTTACGCCAAATGTAGGGCAGTGCGCGAGTAATTTTACGCTTATAGTTACCGTAACCAACGCGAATATTGTTCCCACATTTCCTTCAGCATTGTCCGTATGTTCCGGAACTGCGGCACCAACATTAAATGTGACTTCCCCAAATGGCATTACGGGCAGTTGGTCGCCGTCAGTAATCGACAATGCGAATAACGGCAGTTATATTTTTACACCGGCTTCTGGACAATGCGCGACGATATTTACATTAACAGTATCGATAACAGCGCCCAATATTATCCCGACATTTAATGCGGTGAACCCAATTTGTGGGGGCGATTTATTGACGCCTTTGCCGACAATATCAACCAACGGAATAACTGGAGCTTGGTCACCAGTTTTAGATAATACCCAAACCACGACTTATAACTTCACGCCAAGTATCGGACAGTGTGCATTAAATACACAGCTAATTATCAGCGTTAATCCACCAACAACGACAGCTACATTTGCAGCATCAACATTGACGATTTGCGCCGGTGACGCTTTAGTACCATTACCAACGACTTCATTGAATGGAATTTCAGGAAACTGGTCGCCTGCTTTGAATAGCACCCAAAACCAAGTCTATACTTTTACGCCAAATGCTGGGCAATGCTCATTGGGAACTACTTTTAGCATTGCCGTAACCCCAAGAACTATCCCAACTTTTAATGCCATCAATTCGGTTTGCATTGGCGGCAATTTGAATCTGCTGCCCACGACTTCGTTGAATGGCATCACCGGAACTTGGTCGCCAGCGTTAGACAATTCTCAAACCACAACTTATACTTTCCAGCCCGATGCGAACCAATGCGCTACGACTGCTAATTTGACGATTGCGATTACACCAGCAACGCTGCCTGCTTTTATTCCGATTGCTCCGGTTTGTGCAGGAACATCCGTGAATCCGTTGCCGTCCGTTTCAGCGAATGGGATCACCGGAATGTGGTCGCCAGCATTCGATAACATGGCATCACAGCTTTACACTTTTACACCCAATCCCGGGCAGTGCGCCACAACTGCGACTTTGAATATTACAGTCGCTGCGAATCCGATAATTGCAAAAACAGCTTACATCTGTTTTGATGCGACCGGTCAGTTGGTGAATCCGGCATTTATTGAAAGTGGTTTGCCTGCCGCTGATTATTCGTTTGTCTGGACGCAGGATGGCAATCCGTTGACCAACAGCACGGCATCGATTCAAGTTTCACAGATCGGAATTTATGAAGTCACGGCAATCAATACTACGACGAATTGTACCATAACCATTACAACAAACGTTCAAGCTTCACCCGTAGCTACTGCCATTGCATATGTTAATGAAGATTTTTCCGATACGCAGCAGATTATTGTAGAAGTCACTGGCGCTTTGGATGATTTTCTGTATCAGCTTGATTATGGTCCTTTCCAGCAAAGCAATACTTTTGCGATTACGAAAGGCGGTGATTATACGATACGGGTGAAAGATGTCAGCGGGTGCAATAATTTTGAACTGAGCGTGACGGCATTGCATTATCCGAAGTTCTTCACCCCCAATAACGACGGATATAATGATGCGTGGAATGTTGATGGATTGGAGCGTGCGCAAGACGGACAAATCACCATTTTTGACCGTTACGGAAAATTACTTAAACAAATCTCAGCTACAGGTGAAGGCTGGAATGGCTCGTTCAATGGGACTTCATTGCCCGGAACCGATTATTGGTTTGTAATCTCTTATAAAAGTCTTTCTGGTGTATCGAAAACTTTCCGGTCGCATTTTTCATTGAAGCGATAGTTTTACCGCAAAGAGCGCAAAGATTTTTTCGCAAAGAACACTAAGAAAAAAACCTGCAAACTTTCGCTCGCAGGTTTTACCTTAATTTTATTATTTAAATGCTATTTAATCAACTCAAAACTGCGCTTCACAAAGGCAGTTAATTCCTCGCCTTTGAGTAAATTCTGAGATAGTTTTGCCAAATCTAACGCTTGCTTTACCAAACTTTCCTGTACTGATTTATCAGTCGTATTTAAAATGTTTGTTGCTAATGTCGAATTGGTATTGACCACAAGATTGTACATATCGGGCATGTTGCCCATACCGAACATACCGCCGCCGCCGCTTTGGCTCATCTCTTTCATACGACGCATGAATTCGGGTTGCGTGATGATAAATGGCGCCGCATTGCTGTCTAAAGCTTCCAACTGAACGGAATACGTTTGCTTTGGAACTACAGTTTCTAAAACCGATTTCAAATTGTTTTGTTCTTCTTCAGACAATTTCGAAATTGCGGTTTCGTCTTTCTTAATCAAGTTATCGATGTGATCGCCATCCACGCGAACGAATGTTAGGTTCTCATTATCGGCCTCCAATTTCTGAATCAAGTGCGAGATGATTGGTGAATCTAAAAGCAACACTTCATATCCTTTTTCTTTAGCAGATTCGATGTAAGCATGTTGTGCGTCTTTGTTTCCAGCATACAACACGACCAATTTTCCGTTTTTATCGGTTTGGTTTGCTTTGAGGTTTTCTTTGAGTTCCTCTAAAGTGAAATACTTGCCGTCGACGGTTGGATACAATACGAAAGCAGCGGACTTTTCATAGAATTTATCTTCCGACAACATACCGTATTCGAGTACAATTTTGATGTCATTCCATTTTTTCTCGAAGTCTTCCCGGTTTTCGGTGAACAAGGCTTTCAATTTATCGGCTACTTTTCGCGTGATGTAATTCGATATTTTCTTGACTGCGCCATCGGCTTGAAGGTACGAACGCGATACGTTCAACGGAATATCCGGAGAGTCGATGACGCCTTTTAGCATGGTCAAGAATTCAGGCACGATTCCTTCTACGTTGTCGGTTACATAAACCTGATTCTGGTACAATTGGATTTTATCTTTTTGAATCTGCATATCGCTGCCCAATTTCGGGAAGTATAAAATTCCGGTAAGGTTGAACGGGTAATCTACATTCAAGTGGATATTAAACAACGGCTCCTCGAACTGCATCGGATACAATTCATGATAAAAATTTTTATAATCTTCATCGGTTAATTCAGTCGGCTGCTTTGTCCACGCTGGGTTTGGGTTGTTGATGATATTATCAACTTCAACCGTTTTGAATACTTCGTCTTTGTCTTCAGCGGCAACTTCTTCTCCTTTTTTCTGCTCGATTTTTTCAGTTCGCGTCCCGAATTTAATCGGAATTGGCATAAACTTATTGTATTTGTTCAGCAAACTTTTGATTCTGCCTTCTTCTAGAAACTCTAAAGAGTCTTCGGCTACATGCAAAATGATTTCTGTTCCGCGTGAAGTTTTGTCAGCAGGTTCAAGTGTAAATTCAGGGCTGCCGTCACAAATCCAATGTGCTGCAGGCTCATCTTTGTACGATTTCGTGATGATTTCAACTTTTTCAGCGACCATAAAAGCGGAGTAAAATCCAAGTCCAAAATGCCCGATGATTCCCGAATCTTTGGCAGAATCCTTATATTTATCAAGAAATTCCTCCGCACCAGAAAATGCGACTTGGTTAATGTATTTTTCAACTTCTTCTGAAGTCATTCCCAAACCTTGGTCGATGATGTGCAATTTTTTACCTTCCTTATCGATTTTAATTTCGATGATTGGATCGCCATATTCTACTTTAGCCTCGCCGATACTGGTGAGATGTTTTAATTTTAAGGTGGCATCAGTCCCGTTCGAAACCAATTCACGCAAGAAAATTTCGTGATCGCTGTATAAGAATTTTTTAATTAAGGGAAAGATGTTTTCTACCGATACATTAATTTTTCCTGTTGTCATATTTGAGTTATTTTTAATTTTTAAATCGAATTACCCACTTTTCAAATTAAGGACCAACTTCACTCGAAATGACAAATTGTCGCAATTTGTATTTTCCAAATTTTTTCTTAAAAGTAGCCTTTATCGGGGCATCGGTCGTATATTTGTAACCTAATAACTAGAATATGAAAAAAATATTTTTACTTAGTTTTATGGCGATCGCAATTGCTTCGTGTAAGACATCTTCGGCTACGAGTACGAAAATCGACTCAAAATCGCAAGTCGCTATCCGCGGAAATTGGACAATCGCTTCGGTGACTTATCCAAGTTCGGATGTTATAAAAGTGACCTCGTTTGGTTTGGCAGATTCCAAATGTTTTGAAGGCAGCAGCTGGAAATTTGTTGCGAACAACAATTCAGGAGACATGGCAATCACAAAAGCAGATTGTGCTGCATTTTCTTCACCCATTAAATGGTTCATCAATAAAGAAGGAGAGTTCATCCTAAAAGTGCTTAGCGCAGGTGAAAAAGCCAGAAAAGTAAGAGACGGTTATGTTTTGAGAGTGAATGTTCAGGATGAAAACAGATTTCAGTTGATCGATAAAATCACCCTAGGCAGCAAACCAATCGATGTTGTATATCAATTCCAAAAAAACTAAAAGAATAAACCTATGAAGAAATTAACTATAATCGTTTTAGCGTTGGGAATGTTCTCAGCAACATTTTTAGGCAGTTGCGAAGCAGCAAAAAATACGAATAAAACCCAAAGAGGCGTTGCCATCGGAGCCGTTGGTGGTGCAGTACTTGGCGGAGTTTTAGGGAATAATGTAGGTAAAGGTGGAAACGGTGCATTAGGCGCTGTTCTTGGTGGCGTTATCGGCGGTGTTGCAGGTGGCGTGATCGGAAATAAAATGGACAAGCAGGCGCGGGAAATCGACAATGCTTTGCCGGGCGCGGAAGTAGTTCGTGTAGGTGAAGGGATCAAATTGGTTTTGGGTGAAAATGCAGTTCGTTTTGATTTTAATAAATCGACATTGACGGCGCAAGCTAAAACAAATCTTGACAAACTCGTAAAAGTTTTCGGGGATTATCCGGATACGAATATTGTAATCTACGGATATACTGACAGTTCAGGCGCTGATGACTATAATTTGAAATTATCAGACCAAAGAGCCGCAGCAGTAAAATCATATTTGAGCAAAAAAGGAATAGCCGCTGGAAGATTTACAACAACGGGTATGGGCGAAGCAGATCCAATCGAACCGAACGAAACCGATGCTGGTAGAAGTAAAAATCGCCGTGTAGAGTTTGCAATTACTGCCAATGAAAAAATGGTTGAAGATGCCAAAAACGGTAAATAAAATCTATCTCTTTATATTTTTAAGAAGCTGTTCGTATTGGACAGCTTTTTTTTTGATCATCAGCGCGCATAATTTAACACAATATTCTGTTTAATTATTTTACTATATCGTTAAACAATTTGTATTTTTACACTTCAAAATTTAAATGACCTTTTCATGGCAGCTACAAAAAAAACTTCGACCAAAAAACAGTTGATAGATGACAATCACATCATTGCATCATATATGGATTGTGTTTTAGCACATCATTCCACTCCAAAAAATGTTTTTACATTTTGTAAAGAGAACGGTATTGAAGAAGCTGATTTTTATTCGTTCTTCGGGTCTTTCGGCAGCCTCAGACAAATGATTTGGGTGAAGTTCTTTGAAAATGTAAGCCAAACCATCGCAAAAGATTCATCGTACGCAGCTTACAGTGAAAAGAATAAATTATTGACACTTTATTTTTCAATGTTTGAATTATTGACATTAAACCGAAGCTATGTGTTGTACTCTTTAAAAGAGAATGATAAAGGGTTGAAAAACTTGCAAGACCTCAAACGTTTCCGTGATGAATTTAAAGATTTCATTAATCAGATCATCGACGATAAACCAAGAAAAGATCTGGCTAAGCTTAACAAAATAACGAAGCCAGTATTTTCTGAAGGCGCTTGGATTCAATTTCTCTTACTTTTGAAATACTGGTTGGAAGACACGTCGAAAGGCTTTGAGAAAACCGATATTCTTATAGAAAAATCTGTCAATACCGTTGTCGATCTTCTAGAGACGAAACCTTTAGAAAATTTAATTGATTTGGGAAAATTCCTTTGGAAAGAAACAAAAATGTAGGCGTTAAAAATGCAGTTATCACTTTACTGCAATCAAAATAAATATGAAAACCTTAGATAAAATACCCACCAATAAAATAGAACGCACCGGGCAATTGATAAAAACTGGGATAAAGGTAGGCGGTAATTACATTGCGTATTATGGTGAAAAGATCATCAATCCTGCCTTATCCAAAGAAAAATTGAATGAGAATAATGCGGATGACATCTATGACGGCTTGCAGAATTTGAAAGGAAGCGCCCTAAAAGTAGCGCAGATGCTGAGTATGGACAAAAGCATTATGCCACAAGCGTACGTTGATAAGTTCTCGCTGTCGCAATTTTCCGTACCGCCTTTGTCGGCACCGTTAGTACGAAAAACTTTCAAAAAATACATCGGGAAATTTCCCGAAGAATTATACGATTCGTTCACGCCAGATGCAATCAATGCTGCCAGTATCGGTCAGGTGCATGTTGCTACTAAAGATGGGAAAAAACTTGCTGTGAAGATCCAATATCCTGGCGTGGCGGATAGTATTAGTTCTGATTTGGCGATGGTAAAACCTTTTGCTACTCGAATGTTTAATCTCAAAGGCAAGGATTCCGAGAAATATTTTATTGAAGTTGAAAACAAATTATTGGAGGAAACGGATTACGTGTTAGAGCTTCAACAAAGCGTCGACATGGCATCTGCGTGCAGACATATCCCCAATTTGCGATTTCCAAACTATTATCCTTTGTGGTCTTCGGAAAAAATCCTGACCATGGATTGGATGGAAGGGTTGCATTTGTCCGAGTTTGCAAATCAAAATACAGATGCATCAAAAAGCAATCAAGTAGGACAAGCCTTATGGGATTTCTACATGTACCAGATGCACCACCTGCGTCAAGTGCATGCTGATCCACATCCGGGTAATTTTCTAATTGATGATAATGCGCAACTAATGCCTATTGATTTTGGTTGTATCAAGAAAGTGCCAAACGAATTCTATGTGCCGTATTTCGAATTGGCGAATCCAAAAGTGATCAACAATCCACTGCTTTTTGAAGAAAAATTATATGAATTAGAAATCCTTAGAACAGATGATTCTCCGGAAGAAATTCAATATTTCACGGGCATATTTCACCGCCTGTTGAGTTTGTTCACCAAACCATTTCACGCCGATCATTTTGATTTTTCAGACGACGCCTTTTTTGGAGACATTGCGGCAATGGGTGAAGAATTTACCAAAGATACGCAGCTGCGCAAAATGAATGGAAATCGAGGGTCAAAACATTTTTTATACATTAATAGAACGTTTTTCGGACTGTATAATCTGATGCACGATTTGAAAGCCGCGGTCCGTACCCAAAATTACGTCAACTACATTCGATAGACTTAGTAGTTTCGATTGGTAAGAAGTAAAAAAAGTTTTGTAAAGTTTACGATCGCAAAGGATTGTAAACGGTCGCTCAAAAAAAACTTTATCAAATTGAAAGGAATAATATAGAAGACCGTTTGGAATAAAATTCCAAACGGTCTTCTATTAAATGTTCATTTATTAATATTAATTATTACATTGAAACATTATACAATAAATAAATTAGCAATTGTAACAACTTCAGAAGTACTAAGCGGTTCGTCATATGATTCGCTTCCAGCCTCAGCTCCAAAAAGCGCTGCCGTATTGTACCCCGCCTGACTTGTCAGTTCTTCGCCGTTGTAAGAAGCCTGTGTAGCCTCAGGCATCCCAGCTCCCCTTTGATTAAGTGTAATCCAACCTCGTAAACCACGTAATCTTCTGACTTCAGAGGCATGACGTGCTTCTACGGAATGGATTTGTAAAGCCGCAGTTAACAGATCCGGCGTCGAAATAAGATTGGCCGCCTGACCTTTGTAAGCGCGTACACCAGTATCTTCAAAAGCTTGAGCCAATGCCAAGAATTGTGCATACGCTGCTTCATTTCCTATACCAGTGGCATTAAAAGGGTCGAAGGCGCCTCCTACCGTAAAATCAAAAGTGGGTTCTGCCACGGCGTTTGCCCCAAGACCGTTTTGTAAAAAAGTTACGTGATCATTTTCGTGCAAGGCAATCTGCATGAAAACTTTTTCATCGCGTCCGCCCGTGGGAATAACACCGGATTGTAATCCAAGATTGTAAAATTTAGCCTCCAAGTACTCAAGTGTCAATGCCAATTGTAAGGCACCTATTGGTGTTGGAGGAGTCGGACCAATATCGGATGCTGACGCTCTTGTTGAAGTTAATGCCGCTAACCCGAATGGTACGGCAGCCAATGCGGAGTTTTTACCAATTTTCCCAAACTGGATAAAACTATCTCGTCGTGAGCCTTTACTGTTTAACAAGTTTTCATTGGTAAATGGCTCTAAAAATTTTAAAATATTCATAATGATAAGTTTTAAAGTTGGTTTATGGTAAAAAACGTGCGGTAAATGGTGTTGTTATAAATCCATCGGCAATGGCAAGCACTTCTGAAGGGTTCATTTTTACGTCGAGACCTGTAAAAGGATTAACCACATCGTCGCCGGCAAAATCTTTTGAGTTGGGATTAATTAAACTCCTGATTGCTGAGGCATGTCGGGCTTCAACAGACACAATTTTTCCTGCCAAAAGCAAATAGTCTGGATTTGAAAGCAATCTGCCTGCGCCGTTATACGCCGCCACTCCTGTATCTTCAAGTGCTTTTGAGGTCGCTAATACCTGATCACGGCTGTTGAAGTTAAGGTTTCCGTAGTTGAAAGCAAGATCGGGTAGAAGCATGCGGTTTGGGTTGGGCAATGCACCTGTCAATGCCGCTTTAAAGAATTCCCTGTGGATGACCTCATGCTTGTAAAGATCTTCAAGTACGCGCTGTTCGGTGATATTAAATGTGCTGGTAAAACCCGAGGCATTGACCACTTTGGTATAAAAGTCTGCTTCAAGTTGTTCGAGGGCATAAGCGTAGGTCAGTACGCCAAGATCATTGCCTCCTAGGTCAAATACGCCACCTTGCGGACCAGGGTAACGACCTCTTTGGACAAATTGTCGATTTGACATCAGGTCTTCAGATGCGCCATCATCTTGGCTGCAACCCACTAAAAATAATCCGGTACCGGCAACTGCAAGTCCGCTTAATTTTAGAAATTCCCTGCGTCCACGCAAATTCGACGCACTTACTTCATGAATTTTCACTTCATTTTTCATAATTAAACATTTAAAATTAAAAATCTTCGTTTAACCAGCTTAGTAAATCAGTTCATTAGATTTGGGATCTTTTGAATTGCATCAATAATTTGATACAGCAGAAATTTATTAACACACATCGTTTAGTAACATTATTGAATCCTATATAAATTTTAGATACGAGTATTTTGAAATAAAGGTTTGATGAGATGCAGCAAAGTTTCTTGCCTTAACAACCTGTAAGACGTTAAAGGTCAAGATTTTTATAATCGCAAACATTCCAAAATTCTGTTCAAATTTTGTGAAATTCACGTAAAAGGTAGAAGTATCAAAAGATAGCTTTGGCGTTAAAAAAACATTTAGTAATTTTCAAAATAATTGAGCGAATCGGTTTAAATCCGGCCAATAATATTGCGCTAAAATTGTTACCACGTCAAATGTGATTTAAGTTTGTTGAATAACAAATTTTAAAGGAGATAATATAATGTGTCGTTAAAAAAGAAGTCTTACACAAGATGTGAAATGTGAAATAGCTAGAAGTTCTATCTTATATTTTTTTGATCGCGATCATCTTCCAATAACCAGCCAGTCGGTTCCATCGCTTTGAACCATATACCTTTCATTGGCATTGAGGATAGTAATTGTTGCATTGGTCACATCATCATAGATGATTCCGCCCGAAGTAGAAAATGTTTTTGATCCGATCCCATTACTTCCAATGACAATGAATATTTTGCCAGTATTTCCAACGGCACTAGGCAATCTCACTTCTGAAACGCCGTTGAAAACCCTAATGGTATATTGATTCGTAGTAAGGCTGTAAATTCCAGACGAAGTTCCCGTAGACGCGTAAGGATTTACGGTGCTGACAGGAACTGCCGACCATGCAGTATTGCCCGCACCATCGGTCTGAAGAAATTGTGTATTGGTTCCGCGTGAAGTGGGAAAGGCATAACCGGCAACTGTTGGATTTCCGACTTGCACTTGACCATTAACCCTTACAATATTCGTATTGAAATCACCATAAATTAAAGCGCCATTGGCATCGGCATTCGTGTTTTCGATGTATAATTTATCGCTGCCCGTTTCTGCTCTTCCGGCTTGATAACCAATACCAATATTGCCGTTTCCTGTAGCATTGCGCAGGGCTTCATAACCCAAAGCGACATTATTGGTTCCGGTCATTGAATTTCGCAATGAAGCAAAACCAACCGCCGTATTTCCGGTATTCAAAAGAAACGGTGCGTTGTAGGTTGTCATCGATTGCCTACCGATTGCTACGTTAGAACTGGAAGTTGTATTTGAAAACATGGCTCCAGATCCAATTGCCGTATTTTCCGAACCCGTCGTATCCGAGAAAAGCGCAAAGTCGCCCATTGCCGTATTGCGTTGACCAGTGCTAATAGCCGTCAATACATTTGAACCTACAGCTGTGTTTCGAACGCCAAATTGGGAGCCGAAATTAATGGTCGGATTCAATAAGGAATTAGCTCCAAAGGACGTATTTCCGTTGTTGTAATTGAAGCTTCCATCATAACTGGGATCGCCAATATACCCGGCTCTTACATTAAAT
>JANPJB010000057.1:0-3383 GCA_031425295.1 Flavobacterium sp. | reverse complement strand
CATGCCGTTGCGGCTGAAGTGCGATTGTACGACCGTTTGTTTGTAGACGAGGCACCCGATTCGCATAAGGAAAAAGATTTTCTTGAATTCGTCAATCCGGATTCTTTGAAAGTCGTCACGGGTTATGTTGAACCCAGTTTGAAAACGGCGCAAATTGAAGATAAATTCCAATTTCAACGTTTGGGTTACTTTACGGTTGACAAGGATTCGGTAGCGGAAGCATTGGTTTTCAACAAGACAGTCGGGCTCAAAGATGCTTGGGAAGAAAAAGGGAAAAAAGAGGAAAACAGCATCAATAATGCGCTGAAAGAAATCAACAAGTATTTTAAGGTCGAAAGCCAAGAAGAACGCGCTGCGATTGAAAAAATGATTGGTGAGAGCATTCAAGGCATCGGAAATTTCAGTTTGCTGCAAAACGCCTTGAAGAAAAATATTAATAATAATAAGAGTTCATTACTGTTTGCGAATTTCATACTCAAATATTCAGACAAAATAAAACCGGACGATTTCGATACAGAAACCATTCATAAATTGTATTCCATGTCGATGAAAAGCGAATCGCCATTTGTGCGTTTTGAAACCGTCAAGAATTTGATTCAAGATAAAGCGAATTTTGAAAAGCTACAATCCCAAATCTCGGAATTGAAAAATGTTGAAAAAAGCGAATCCGTAATTGCTATTTTGAATGCTATTTAATTTAAAAACAGGTATTGTTATAAACTATCAAAAGCGTCTTTCTTAGGCGCTTTTCTTATGATTATAATTTCCTATTACTTTTAAAAAAACCATTACAATTAACTATGAACAACAGAGCTTATTAAATCATTTTAAGCCCTCTTTTTTAAAAAAACGAGTACTACATTAAGTCGATTGAAAACCGTTTCTTATCTCGCTTTATTTTCCATTTCACCTTTGAGAAAGACACTTTTTTTGGGTTGTTAACCGTTGTTGTTGATAAAATAGTATCTTTAACATGGTCGAATCTTAAATCACTATCACATGTCGAATAAAACTGAAAATACGAAAGCAGCGCTTTTAATCGGTGTCGCTTTAGGAGCGGTTGCGGGAATTTTGTTTGCGCCCGATAAAGGATCAAATACAAGAAAGAAAATCAAAGACGGATTAGATCACGATAAAAACGATCTTAAAAATAAATTCGGTGATCTTTCGGACAGCGTCAAGGAAAAATTATCGGACACCAAATTTGACCTCGAAGAAACTTATGATGATTTACTTTCAAATATGAGTCACAAAACCGAGGATGTTATTTCTTTTTTAGAAACCAAATTGGCAGATCTTAAAAAAGAGAATGCCAAATTGCAAAAATAGTACGCTATGGCATTTGACGAATTAAAAGAGCAAACCGAAGACATTCAAGATCAAGCACAAGCTTACATCGAAAGTAGTGTCGCCTATTACAAATTGTGGGGATTTAAAGTCGCGATGAAATCGACTACAATGATTCTCAAGTTTACATTAATCCTACTGTGCTTCAGTATGGTTTTACTGTTTTGTTCGTTCGCAGTAGCGTTTGCCATTGGTAACGCTTTAAACAGTTATGCGTTGGGATTCCTAATCGTAGCGGGCATTTACACGATTTTTACGGCACTTTTGTTTTTGATAAAAGACAAAATCGTTGAGGGGAAAATAATGGAGAACTTTTCAGAAATCTTTTTCAACGACTGATCATGGACATGAAAAAATATTCTTCCTATGCGGAAATCGACAAAGATTTGGAAATCCGTAAACTCGAAAAAGACATCGCGTATCAAAAAATGGTGTTGAGCATTCAAAAAACTCGGGAAAGTTTTACGCCGCAGGGCATTGTAAAGCAGTTTTTAGATTCGTATAAAACCGTGTTTTCGGAATCGTATATGAGTATCATCAATATGGCGATTCCCTATGTAATCAAATGGTTTATAAAAAAGAAAAGAGGCGATTAAGCCTCTTTTTAGTAATTGTTTTTAAGCACGAATGCACGAATTAAAAGATAGAATTCGTGCATTCACGGCTTATACTATGCCTCACTTTCAGGATTTTCGGGTTCGATTGGCGGTAAAGTTGGAGGATGTTTTTCAACCTTTGGTTTTACTTTCTTGTTGTTGTTCTTCATCATTTCACCAACCTGATTTGAAGCGCTGAACGATGCGACCATATTGTTGAGCATATCGCTGCCAGCTTGTGGGGAATTCGGCAATAAAATTAGATTTGAATTGGCGTCAGCTCCAATCGCCTGCAACGTATCATAATGCTGCGTCACGACAATCAAGGCGGAAGCTTCCTGCGAGTTGATGCCGACATTGTTCAACACTTCAACACTTTCGACTAGACCCCGCGCAATTTCACGACGTTGGTCTGCTATTCCTTGTCCTTGCAATCTTTTGCTCTCGGCTTCGGCTTTTGCTTTGGCGACAATGCGTATTCTTGAACTTTCGGCTTCAAATTCTGCAGCGGTTTTTTCACGGTCAGCCGCATTGATCCGATTCATCGCATTCTTCACTTGTATGTCCGGATCGATATCGGTTACTAAAGTATTGATGATATCATAACCATAAGTAGTCATGGCTTCGTTGAGTTCACGCTTTACTGCGATCGCAATATCATCTTTTCGTTCAAAAACGTCGTCTAGTTTTAATTTCGGCACTTCGGCACGAACGACATCAAAAACATAGGCCGTGACTTGATCATGCGGATATTCGAGTTTGTAAAACGCATCGTACACCTTTTCCTGGATCACTTTGAATTGTACGGAGACTTTCATCTTCACAAAAACATTGTCTTTGGTTTTGGTTTCAATGATCACATCGAGTTGCTGGATTTTAAGATTGACCCTGCCAGCGATCCGATCAATCAATGGAATTTTGAGCTGTAGACCCGAATTTCGAACGCTCAGGAATTTTCCAAAACGCTCTATAATCACTGATGATTGCTGTTTCACGGTAAAAAATGAAGAAAGAAAAATGAATAAGGCGAAGACCAATAAAATAATTAAGGAAATGTCCATTGTGAAAGTAATTTAGATTAAATAGAAGTCAGTTTATAAAAAACTAACTAAATTAGCCATTAAATCCTATCAAATGAAAAATACTTTCTATTTAGCGCTGGTTTTAATTTGTTCCATCAATACAAATGCACAATACCGTAACAAAGACGGAAATAGAATCGGTATCTCGGCGGGTATCTCACAGATGACATTATTGTCGAGTAATTTTAGCGCAAAACCGGAAATGGGTTTTATGGGCGGTTTGTCTGTACGAGGGAATTACTATAATGATTTCAGTATGACGTATGGGATGCAGTTTATCAACAACAGTTTTTCATTGGAAAGCCTAAGTACATTAGGTAAAAAAGAAGATGTAAAATATACGGTTTCGGGTGTTCAG
>JANPJB010000056.1:0-25474 GCA_031425295.1 Flavobacterium sp. | reverse complement strand
GGTGTGGTTGGACATGGTCTTGGAAAATCGAAAGATGTTTCTGAAGCGATCGCTAAAGCGGTTGAAGATGCAAAGAAAAACCTAGTGAAAATTCCTTTGAGCGGGCAGTCTGTACCGCACGAACAAAAAGGAAAATTCGGTGGAGCACGTGTATTCCTTATGCCTGCATCACACGGTACAGGAGTTATTGCCGGTGGAGCTGTTCGTTCGGTTCTGGAGTCAGTTGGAATTCACGATGTATTGTCGAAATCCCAAGGATCTTCAAACCCTCACAACGTGGTAAAAGCAACTTTTGATGCTTTACTTCAAATGAGAAGCGCATATTCTGTTGCAAAACAAAGAGGAATCTCTTTAGAGAAAGTATTTAAAGGTTAATCCAGGAAATTATGGCTAAGTTATTAGTAAAACAAGTTAAGAGCAAAATCAACTGTCCGTTGACCCAAAAAAGAGGCCTTGAAGCTTTAGGGCTTCGCAAAATGGGACAAGTTGTCGAGCATGAGTCAAATCCTGCTATCCTTGGGATGATAAACAAAGTAAAACACTTAGTTTCCGTTGAGGAAGCTAAATAACAATTTATAGTTATGAATTTAAGTAACTTACAACCTGCTGAAGGTTCTACGCACAATCAGAATAAAAGATTAGGCCGTGGTGAAGGTTCTGGAAAAGGTGGCACTGCTGCAAGAGGTCACAAAGGAGCAAAATCACGTTCTGGTTATTCTAAAAAGATTGGTTTTGAAGGCGGTCAGATGCCATTACAAAGACGTGTGCCTAAGTTTGGTTTTACGAATATTAATCGTAAAGAATACGAAGGTGTAAACTTAGATACTTTGCAATTATTAGTTGATAATGGGATTGTGACTGATACTGTTGATATGACAGTTTATGTTACAAACCGTTTGGCTACCAAAAATGAAATCGTTAAGATTTTAGGTAGAGGCGAATTGAAAGCAAAATTAAAAGTATCTGCTCACAAATTTACTGCAACTGCAAAAGCCGCGATTGAAGCTGCCGGAGGAGAAGCTGTAACACTTTAATCATTCTAGTACGATGAAGAAATTTTTTGAATCATTAGCCAATGTTTGGAAAATCGAGGAACTAAAAAACAGAATCCTACTAACGTTAGGGATGCTTTTGGTCTATCGTTTCGGAGCCCATGTGACGCTACCAGGTATTGATGCTACGCAATTAAGTGATCTAGCAGGCCAGACTAAAAATGGTATTGGTTCAATTCTCGATATGTTTACAGGTGGTGCGTTCTCGAAAGCCTCTGTGTTCGCATTAGGGATTATGCCTTACATTTCGGCATCCATCGTGGTTCAGTTGATGGGAATCGCAATTCCTTATCTTCAGAAGTTACAAAAAGATGGAGAAAGCGGCAGAAAAAAGTTAAACCAAATTACACGTTGGTTAACGATCCTGATTACCTTGGTGCAAGGTCCTGGTTATATTTATAACCTTTACAGAACTTTACCAAGCAGCGCATTCATGTTAGGATTTGATTCGTTTAGTTTCTTATTCTCCTCTGTTTTGATTTTAACGACAGGTACGATCTTCGCGATGTGGCTTGGAGAGAAAATCACAGACAAAGGTATCGGAAACGGAATCTCATTATTGATTATGGTCGGGATTCTTGCAAGATTGCCACAGGCTTTCATTCAGGAATTTACGTCAACAATTACGAACAACAACGGTGGACCAATGTTATTGGTGATCGAAGTAATCGTTTGGTTGTTGGTAATTATCGCTTGTGTATTATTAGTAATGGCGGTAAGAAGAATCCCAGTACAATACGCACGTCGTACAACCACTGGTGATTTTGAACAAGATATGATGGGCGGTAACAGACAATGGATTCCCTTGAAATTAAATGCATCTGGTGTAATGCCAATCATTTTCGCTCAGGCAATCATGTTCATACCGGCAGCATTGGCAGGGTTGTCTCAATCTGAAACTTCTCAGTCTATTGCTGGTGCCTTTAGTAATATGTTTGGATTCTGGTATAATTTTGTATTCGCAACATTGATTGTGGTGTTTACATTCTTTTATACCGCGATCACAGTTCCAACGAACAAGATGGCGGATGATTTGAAGAGAAGTGGCGGCTTTATCCCCGGTGTAAAACCAGGAATGGAAACTTCTGACTACTTAGATCACATCATGTCATTGATCACATTCCCTGGCTCATTATTTCTTGCCTTGATTGCTGTGTTCCCAGCTATTATTGTAAGTTTCGGTGTGCAACAATCTTGGGCAATGTTCTTTGGAGGAACTTCTTTAATCATTATGGTTGGTGTGGCGATCGATACGATTCAGCAGATCAACTCATACTTATTAAACAAGCATTACGACGGTTTGATGAAGAGCGGTAAAAACAGAAAAGCAGTAGCTTAATTTATGGCGAAACAATCAGCAATAGAACAAGACGGATCCATCATCGAAGCACTTTCGAATGCGATGTTCCGTGTGGAATTAGAAAACGGACATATAGTAATTGCCCACATTTCCGGAAAAATGCGCATGCATTACATCAAGTTATTACCTGGTGATAAAGTGAAATTGGAAATGAGCCCTTACGATTTGTCAAAAGCAAGAATTACTTATAGATATTAAAAAATATTAAGATGAAAGTAAGAGCATCAGTTAAAAAAAGAAGCGCCGAGTGCAAGATTGTACGAAGAAAAGGCAGATTATACGTAATCAACAAAAAGAATCCTAGATTTAAACAAAGACAAGGATAGTTATGGCAAGAATAGCAGGGGTAGACATCCCAAAAAACAAAAGAGGCGTTATCGCTTTAACTTACATCTTCGGAGTAGGTAGAAGTCGTGCTACAGAAGTATTGGCAAAAGCCAATGTTAGTGAAGATATCAAAGTTCAGGATTGGAATGATGAGCAAATCGGAGCCATTCGTGAAGCAGTATCATTTTACAAAATTGAAGGTGAACTACGTTCAGAAGTTTCCCTAAACATCAAACGTCTTATGGACATCGGATGTTATAGAGGAATCCGTCACAGATCTGGTCTTCCATTAAGAGGACAAAGAACTAAGAACAACTCTAGAACGAGAAAAGGTAAAAGAAAAACTGTTGCGAACAAGAAAAAAGCAACTAAATAATAAGTAATATGGCTAAAGCAACAACAAAAAAACGTAAAGTTATCGTTGAATCAACGGGTGAAGCTCATATTAGTGCCACTTTCAACAACATCATTATTTCACTAACCAACAAAAAAGGGGAAGTGATCTCTTGGTCTTCAGCTGGTAAAATGGGTTTCAGAGGTTCTAAAAAGAATACTCCGTACGCAGCCCAAATGGCAGCAGAAGATTGTAGTAAAGTAGCGATGGAAGCTGGACTTAAAAAAGTGAAAGTCTATGTTAAAGGACCAGGTAACGGACGTGAGTCTGCGATCCGTTCTTTGCACAACAGTGGGGTAGAAGTAACCGAGATCATCGACGTTACGCCAATGCCGCACAACGGATGTCGTCCTCCTAAAAGACGTAGAGTTTAATAACTCAAAATTTATAATAGTATAACCTAGGCAGAATAGTGATTATCGAAGGATATGACCTGAATTCATAATCCCTGTCTTAAACAATTAAAAATGGCAAGATATACTGGTCCAAGTACAAGAATCGCCCGTAAATTCGGTGAAGCGATCTTCGGAGAAGACAAATCCTTCGAAAAAAGAAATTACCCACCCGGACAACACGGGATGGCTAAAAAAAGAGGTAAGAAATCAGAGTACGCTGTACAATTGATGGAAAAGCAAAAAGCGAAATACTCTTACGGAATCCTTGAAAAGCAATTCCGTGGATTGTTCGAAAAAGCATCGGCTGCACGTGGTGTAACCGGTGAAGTTTTACTCCAACTTTGTGAAGCAAGATTAGACAACGTTGTTTATAGAATGGGTATCGCTCCTTCTAGAAGAGGCGCACGTCAAATCGTTTCTCACCGACACATTACCGTAAATGGCGAATTGGTTAACATTCCATCATACCATTTAAAACCAGGCGATAAAGTAGCTGTTCGTGAAAAATCAAAATCAGTAGAAGCTATCAACCGTTCTTTGGATAATTCATCTCACGTATACGAGTGGATTACTTGGAACAACGATACTAAAGAAGGTGTTTTTGTTTCGGTTCCTGCAAGATTGCAGATTCCGGAAAATATTAAAGAGCAGTTAATCGTCGAATTGTACAACAAATAATAATTGACTTAGTCGAAATTATGGCAATATTTAATTTTCAGAAGCCCGATAAAGTTATCATGATCGATTCTACCGATTTTGAAGGAAAGTTTGAATTTCGTCCTTTGGAACCTGGTTACGGATTGACCGTTGGTAATGCACTTAGAAGAGTGATGCTTTCCGCTTTAGAAGGATACGCGATCACTTCGGTTCGAATTGAAGGTGTAGATCACGAATTCTCTACCATTTCAGGTGTTGTTGAAGACGTTACCGAAATCATCCTTAATTTGAAACAAGTGCGTTTCAAACGTCAGATCGAAGATGTAGATAACGAATCTGTGACAATTTCTGTTACAGGAAAAGACCAACTTACAGCGGGTGATTTTCAAAAATTCATCTCAGGTTTCCAAGTACTGAACCCAGAATTGGTGATCTGTAATTTAGATAGCAAAATCAAACTTAATTTCGAACTAACCATCGAAAAAGGGCGCGGTTATGTTCCTGCTGAAGAAAACAAAAAACAAAATGCCGCTATCGGTACCATTTTCACGGACTCTATTTTCACGCCTGTAAAGAACGTAAAATACGCGATTGAAAATTTCCGTGTCGAGCAAAAAACGGATTACGAAAAACTGATTTTCGAAATCAAAACCGACGGGTCGATCAATCCTAAAGATGCTTTAACCGAAGCAGCGAAAGTTTTAATCCACCACTTCATGCTGTTTTCTGACGAAAGAATTACGCTAGAGGCTGACGAAATTGCACAAACGGAGTCTTACGACGAAGAATCATTGCACATGCGCCAGTTGCTTAAAACCAAATTGGTAGATATGGATCTTTCGGTTCGTGCGCTAAACTGTTTGAAAGCTGCTGAAGTTGATACTTTGGGAGACCTGGTGTCTTTCAACAAAAACGATTTAATGAAGTTCCGTAATTTCGGTAAAAAATCTTTAACAGAATTAGACGAACTCGTTGCTGTGAAGAATTTGACCTTCGGAATGGACTTAGCCAAATACAAATTAGATAAAGAATAAATGACTTCATATTTTGCTCTCCAAAGCGGATTGTAGCAAGATGAAGTTTTAAAAAACACGTCATGAGACACGGAAAAAAATTCAACCACTTAAGCAGACAAAAAGGACACAGAGCAGCAATGCTGGCGAATATGGCTTGTTCTCTAATCGAGCACAAACGTATCAACACCACTGTCGCTAAAGCCAAAGCGTTAAAACAATTCGTTGAGCCGCTAATCACAAAATCAAAAGAAGATACAACCCACAACCGTCGTATCTGTTTTGCTTACTTGCGCAGTAAATATGCCGTAACGGATTTGTTCCGCGATGTAGCCGCTAAAGTAGGCGATCGTCCGGGTGGTTACACACGTATCATTAAAGTGGGAAATCGTTTGGGAGACAACGCTGATATGGCGATGATCGAACTCGTAGATTTCAACGAACTATACAACGGTGGTAAAAAAGAAGAGAAAAAAGCGAAAAGCCGTCGTGGTGGAAAAGCTAAAGGTGCTACAACTGCTCCTGCTGCTGCTCCAAAAGCCGCTCTGGTTGCTGAAGCTCCAGAAGCAGTTGTTGAAGAGCCAATCGTTGAAGAAGCGGTTGTTGAAACTCCGGTTGCTGAAGCACCAGCAGTTGAAGAAGCTCCAGAAGTTACACCAGAAGCTGAAGCTCCAGAAGCACCAGCCGCTGACGAAAAAGAAGAGAAAGCAGAATAATGACTTTCTTCATTCAATAAAAATCAAGGATAAACTTTTAAAGTTTGTCCTTTTTTTTTTGTCGTTTTTTTAAGGAGCTGTTTCCCGCTTTCCACTCCCAATTTTTTGCGCCGAAAAACGGCACAAAAAGATTTCCGTTACAATCGGGGCTAGGGCATTACGGTTACGAAGATGTTCAAAAGTTTTAATAACACTTTGCGTCATTGCGCCTTTCCGAGCCAATAAATAAATAAATTTGCATCACAACAACACAACCAAATGAACTACACGACAAGACAACCCGCCATCCTCCTACTAAGCGACGGCACGATCCTCCACGGCAAATCGATTGGAATCTCAGGAACCACTTTCGGTGAACTCTGCTTCAATACCGGAATGACCGGCTACCAGGAAATCTTCACCGATCCGTCGTACTTCGGTCAGATCATGATCACGACAAACCCACACATCGGAAACTACGGTGTCAACGAAAACGAAGTCGAATCAAATTCCATAAAAATCGCTGGACTCGTCTGCAAAAATTTCAGTTTCAACTATTCGCGTGCAGCTGCTTCAGAAAGCCTCGAAGATTATTTCCATAAGCAAAACCTAATTTGCATTTCCGATGTCGACACCCGCGCACTCACAGCTTATGTGCGAGACAACGGCGCAATGAATGCCGCAATCTGCACCGATGGTACATCCATAAATGAATTAAAACAACAACTTTCAAATATCCCCAATATGAAAGGCTTAGAACTCGCTTCAAAAGTTTCCACAAAACAACCTTATTTCTTCGGAAATGAAACTGCCAAATACAAAATCTCCGCTTTAGATTTAGGAATCAAAATGAACATCCTACGCAATCTCGCCAAACGCGACTGCTATATCAAAGTGTTTCCATACGACGCAACGTTTCAAGACTTGGCAGAATTCAATCCGGATGGTTACTTCTTATCAAATGGGCCAGGCGATCCGGAACCTTTAGCTGGCGCGATACAAGTCGCCAAAGAAATTCTCGACCAGAACAAACCACTATTCGGAATTTGCCTTGGGCATCAAATTATCGGACTCGCCAACGGCATTTCAACATTCAAAATGTTCGGCGGACACCGCGGCATCAACCATCCGGTTAAAAACCTGATTACAGGAAAAGGAGAAATCACTTCGCAGAACCACGGTTTTGCCATCAACCGCGAAGAAGCCGAAAAGCACCCAGAAATCGAGATCACGCACATTCACTTAAATGACAATACCGTCGCAGGCATGCGCATCAAGAACAAGAATTGCTTCTCGGTGCAATACCATCCGGAAGCCAGTCCCGGACCGCATGATTCTTCGTACTTATTTGATTTATTTATTGAGAATTTGTCTAAAGATTAAGTTGGTGTTCATATAAAAAAAGGATCTTACATTGTAAAATCCTTTTTTTATAGATTGTTTTTTAAATAATCTTGCTTGATTTTAAGCCAATTATCGATCAACTCTTTTTTTTGAATTTGTATGGCAGCGAAACTATCGGTGAATTTATTTTTAGTGACATTCAATTGTCTAACCTTTTCATTATACTGTTCGCTATTATCCTTTTTATCTTGCTGCAACGTTTCCTTTGTATTGTTAAAATCCACTAGCGTTTGAATATAATCTGTATACAACGGAAGCAGTAATTCATTTTGTGTTAATAAAAAAGTGATCAACTCACTATTGGCAATGTTGAGCGATTGATCGACGTTGACTTTTGTGTATTCGTCTGTTTGTGTTAGCGATTCCCGACAAACTTGAGTGAGATAGGAAGCACATTGGAGCACATTTTTATCATCAGTCGACGTTAATAAATCGGATAATTTTGCATCTAAGACATTGATTTTAAAAAAAATTAAGCTTTGATGCGCATCGTATTCAAAAATATTTCTTTTACTGAAATATCGATCGTGCGTCAGTTTATTTCTTTTACTGAAGGTGTGTTTTGCATTGCTATAATCCAGTATCGCTGAATAGTAATTTATGATTTCACTTTTTCGTGTTTCGAAAACATTGAAAATTTCAGCATAACTTAAATTTCTTTCAGTTTCATAACCCTTAAATTTCAAGGAGTTACCTTTTAGCAGTATTATGGTCCGACGGTTCATCTTTAAAAATGCATCCCTTAAACTAATATCTCCTGAATATCCTTTGCCATTTTTAATGATAATCGCATTAATATTCTCTAATCGATTATAAATCCCTTCTAAAGTTGCCTGCACTCTGGAAGCTTTATCATCGTTGATTATCGAGGATGAATATTCAATTAGCGATTGTATGACGTAAGACTCATTTTTTTCAAAATCTGAAATATAGGCTTCAGCGGTTCTATAGCTTTGAGCGTTCATAGAACTTGATTGCAGAAAAAACAGCAATAAAAAAATGCTTAATGACAAATTTGATTTCATTTTGATAGTCTTCCGAAGTTAATTGTAAAGCAGTACAATTTTTCGGATTAAGAATTAAGTTCGATATCAGTAACAAATAATTTTTATTTGCTCAAAAACACCAACGATTAAAGGAAGTTTAAGATTGCCGTTGCGTTAACGTACGGCTACTTTGGTACCGGCTATGATGTATTTTTCATGGATATCTTCAAATTCTCCATTGTGTTGCAAAAATTTGCTGTTGGTCACAAACCAACTGTCATACATGGCTTTTTTAGTAACTTGAATAGCATCTGATGCAGTGTAAAACAAATTTTTCTTAGCGTTGTACGTTTTTACCTGTAGGTTATATTCTGCCAACAAGGCTGCTGTTTGTGGTTTAGTAGTGTTTTTTAAGGCTAATAATTTAGTATACTCATCAACGAAATTGTTAAACAAAGTAGTAAGCTTAATCTTTTGCCCGGAAATAAAAGTTGAATATTTCACATTGGCATCGTTCATTGAATTGTCTTTAAAGTTACTTCTATACAGATTTGTTTTTGAAATAGCCTCTTGGTGCAAGGCATCAATATTGTTGAAACATTCGGCAAAACCTGCTTTGTCTTTAGCTTTAATCAGCGCAGATAATTTTTGGTCGATCACATTTATTTTGTAAAATAAGATGTTTTGATTGGCATTGTATTCTAATATATTTTTTCCAACATTTTCTTTAAAACTCACATTATACTGTGTTCCAAAAGCTCTTTTATTGGCATCGTATGTTTTAAGTTCCTGATAATAACTCACCATGTCTTTATCTTTCCGATTCATATTGGTTTTAATTTCCGCGAAAGACAACGTACTTTGGTACTCATAATCGTCTAAAATTAAACTTCCATTTTGTAAACACGCGATTGTTTTTTCATTCATTTTTATAAAACTGTCTCTGAGGAGTGTGTTTTTTTCAAATCCCTTATCTGTGTTTTTCATGATAAGATTCATATTGATTAATTTGTCGACAATTTTTCCGGAAGTGGCTTTTGATCTGGTGTTCGTTTGCGACTCAACTATAGTCATCGAATAATCCATCAACGATTTTTTTACGAACATTTCGTTTTTTCCAAAGTCATCCATGTAAGCATCGATGTAACGGTAGTCTTGCGCTTGCAAAAAATGAGGAAGTAATGAAACGAATAGCATTAAAAGAATCGATGAGAGTTGATTATTTTTTCTGTTGTTTAGAATAGTAGAATTTTTCATGATGTTGTGGTGTTAATATTAATACAAATCTAGACCAAACATCAAAGGGTATTATTGTGTTATCTAGCTATAATATTGTATAATTAAGCTATTGATTATTTGTTACTTATATATCGAACAAAACCTTAGTCGGGTAGGCTGTACTATTTCATATTTTTTTTAAGGAAATTATTTTTTATTACTTGCCAATTATCAACTAGTATTTTTTTCTGCGTTTGAATCGTATGGAAAGTTTCATAAAATGTATTTTTAGCTCTATTGAGTGTTCTTACTTTTTCATTGTATAGTTCAATTGGTGTATCCTTGTTTGTCTTCGCTATTTTAAATTCATTGATGGCTTGAATATAATTGCTGTATAGCGGTAATAAAACTTCGTTTTGCTTTAGTAAAAACTGACTAAATTCAATATTGGCATTATTCAACGATTTGTCTATGTAGACTTTTACATATTTTTCAGTTTCAATTAAATTATCCTCGCAAACTTGATTAAGATAACACATGCTTTGATTCACATTGTCAATTTCGGTAGTAATCAAAAAATCACATAATTTTGAGTCTAACACATTGGTTTTGAAGAAAAACAAACTTTGATGAGCATCATATTCAAATAGGTTTTTATTGTAAAAATAGCGCTCCGTTTTAAGGTTATTCTTTTTACAAAAACTTTTCTTGCAATTATTATAATTCAGAATAAGAGAATAATAATTTATGATATTTTGTTTCCTTGTTGCGAAGCAATTTAATATTTCGGGGTAATCTAATTTTTTTGTTTGCTCATAGTCTGTTAATCGTAATGAACTATTTTTTAGTACATCGATGGTGTTCGTATTCATCGTTAAGAATACATCGCGTAGACTAGTATCGCCTTGATAACCAATATCATTTTTTACAAGATTATCATTTATGGACTGCAGTTTATTATAGATTCTCTCAAGAGTTGCTTGTTTTCTTGGGTCTTTATAATCATAAATTACTGCTGAGGAATATTCTACTAAACTTTCATGCACAAAAAACTCGTTCTTTTCAAAATCATCAAGATAAGCCTTTGCATTTCTATAGCTCTGAGAATGCATATTGCCTATATTTAGAAAACAAATAATCGAAATTAACCCCCGTGAAATAAAGTTCCGTTTCATCGTCATATTTTTTAAAATTAATAAAACGGGGCAATTTTAATCTATATAAAGTTACCGCCAGAATTGAAAAAATTATTCAAACACTCGACAAAGCACCTTTTTTACCGATATACTGTGTTTTTGACTCTTTTTTGGTCTTTCTGTGTAAGTTTTTTGGGTTTAGTATTTAATTGTTGTTTTGAGAAATATCAGACTAAAAACACAAGCACTAAATCGATTGAGTTAATAAGATTAATTTTAAATTTTATTTATTAAGAAAAGTTGAAATATATTTGCCATACCGAATGAAAAGAGGAAAGAATTAAATAGTAATAGAAAATCTAATATTATAAATATGAGCATTATCATCAAAATACACGCAAGACAAATTTTCGATTCCAGAGGAAATCCTACAGTGGAAGTTGACGTCATCACCGAAAACGGCGTACTCGGAAGAGCCGCAGTACCTTCAGGAGCATCAACCGGAGAACACGAAGCAGTAGAATTGCGTGATGGCGGAAAAGCATTTTTAGGAAAAGGCGTCCTGAAAGCGGTAGAAAATGTAAATACTAAAATAGCTGATGAAGTCGTAGGAACATCCGTGTTCGAACAAAACCAAATCGACCAAACGATGATCGCTCTTGACGGAACGTCCAATAAATCCAATCTTGGAGCGAATGCGATTCTTGGCGTTTCAATGGCCGTTGCCAAAGCAGCAGCTAACGAATTGGGCATGCCTTTATACCGTTACGTTGGTGGCGTTTCAGCCAATACACTTCCGGTGCCGATGATGAACATCATCAATGGTGGCTCGCATTCTGATGCGCCGATCGCCTTTCAGGAATTCATGATCATGCCTGTAAAAGCAACGACCTTCTCGCAAGCGATGCAAATGGGAACGGAGATTTTTCACCATTTGAAAAAAGTGTTGCACGACCGTCATTTATCGACTGCCGTTGGTGATGAAGGCGGATTCGCACCGAACCTAGCCGGAGGAACCGAAGATGCTCTGGATACGATTAAGATGGCCGTGGAAAATGCAGGTTACAAATTCGGTGATGAAATCATGATCGCGTTAGACTGCGCCGCTTCCGAATTCTACGTTAACGGAAAATATGATTACACCAAATTCGAAGGTGAAACTGGAAAAATCAGAACGTCAAAAGAGCAAGCAGAATACTTGGCTGAACTCGCAGCAAATTATCCGATCATTTCCATTGAAGACGGCATGCAAGAAGATGATTGGGACGGTTGGAAATACCTAACCGAACTTATCGGGAACAAAACCCAATTGGTTGGTGATGATTTGTTTGTAACCAACGTCGAGCGACTATCCACAGGAATTGAAAAAGGAATCGCCAATTCAATCCTAGTAAAAGTAAACCAGATTGGAACATTGACCGAAACCATTGCCGCAGTAAACATGGCGAAAAATGCAGGCTACACTTCGGTAATGTCACACCGTTCGGGAGAAACGGAAGACAACACGATTGCCGATTTGGCGGTGGCATTGAATTGCGGCCAAATCAAAACCGGTTCCGCATCGCGTTCGGATCGTATGGCAAAATACAATCAGTTGTTGCGTATTGAGGAAGAATTGGGCGAGACAGCTTATTTTCCAGGATTGAAAGCATTCAAATAAAAAATAATTTTCAATACATTATCCAAACCCTTTTAGAGTTTCAAACTTTAGAAGGGTTTTATCTTTTAATACCAATTTGAATAATAACCCAAAACCCGCAATTACTAAGTCAAACCATCTCAATACTATTTAGTCTCATTTTATACAATCATGTTCTTATATATTTGTATAGAAATTAAATCGAACTATTGTGAAAAACAACTACTGCATATCGTTGCTCTTTTTTATGGTCGGCGCAACGGCTTTCTGTCAGTCGTCTTCAACGGCAGTCGATAGTTTGAAACGGGTACTTTCAGTAGTCAAAATCGATACGGCAAAAGTCAATGTGTTGAACAGTATTGCCGACAAATACAAAGAATCTAATCCTGATTCTACCGCTTTCTATGCCGTTAAAGCCGCTACTTTAGCACAACAAAAAAATTATAATTTCGGATTGGCGAATGCCTACATCAATTCGGGAAACTCGAATATCATTTTAGGAAATTACCGTCAGGCCAGTCAGTATTTCGGAAAAGCACAAGCTGTTTTTGAAGCGCTATTGACTTCTGATTCTGAAATCGAAACCAAGCGTATAAAGAATGGTTTTGCTAGAGCTTTCGCTAGTCAGGGCATTGTATTTTCCCAAGAAAGCAACTATTACATGGCGTTGGAGATGTACCAAAAAGCGTTGGAAATCTATCTCGAAATCGGACAGAAAATCAATATATCCAAAGCGTATAACAATATCGGCATCGTTTATAAATCACAGCAAAAGAATACGAAGGCGCTCGAGTATTTTAAAAAAGCATTCCAACTTCAAGAGGAAATTGGTGAACAAACTGCCGCTGTAACCTTAACCAACATCGGTGTCATTTATGCCGAGCAAGGCAACAAAAATCAAGCGTTGCAGTATTATCAAAAAGCCGAAAAGCTATTCGAAAAAATGGACAACAAACGTGGTTTTGCGTTGCTCAACAATTATTTCGGAGATTTTTACAGAAACGAAAAAGACTATGCCACAGCAACACAATATTACACGACCGCTTTGTCAATGTATGAGGAAATGCAAAGCAAATTCGGCGCTTCGCTGGCATTGTATAATTTGGGTCAGTTAAATGCAGATTTGAAAAAATACGACGAAGCCATAGCATTTACTACAAAATCATTAGAGTACGCCAAAGCTATTGGAATCTTAGATCAAACGTATCATTCGGAAAAATTATTGAGCGAGTTGTATGGCTATAAGAACAATCTTGAATTGTCATTCTTCCACTATAAAAATTACATCGCAGCGCGCGACAGCATTACGAATCAGGAAAACAATAAAAAGATCCTACGTTCGGAAATGGAATCAGAGTACAAACAAAAAACATCAATCGCAGCGGAACAATCTAAAAGGAATTTCCAGTTTATTCTATTTTCAATCATTGGTTTGGTACTGTTGGTAGGTTTGATATTTGTAACTTACAACAGAAGGCAAATCAAACGCCGATTGACTTTACAGAAAGAAGTGGCCGAATACGAGCAGAAAGCGCTGCATTTGCAAATGAATCCACATTTTGTGTTCAATTGTTTGGGATCGATTTCGAGTTTTATTGTGCAGAACGGTACCGATTCGGCTTTGAAATATTTGTCTAAATTTTCAAAACTGATGCGACTCACACTCGAATACTCTAAAGGTTCCTTGATTCCGATTGATAAAGAAATTGAAAGTTTGCAAAATTATCTTGAACTCGAGCAATTGCGTTTTCATAATAAATTTGTATTCTCCATCAAATCAAGCGATAAAGTCGAATTTAATATGGGCATTCCACCATTACTCATCCAACCTTTCGTAGAAAATGCCATCCTTCATGGCATGGTTCCCAAAGAAGGCAATGGAAAAATCGAGGTCGATTTTGACGTGCAAAACGGACAATTCATTTGCAGCATTGCAGACGACGGCATTGGACTTTCGAAATCGAAACATTTGAAAGAAGATTCCGTCACCGCACACAAATCGATGGCATTGGAAATCACTAAAAAACGCCTCGAAATTATGGAAGCCACAACCTTAAAATCGGCACAAATCGACATACAGGAATTGGTACAAAAAAATGAAATCGTAGGAACGAAAGTAACTTTACGATTGCCCATTCAATATATACAATAAACGCCAACCGAAAATTATCAACCAACACCCAACAACTCAACAATGATCACAGCACTACTCATCGACGACGACAAGCACTTACGGGAAGGACTCAAAGCGCTTTTGGCACGTTACACGAACGACATCAACATTATTGGGGAAGCCGAAAGTGTGAAAACTGGCATCGTAGCGATTGAAAAACTGCAGCCACAAGTCATTTTTCTGGACATTCATTTGAGCGACGGAACCGGTTTCGACATTCTCGAGCGTTTGAAAAAAACCAATGGAAAAATCGCTTCGCATATTGTTTTTATTACGGCGCATGAAAAATATGCGGTCAAAGCTTTTAAGTTTAGTGCACTCGACTTTATTTTAAAACCAATCGATCCTGAGGAATTACAGGATACGATTATGAAGATTAAGAATATTGCATCATCAACCAAGTCCTTCGATCACATCGATTTGCTGCTTGAGAACATTCGGAAGAAAGTCGATAATTTCAAACGCATCGCACTTTCCACGAGTGACGGAATCCATCTTTTTGAAGTCGCGGATATTATTAGATTAGAAGCCAAAGGCAATTACACGGAGTTTTTTATCAAAAATCACAAGCCGGTGCTGATTTCGAAAACGCTTAAGGAATACGAGGAAATGCTGACTGAACAAGGGTTTGAAAGAATACATCAATCACATTTGATTAACCTTTCATTTCTAAAATCGTATATCAAAACGGACGGTGGTTATGTGATTATGGCGGATAATACCAATATTCCGATTGCACAAAGTAAAAGAGAAAAATTGCAAGAATTAATTAAGGCATTGTGAAAATAGTATAGATTATCAAATGATAGAGGTGGCTAAATCAAAAATTTACTTCGGAAAAGCATTAAATGATAAATAAGAAAAACAGAAAAAAAATATCAGCGAACTTTAATAATTAGAAATTATGAAAACTAGAACATTAATAACCCAACACATGAGAACTATCATCTACCTATTACTTTTTGTATCGAGTTTTGCTCATGCTCAACCGACTATTAACAACCCGATGCCTTATCGGGTTTGCGATGATAATAGTGATGGTATTGCGGCTTTTGATATTAATGTTATAACGCCTACGATTATAACGCAGGCTGGAACTCTAGTTTCTTATCACCTTACTTTAGCTGATTCTCAAGGAGCAACTAGTCCAATTGCTTTAACAACACCATTCACTAACACAGTGCCTTTTAATCAGACTCTTTATATAAGAGCTTGGGATGTTGCTGACTCAAATAATCCTTCATTTTCTACCTTAAGCTTGGTAGTGAGTCAGAAGCCCATTGTGACTATTGGTAATCCGATTAGTTGTGTAGGAAACGCTACAACAATAACAACAACTCCTCTTTCTCCGGGTTCTTATAGCTATTCGTACACAATGCCTTTCGGAGTTCCAAATCCTGGTGATGTATCAAGTTTTACTACGACAATTGAAGGTTCCTATTTTGTTGCTATTACTGATATCGTGTCTGGTTGTGTTTCTAATTCAGCAGGAACTTATGTTTATTTTAACCCGCCACTAGTTGTAACAATAAGCGCTACTGCTGTTTGCGATGTCAATGCAGCGTCTGTGTCTGCATCGGGAAACTGGAACAATCCTAGTTTTAGCTGGACAGTTCCATCTGGTGCCAGTGATCCGGGTAATGTGGGCAGTTTTTCAACTTCAATTGCTGGTGATTACACTGTTGTTGTAACCGATATCGCAACGGGTTGTGTTTCAAATCAAGCATCAACAACCGTTACCAGTTTAGTAAGTGTAACGCCAACGTTTTCAATTCCAGCTTCGGTTTGTGCAGATTTTATATTGCCTACAACATCTGATAATGGTATTTCAGGAACTTGGTCACCAGCTGTCGTAACAACAGGGACTTATTTATTTACACCATCTTTTGGGGAATGTGCTACTAGTTTTTCAACTTTGATTACCGTTTTACCCGGAGCAAATGCCAATCAAGCACCTGATTTAGTAGTTGTGGATACGCCATTTGATGGTTTTGCTACTTTTGATTTAACGACTCAAAATGCGATAATTAACAGTGATTTAGGTGTTGGAATAGAATATTATCCAAGCCTTGCAGAAGCCGAAAGTTTTACCAATATAATTTCTAACCCATCGGCTTATATTAACACGTCCAACCCGCAAACTATTGGGGTTCGAGTTTTTGATCCGCTTTCTTCTACTTGTGCCAATATAACCAGTTTTGATTTGGTGATTAATGATCCGAACAACGTATATATTCCTGATGCTAATTTTAAATCCAGATTAATCGCTCTCGGGGTCGATACAAATTCCGATGGTGAAATTCAATATACGGAAGCCAGTGCTTTTACCAATGAAATAGAGGTTAGCAATATTCCTATTACTGAGTTAACAGGGATTGAAGCTTTTACTAATATTACCGTTTTAAAATGCGTTGGTAATAATTTGGGTAATTTAAACATTGATGCTTTAACCTCGCTTACACTTTTAGATTGTTCCTATAATCAGTTAGCTGTATTAAATATCAGTAATTTAGTCAATCTAAAGACACTTAGATGTTTGTCCAATTTGTTGACCAATATAGATGTGCAGCCTTTAGACCAATTGGAAGACTTAAATTGTTCTTTTAATCAATTAAGTACGATCAATGTCGATTCGTTAATCAATCTAAAAACATTGAATTGCTCTAACAATCAAATCAGTTCCTTAGTTTTAAGTAACATGCCTAATCTCGACCGTTTGGAATATCAATTTAACCAAAGTAACTCCATTACTTTTTCGAACGTACCATTACTGAAATATTTAGATTGCTCTTTAAACTTCGCACTACCTAGTTTAGATTTAAGCACTTTGCCTTTATTGGAACATTTAGATTGCAGGTACAATGCATTAACTTCGATAAATGTCTCTAGTTTGTCAAACTTAAGATATCTCGATTGTGGTATTAATCAATTGTCTGCTATAAATGTTGCTGGACTTAATAATTTGACAACGTTCTATGCCTATAATAATGTTTTGTCATCTGTGGAATTAACCAACTTGCCGAATCTAAGTCTTGTCGCTGTTTATAATAATCAACTAACAACTTTGAATTTTTCAGGATCAACTAATGTCAGCGAAATTAGCTGTAGTTATAATCAACTAACAACAATAAATATGGCAGGATTGATCAATTTGAATTATTTAAACTGTCAAAATAATCAATTGACAACATTAGATTTTGAAGGATTAAAAGCGCTCGTAACTGTCCAGTGTGATTATAATTTATTAACCAGTTTAGATTTTAGTACCGCAACGAGCTTAAGCAGATTGAGTTGCTCTTTCAACAACTTGAGCAGTCTTAATGTGAAAAACGGGAATTCTTTTATCGACACGATTTATTCTTGGAGTCAAAATCCAATTTTAACTTTTGTCTGCACTGACGAAGCAAAATTAACAGCTGTGAATCAAATTTTAAATCAAAGCATCAATGTCAATAATGGGAATGTCGTATTCAATACCTATTGCACCTTCGTTCCGGGCGGTTATTACAATACGATAACAGGACAAATCAAATTAGACGCAAATAACAACGGTTGTGACGCGAGTGATTTACCAAAGCAATTTGTAAAATTGAGCATCAACGGCGGGAGTAATCAAGAATCAACATTTACAGAAGTCAACGGAGCTTTTAAATTTTATGTTCCAGCAGGAAGTTTTAACGTAACTCCTGAAGTTGAAAACCCAACATGGTTTAGTTTCTCGCCGCCCTTTACCACAGTTCCTTTTGCCAATGTTGATGAAAGCAGCGTACAAAACTTTTGTATTATTCCAAACGGAATCCATCAAGATGTAGAAGTTGTAATGGAACCCATTGAAGTAGCGCAACCAGGGTTTAATGCTACCTATAAAATAATATACCGAAACAAAGGTAATATAGCAGTTTCAGGAAGTTTAAATTTCAATTATAATGACGCACTTTTAGATTTTATCTCGGCAACAATGGCTCCAAGTACTCAAAACACGGGCGTTTTAAGCTGGAATTACGCTGATCTATTGCCCTTTGAAAGTAGAAGTATTTATGTAACGCTGTATGTGAATTCACCAACGGCAACGCCGCCAGTTAACATCGGGACTATTTTAAATTTTAATGTTTCAATAAGTCCAGTAGCAACTGATGAAAATCAAGCGGACAATCAATTTGCTTACGTTCAAACTGTTATAAACTCTAGTGTTCCAAATGGAATTACTTGCATCCAAGGCGCATTACTTTCGCCCGTAGAAATTGGTAATTACTTACATTATGTCGTTAATTTTGAAAATACAGGAAATTATCTAGCCGAAAATGTAGTGGTAAGAATCGAAATTGATGCTGCCAAATTTGATATTACTACTTTACAATTATTAAGCAGTTCCCATCCTTGTTATACTCGAATTGCGGGCAATATTGTAGAATTCATTTTTGAAGGAATAGATCTTGAAGCTAGAGGTGGTAATCCTCCAGTAGGAGGTCATGGAGATATTTTGTTTAAAATAAGAACAAACAGTAATTTAGTAAACAACGATATTGTTATGCAAAGAGCTGGACTTTATTTTGATTACAATCTTCCGGTAATAACTAACGATGCAGAAACTGTTTTTGCCACTTTAAGCAATTCGGGCTTTGAGCGGGATGCGAGCATTTCAATATATCCTAACCCAACCAATTCCAAAATAAACATCAATGCCGATGCTATTATCAAATCTATTGAGTTATACGACATGCAAGGTAGAATTTTGCAAACGATTCTAGGAAACCAAACAGTATTGGATATTGCTGATCAGGCGAATGGCATTTATTTCTTGAAAATAACTTCTGAGAAAGGAAGTAAAATAGAGAAAATTGCTAAAGAATAATCTTTCGCGAATTCATTTTAGAAGTGATGGCGGTGATTACAAATTTATAAGAAACTTAAATGAGTAGGGGATGATATGGCAAACCCGCAAGCACTAAAATAAAGAAAACAACACAAGAATTATGAAAAAACTCTTACTACCACTGTTGCTATTTACAGGGATTGTAAATGCGCAACTAACACTGATCACGCCAACAGATTTTGTATTGTGTAATCAAAACGGATTTGGCATATTAGATTTTGATTTAACCACTAAAAATCAAGAAATTCTCGGTATTTTACCATCAAATGAGTACGTTGTTTCTTATCATTCAAATTTGGAAGATTCAGAAAACAATGCCAATAGTATAACCATAGCAACTGCCGAGTTTGGTTTCCCAACAACAGTTTATGTTAGGGTTCAAAGCATTAACAGCGCCATTGATTTTGGTTTGACAACTTTAACGCTTGTTGTCAATAATTCGCCATTTGGAAGTAACAATATTCCAGATCTTGTGGTGAACGAAACGCAATTTGATGGTGAAGCAACTTTCGATTTAACTGCGAATCAAGCTTTGGTTTTAAATGGTCAAAACGGCTTAAATGTAAGTTATCATACTGCTTTAAGTGATGCTCAAACTTTATCGAATCCAATTGCTAGTCCAACCTCTTTTATAGGAACGCATTTGCAAACCATTTGGGTTGTTCTTCAAAATGGAACAAATGGCTGTAGCACTGTCACTAGTTTTCAACTGAAGGTTTTTGATTTGAATGATATCGTTATTATACCAGATGCTAATTTTAAAGCGCGATTATTGAATGAATTGTTGAACAGTGCATTTATAACGCTTCCTAACGGTCTTAGCCAATATGTTCCTGTTGACGCCAATGGAGACAATGAAATTCAAGCCAGTGAAGCAGCATTAATCAATGGACTCAACATTTCAAATGCAAACATTACTGATTTGACTGGAATTGAAGCTTTTGTTAATTTGACCGATTTTATTGGAAATAATAATCCAATCTCAAATATTAATTTAATAAGCACATTAACCAATTTAAAATATATTCAATGCGTACAATGTAGTTTGTCTTCTTTAGATTTGAGCACATTGGTTAATTTGACATTTTTAGATTGCACCACAAACCAGTTGACTAGCTTAAATATAACAGGTTTGTCTAATTTGACTGATGTTAGATGTAATGGTAACCAATTGACTTCATTAGCTTTAAGTCCTTCGGTTACGCTTAAAAACTTAAATTGCTCAAATAATTTGTTAACCAGTTTGAACACCAGCATGTTGCCCAATTTAGAAACTTTATACAGCGATGAAAATCAACTCACAACTTTAAATTTATCATATAACTTAAACTTACAACGATTAAGTTGTGGTAGTCAAGGAACATTTACAGGCGTTGATTTGACAAATTTGACGAATTTAATAGGTTTACAGCTTAATAAATCATTACAAACAACAATAGATTTAAGTTCAAATAATTTACTACAATCCATCGAAGTAGAGAACACGGCAATTACAGCGATAGATATTTCCAATACTTTGGTAATTAATGGATTTATTGGATACAATCCTAATTTAGAATATTTGAATCTTAAAAACGGCGTGAATACATCAAATCCTGGCATTAATTCTTGTCCAAGTTTACTCTATGTTTGCGCTAACGAGGAAGAAATTATTTTTACGTATAACAATTTGGTCAATCCACTTTATAGCAACAATCCTAACGTTCAAGTCAATTCATATTGTTCTTTTGTTCCAGGAGGAAGTTACAATACCATTACCGGAAAAATTACTTATGACGAAGACAATAATGGCTGTGATTCAAACGATGCCATCATGCCCAACCATAAAGTTAAAATATTTGATGGTGTAAATACAGGTTATACTTTTACAAATCAGCAAGGTATTTATTCGTTTTACACCTTATTGGGTAATTTTGAAATTACGCCATCACAAGAAAATTCAAATTTATTTAGTACGTCACCAAGTGCTACTACCGTAAGTTTTACCGACAGCAACAATATTGATACTAACGATTTCTGTGTAGCAGCCATTGGAACAATAAATGACGTAGAAATCGTTATTTCGCCAATCAATCAAGCTATTCCCGGATTTGACTCCGTTTTTAATATTGTATATAGAAACAAAGGCAATCAGGCAGTTTCAGGAAATGTAAATTTTACGTTCAACGATTTTTTGGCTGATTATATATCCGCAACGGTCACGCCTACTTCTATAAATAATGGTGTTATTAATTGGAATTATTCGAATTTAATGCCCTTTGAAAGTAGAAATTATTTTGTGACACTCAACCTGAATAACACCACAGATACCCCTGCCTTAAATATTGGCGATATATTAAATTTTTCAGCTACTATAAATCCCACTGTGGGCGACAACACCCTTCTTGATAATAGTTTTGAATTTAATGAAGCCGTTTTAGGAGCTTTTATCCCGATTAATATTATATGTCTTGAGGGAGAGAATGCACCACTATCTGCAATCGGAAGTTATTTTCATTACGCTGTGAATTTTGAGAATACCGGATTATTACCAGTTGAAAATATCGTTGTTAAACTAGACATAGATACCAATAAATTTGATGTTAATTCATTACAAATTCAAAATTCAAATGATCAGGTTTATTCAAGAATTAAAGAAAATAGCATCGAGTTTATTTTCGAGAACATCAATCTTGAGCGCAATGTTATTAATCCTCCAGTTGGAGGTCACGGAGACATTTTATTTAAGATAAAAACCAAAAGCGATTTACTTGTTGGCGATACTTTGATGAATACTGCTGCTATCTATTTTGATTATAATGCTCCAATTCTTACGAATGATGCCGTTACTACTTTTGCACTTTTAAGCAACGCAGGATTCGAATCGGATGAGAGCATTGCTGTGTTTCCAAATCCAACGGCATCCAAAATTAATATCAATGCCAACACCAATATTAAGGTTGTCGCGTTGTATGATATTCAAGGTAGAATTTTGCAAACGATTCTGGGAAACCAAACAGTATTGGATATTGCTGATCAGGCGAATGGCATTTATTTCTTGAAAATTACTTCTGAGAAAGGAAGCAAAGTAGCGAAAATTGTGAAGGAATAATAGGAGCTGATCCCGCTATCCGTTGCAAGTCCTCACTGCGTTCCGGGCTTTCCACTACAAATGCGCAGCATTCACCGAACACTACAAAAAATAAAAGTTAGGTGAGGTAATCGGGGCTAGGGCTGCCAGCGTACCAATTCGCAAGCGGCAACCAACAACGGACATCATTTTTTTTAGTTAGTTACATTCAAAACCTTCCAAGTCGACATTTCGATTCGGAAGGTTTTTTTATATTCTCGGTCAAATCGCACACATTCTCATCCAAATCGAGCATATCTTCATTGCCTTTATATTATGAAAAAGTAAATAGTACATTTACTTATCAATTAGAAGGAAAATGAAAACACCCATTCTTTTATATTTATGCTGGAGTTTCTTCACTCTGGCACAAGCACAAAACAAAGGCATCGACAGTTTGTTGTTGGCTTTACAACATTCCAAAAACGACATCGATAGAGCACAAACACTCAATGCCATTGCCGACGCTTATAAAACCAGCGACCCAAATCTGATGGCTGATTATGCTACGAAAGCATTAGTACTATCCCAAAAAATTGAATACAAAATAGAAGAAGGTAACGCGCAGTTGAATCTCGGCAATGCCAACATCATACTCGGAAATTATGCAGCATCATTATCGCATTTTGCTTTGGCTCAAGATATTTTTGAAAACGAATCACAAACCAATTCCAACAATAGTTTGGCGATCAAAAAAGGTTTGGCGAAATCGTATGGCAGCATCGGGATTGTGTTTGCTGAACAGAGCAATTATGCCAAAGCTTTATTATTTCATTTAAAATCAGTCAAAATTTACGAAAGCATTCAAGACGACAAAAAATGTGCGCAAGTCTACAACAACATTGGCGTAGCATACCAATCACAAGGCGAAATTTTCAAAGCATTAGCCTATTTTATTAAAGCGCAAAAAATGCAAGAAAAGGTAAATGACACGCATGTTGGTATCACATTAACCAATATTGCCAATTGCTATTTAAAGCAAAAAAATACCGACAAAGCCTTTGACTATTATACAAAAGCAAAAACCAGCATTGACCAAAATCCAGACCCGAGAGCGCTGGGCGAATGGTACAATAATATGGGATTGTATTATTTAGCAATCAGAAATCCATCGAAAGCGATTGCTAGCTGGAATGCTGCGATTCAGACGTTTACCACGATTGAAGATAAATTTGGTGTGGCCGATACCTATCTCTATTTAGGGCAATTGTATTTGGATCAGAAAAACCCAACTGCTGCATTAACAAGTGCAAACAAAGCCTTGCAATTGTCGAAAGAAATGGGTGTTTTAGAACAAACGGTTGTTGCCGAAAAACTGTTGAGTGCTATTTACGATGCGCAAAATAATGATGCACAATCGTTGCTGCATTTCAAACGATACAGCCAAGCCAAAGACAGTTTGACAAACGCAGAAACCATCCGAAAAAGTGTCGAATCGGCCATGAATTTCGAATTCGAAAAACGCGAAGTCATGCAAAAAGAAGAACTTCAAAAGAAAGAATTGTTGCTGCAGGAGCAAGCCAAACAAAACAAATTGCAGTTGTTTTTCGCTGAATTGTTCGCCCTGATGTTGGGTGGCATTGGATTCTTGTTCTACAACAGAATGCAACTCAAGAAAACATTGACGCTTCAAAAAGAATTGGCGGAATACGAACAGAAAGCCTTGCACTTGCAAATGAATCCGCATTTTGTGTTCAATTGTTTGGGATCGATTTCTAGTTTTATTGTACAAAACGGAACCCATTCGGCAGTCAAATATTTGGCGAAATTCTCGAAGCTGATGCGCCTCACTTTAGAGTACTCTAAAAAATCATTGATTCCAATTGATAAGGAAATTCAAAGTTTGCAAAACTATCTTGAGTTAGAACAATTGCGTTTCAACAACAAATTTAGTTTTACCATTTCTAAAGACGACAATATAGAAGATGATTTGGCATTACCACCATTATTGTTGCAACCTTTTGTTGAAAATGCGATCATACATGGTGTGATTCCAAGCAAGGAAATCGGAATCATTTCGATCGAATTTAGACTTGATGCCAACAATTTGATTTGCACGATTACCGATAACGGAATTGGATATGCAACTTCAAAGGCCATCAAAGAAAATTCCGTTTCGGTGCACCAATCAATGGCGCTCGACATTACTAAAAAACGTTTGCAGATGATTGCCACATCAACTTCCAAAAAAGCAGAAGTTTCAATCGATGACATGACATTAGAAAACGACGGATCTAAAGGCACGAAAGTTATTTTGTATCTGCCATTGCAATACATTTCAAAGCCATCCAACAACCAACAACCAGCAACTCATGATCACAGCAATACTAATCGACGACGATGTCAATTTAAGAAACGGAATGCGGGAATTGCTCGCTTTTTATGCGCCGGATATCGCCATTATCGGAGAAGCCGAAGATGTAGCAACAGGCGTTGTCGTGATGGATAAACTCAAACCGCAAGTGGTGTTTCTCGATATTCAACTCAACGACGGAACCGGTTTTGATGTTTTGGAGCAGCTCGCCAAGAAGAATGGGAAAACGACTTCGCATATTGTATTCATTACCGCGCACGAAGAATATGCGATTAAAGCGTTTCGATTCAGTGCACTCGATTTCCTTTTGAAACCCGTTGATCCTGATGAACTCGAAATCGTAGTCGGAAAAATCAGAACTGTACTCGAGAAGAACAACAGTTATGCACACATCGATTTACTGCTGGAGAATATTCGTAAGAAGGTTGATAATTTCAAACGCATTGCGCTGACCACTGCCGACGGTATTCACCTGTATGAAGTTAGCGATATCATTCGATGTGAAAGCGAAGACAATTACACGACGTTCTACATCAAGAACAGCAAGCCGATTATCATTTCAAAAACACTCAAAGAATACGAAGATTTGTTAGGGGAATATGGTTTTGAACGCATTCACCAAAAACACTTAATTAATCTGGCGTATTTGAAATCGTATGTCAAGAAAGACGGCGGTTATATTTTAATGGCAGACAATACGCAGTTGCCGATTTCGCAAAGGAAAAAAGA
>JANPJB010000055.1:0-7839 GCA_031425295.1 Flavobacterium sp. | reverse complement strand
GTCGCTATTTTCGATGAGATCCGGAAAAAATTTGTGATACTGACACCCGAAGAATGGGTTCGTCAGCATGTCGTACAGTATTTATTGATTGAAAAAAAGTATCCGAAATCGTGGATTAATGTTGAAAAAGTACTGAAAATTAACGGGTTGACCAAACGATACGATGTTGTTGTTTTTAATACGGACGGCTCGATATTGATTCTGGTAGAATGCAAAGCGCCCGAAGTCAAAATCACCCAAAACACTTTCGATCAGATTGCGCGCTACAACCTGACGATGAAAGCAACATATTTGATGGTGACCAACGGACAGAATCATTACTTTTGCCAAATGAATTTTGAACAGGAACAATATATTTTTCTAAAAGAATTGCCCGAAAGAGAACGCATCCTATAAATGAAAGTCGCAGTAGTCATCTTAAACTGGAACGGCAAATCGTTGCTCGAACAATTCCTGCCGTCGGTCATCGCACATTCGCCGGAAGCCGATATTTATGTTGCCGACAACGCCTCGACGGATGGTTCCGTTGCATCTGTAGCATCGCTTTTTCCAACCGTTCGCATCATTCAAAACGACCAAAATTTAGGCTATGCGGGCGGTTATAATGAAGCGCTTAAAAACGTCGATGCCGATGTTTACGCATTGGTCAATTCCGATATTGAAGTAACACCGAATTGGTTGCAGCCGATCATTGCAAAATTCCAAAGCGAGCCTAAAACGGCGATCATCCAACCCAAAATTCTTGATTATAAAAATAAAGATTATTTTGAATATGCCGGTGCTGCCGGTGGTTTCATCGATCAATGCGGTTATCCTTTTTGCCGCGGACGCATATTTGAAACTGTTGAAAAAGATACGCAGCAATACGATGATGAGACTGAAATTTTTTGGGCCTCGGGCGCCTGTTTCTTCATTCGGAAACCAGTGTTTGATGCGCTTCATGGATTCGATACGGATTTTTTTGCACATCAGGAAGAGATCGATTTGTGCTGGCGTGCGTTCAATGCCGGATATCAAATACAATACACTTCAAAATCCGTAGTGTATCATGTGGGCGGTGCGACTTTGCAGCAAGGAAATCCACGAAAAACATTTTTAAACTTCAGAAATTCATTGTTGATGTTGGTCAAAAATCTTCCGAAATCGGGTTTGTATCGCATTCTAATCTTGCGAATGATCCTAGACGGGCTGGCAGGAATTCAATTTTTATTAAAAGGAAAACCCCGACATACGATCGCCATTTTAAAAGCGCATTTTTCATTTTATGGTTTGTTTTCCAAAAACTATAAAAAACGTGGCAACCGGCAATTGCCAAACTATTACAAAACAAAAAGCATCATCTACCGTTACTTTTTACAGAACAACACTATCTTTGCAAAGCATTTTTAACATTAGTTTATGCTGTTTTCCTTAACGATAAATGGTTTAAAATGTTAAATTTGAAAATTAACAATTAGTACACTTTAATACGAACTCAAAATTTTAGACCATGAAAAAAATCATTTTCGCCTTATCATTGGTGGCATTAATATCGACCACTTCGTGTGGCACCAAAAAGAAAATCGCCGCGTTGGAGAAACAGAACAAAGATTGTCAGGATTTATTAAACTCCACGACGGTGAAATTAAATTTGTGCTTAACTGAAAAAAGCGCTTTATCTTCTCAAGTAGATTTCTTAAAGAAAACCAATACAGATTTAATTAGCAACGCAGGTAACATGACGACGTTGACAACACAAGGTGCTCAAAATATTGAGAAAGCGCTCGAAACCATCAAAGAAAAAGATCTAAAAATCACGAGAATGCAAGATGCCTTGACGAAAAAAGACAGTGTGACTTTAGCATTGGTAACCAGCCTTAAAAGTTCTGTCGGAATTTCAGATCCAGATATTGAGGTGAATGTTGAAAAAGGTGTTGTGTTTATTTCGATTGCGGACAAACTATTGTTTAAAAGCGGAAGCTATATGGTGAGCGACAGAGCAAAAGAAATTTTAGGCAAAGTTGCGAAAGTGGTCAACGATAAACCAACTTTTGAATGTATGGTTGAAGGCCACACTGATAATGTTCCATTCACCGGAAATGCGATTTTAATAGACAATTGGGATTTGAGTGTGAAACGTGCTACGGCTATCGTTAGGGTTTTAACCAAAGAACTTAAAGTCAATCCTGCACAATTGATTGCCGCGGGAAGAAGCGAATTCATTCCACTAGTGGAAAATAATTCGGCCGATAACCGATCTAAGAACAGAAGAACGAGAATCGTGGTGATGCCAAAAATCGATGAGTTCTACGAAATGATTGAAAAAGAAATGAAGAAACCTTCGAAATAATTTTAAGAGTTGCTAATTAACAACGATTAATATCAACGGAACGTCTAATGAAAGTTAGGCGTTTTTTTGTTTCAAAATAAAAGCGGTTCCTATTTGAAGCCGCTTTTGTCATATAAATTACACGTACCAACAACTGTCAACCGACACCTGTGAACTAAAAAATATCCACATCGCCTTTGCCTTCTCGAACGACTACAGGTTCAAATCCAGATAAATCGATGATTGTGGAACCGATATTATCGCCATAACCGCCATCAATGACAAGGTCTACAAGATTCTGCCATTTTTCGAAAATCAATTCCGGATCGGTAGAATATTCTAGAACCTCATCTTCATCATGAATAGACGTCGATACGATTGGGTTGCCGAGCATTTTCACGATTTCCAACGCAATGTTGTTATCGGGCACCCGAATTCCGACAGTCGTTTTCTTTTTAAATTCCTTTGGCAGGTTGTTATTCCCCGGCAAAATAAAAGTATACGGTCCGGGCAACGCGCGTTTCAATAATTTGAATGTCGAAGTATCAATCTGCTTCACATAGTCTGATAAGTTGCTTAAATCGTGGCAAACAAAAGAGAAATTTGCTTTTTCCAATTTGATGCCTTTGATTTTAGCAATACGTTCCAACGCTTTTGAATTCGTGATATCGCAACCCAAACCATATACCGTGTCGGTTGGATAAATCACCAAACCGCCATTGCGAAGTACATCGACCACTTTTTTGATCGCCGCTTCGTTGGGTTTGTCTTCGTATATTTTGATGAATTGTGACATATCTTTACTATTTTAAATGAGGAATTTAGAATTTTAAATGAGGAATTATCGCGGACATTCAAAATTTATCATTTAGAATTCAAAATAATTTTAACCAATGATATCTAGTTTTGCAAACCGCAATAACAGCTTTTTAATGCCACCCACTTCAAAACGGATTTCCGCTTTTTTATCGGCGCCAATACCTTCGAGATTCAGCACTTCACCTTTGCCGAAGCGTTCGTGCATGACGATGTTTCCGATTGTTAATTTTGAATCAAATAGGTTGACGTTTGCCGTTGGTGCATTCCCGGACATTGGTTTTAGTTTTCGAATGATCGATGTAGGTTCTTCTCCGTATTTTTTTGGAGGTGAACTACTTACAGGTTTTGATAAACGCAATTTCGATTTGTCAATATCGCCAAAAATATCCATGTCGATCATCGGCTTGTACCGATAATTGTTTTCTTCTACCGACAAATATTCGAGGTATTGTCCGTCAATTTCATCAATAAAACGTGACGGTTCGCTATCGGTCAATTTTCCCCAACGGTAACGCGATTGTGCATAGGTCAGATACGCTTGTTTTTCTGCTCTCGTTAAAGCCACATAAAACAAACGGCGCTCTTCTTCGAGTTCACTTCGCGTACTAATACTCATCGCACTCGGGAATAAATCCTCTTCCATGCCGACAACAAAGACGTACGGAAACTCAAGCCCTTTCGCCAAGTGAATCGTCATCAGCGCTACCCTATCGTCGTCGCCGGTATCTTTATCTAAATCAGTCGCGAGGGCCACATCTTCAAGGAATTCTGACAAAGCGCCGCGGGCACCATCAATTTCTTTTTGGCCTTCGGTGAAATCTTTAATCCCATTGAGCAACTCCTCAATATTTTCAATACGCGCAATACCTTCGGGCGTTCCATCCTTTTTGAGTTCTTGAACCAATCCTGTTTTTTTTGCTACATGATCGGCAAGGTAAAACGCATCTTGATTTTGGTTAATGACCTGAAAACTCTGAATCATCGTAACGAAATCCTGCAGCTTGTTTTTGGTACCTGAATTCAACTTCAAATCGATTTTGTTGATGTTTTGCATGACTTCAAAAACCGAACGTTTATAATGATTGGCAGCGACCACGAGCTTTTCAATCGTCGTATCACCAATGCCTCTTGCCGGATAATTGATCACGCGAATCAACGCTTCCTCATCCTTAGGATTGATCACCAAGCGCAAATAGCACAAGACATCTTTGATTTCTTTTCTTTGGTAGAATGACAAGCCGCCATAAATCCGGTACGGAATATCGCGTTTTCTGAGCGCATCTTCCATCGCCCGCGACTGTGCGTTGGTTCGGTATAAGATCGCAAACTGATTGTTCATCATTTGGTTCAGCATCTTTTGCTCCCAAATCGTACTCGCCACATAGCGTCCTTCTTCGCTATCGGTGATGCTGCGGTTGACTTTTATTTTGTTGCCAAAATCGTTGGCGGTCCAAACGACTTTATCGAGTTTGGTTTTGTTTTTTTCGATGATCGAGTTCGCGGCTTCGACGATGTTCTTGGTCGATCGATAATTTTGTTCAAGCCGGTACGTTTGCACATTCTCATAATCCTTCTGGAAATTCAGAATGTTGTTGATGTTGGCACCTCGAAAAGCATAAATACTCTGCGCATCGTCGCCAACCACGCAAATATTCTGAAACCTATCCGACAAGGCGCGTACAATCAGATATTGAGAATGATTGGTGTCTTGGTACTCGTCGACTAAAATATAGCGAAAACGATCCTGATATTTCGCGAGCACATCGGGAAAACGATTTAGCAATTCGTTGGTTTTAAGTAGCAAATCATCAAAATCCATAGCACCAGCTTTGAAACAGCGGTCGACATAATTCTGATAAATATCACCCAGACGCGGTTTCTTCGACATCGCATCGGCTTCTTGTAACTCGGGATTATTGAAATAAGCTTTGACCGTAATCAGGCTGTTTTTATACGATGAAATCCGCCCCAAAACCTGCTTCGGTTTATAAATGTCTTTATCGAGCTGCATTTCTTTGATGATCGCTGAGATCAGACGCACACTATCTTGGGTATCATAAATCGTAAAGTTTGACGGATAGCCTAATTTATCGGCTTCTGCGCGTAGGATTCTGGCGAACACGGAGTGGAATGTGCCCATCCACAAATTCTTTGCTTCACTGGCACCAACGATTTGCGAGATGCGGCTTTTCATTTCACGAGCAGCTTTGTTCGTAAAGGTCAATGCCAAAATACTAAACGCATCGACACCGAGGCTCATTAGATAAGCAATTCGGATCGTGAGCACGCGTGTTTTCCCTGAGCCCGCGCCGGCAATAATGATCATCGGTCCGTCTTTTTGGAGAACGGGAAGTTGTTGGGCTTCGTTAAGCTGGCTAATATGTTGTTGCATTGCTTTGGAGTGACTGGGTTGCTAGGTGCTGCATGGGTTCAAACAGTACGCAAAAATACGGATTTAGTGGTGAAGAATAAAGCCAAAATTTTGAACATTTACCGTCTAAAAATTAACACAATTTGCGTTATTTTACACGGATTCATTCTGTTTTCGAAGCCGTAGCCGATTCCTTCTCTAGCGAAGCAATTACTTTTTCTTCTTCTGCGGTTAGTACAATCGCGTTATTCTTCTGCCAATATTTACCGCTATAGCTCGTCGGTTTGTCGTATAAATATTTCTGTTTGTAGACTTCTTTTTTGTTGTAAGATAAGTCATCCTTCTCAAAGTTAGTAACGATGAGATCGCTTCTAGATTCTATAAGTTCGTTATATTTCTTGGTCCACGTTCTATATTTACCATATCGGTTGTTATGCGACAAAACATAATTGTTATTCGTCATTTTATAAACGGCTTTGACTCTCGAGTCGAGCATTGAGGCATGCAATCCTAACAAACTAATCGTCCTAGCAAAGGATTTGTGCGACGCTGCGGAATGTAGGTCGAATTCGTAAATCAGTTTGGTATCGGGATCATAAATTACGCTGCCTTCGAACAATGGTTTTTGAACTTCTCTTTTGGGTTCGATAATAATCGCGTACATTTCGCGCCCTTCCGCACTCTTTCTTGATTTTAAAGTAAATTCATAATTTTCGACATTCTTGTCCCTAAGCACATTCTTTTCTAAATACTCAAAACTATAACTGTTGAAAATGCCACGCTGTACATTCACCGTCGGGCTTATTTGATCCTCTTCTTCGCTTGCATCCGTAGGTGTTAAAGAAAAAGAACGGTTCTGCTTCACAATCAGATCGGCTTTTGTTTTTTTGGCGCCACCGCTGGCATGATAATCCAGTAGTCCATCAGAGAATTTTTTGTATTGATCATCCACTTTTACAAACTCCCTGTAATACGTATGCAACACGATTGGCTTGTTGAATCTAGCTTTTGACGCAATAATGATATCTTCCAGTACTTTTGTCAAAGGAATCTTCGTAATCATTACTTCTTCCAAAACTTCTTCACTTTGTTCGAGTGCGATGGTTTTGAGGCCTTCTGGGAATTCGGAAACGGGAATCATCTTCGACTTATAACCCAAGCAACTTACCAAAATCACCGCGGTTTGCGGAACGGTCATTTGAAAGATTCCTTCTTCATTGGAAATGGTTCCAAGCGCGGAATTCCGAACACCGATTGAAGCGGCAATGATCGGTTCTTTGGTCGCTGCATCTTTGAGGGAGCCCCGAACCGCAATATCTTGTGCTGAAATTGTAAAACAGCATAGCATTGTAATGAAGGCGCATACATTTTTCATATCAGAAGATTTAATTCAAGCTAATATAACGGAATTCGGGAAAACGTAAAAACTTTAATGAAATTTGTAAACAAAATTCTAATTTCATTTTGCTTCCCTAACTATTATCCTATTTTTGCTCCAACAAAAAAATACCATGGAAACAAAACTGATTGAAATCTTAAGCTATACTTTACCCTCTTTAATCACCGGCGGTGTCGCCTACTATCTGTTTAATGCTTATTTCAATGACCAGCAAAACACACGCCGTTGGCTGCTGCAAAAAGAAAATCAAAAAGATGCCTTGCCACTCCGACTTCAGGCTTTCGAACGCATGGCTTTATTTCTAGAACGCATCAATCCAACCAAATTATTAATTCGCATCACACCGCTGACGCAAGACAAAAACGATTATGAAAACCTCGTCATTGCACAGATCGAACAAGAATTCGAGCACAACCTAACCCAGCAAATCTACATGACTGACGAATGTTGGACGATCATACAAACGGCTAAAAATGCCACAATTCAAATGATCCGCAAAGCCAACATGAGCGAACGGGTAGACAGCGCCGACAAACTGCGCGAAGTGATTTTAAGCGATCTAATGGAAAAAGCGACACCAAGCAGCGCCGCGATGAGTTATTTAAAAAATGAGTTGAAGGCTTTTCTTTAGAACCCGGGAACCTGCTATCCGCCATATCTTTTGCGCCACTCGATCCTCGGCGAACTAACGAAGTAAATGCTGGCACAAAAGGATAAATGCTCCTATCAGGGCTAAACTTTTCATAAACCAACACAAACTCAGTAACTCAGGCACTCAGTAAGTCAGATACTTTTTACCTTGAATAATTCGGAGCTTCCTTGGTAATTGTCACATTATGCGGATGGCTTTCATTAATACCACTTGCAGTAATTCTCACAAATCGACCAGTCTCTTGCAAAGTTGGAATGTCTTTAGAACCGCAATAGCCCATTCCCGCACGT
>JANPJB010000054.1:0-4206 GCA_031425295.1 Flavobacterium sp. | reverse complement strand
ACCGATGCTGGGCAATAAATGGGCACCGATATTGTTTGCTGTAGCTTTGATTGCCGCCGGACAAAGCTCAACGATCACAGGAACTTTAGCAGGACAAATCGTCATGGAAGGTTACCTCAACCTAAGAATCCAACCTTGGGTACGCCGCATTATAACCCGACTTATCGCAATCGTTCCGGCGGTAATTGTCATTCTGATTTATGGGGAAAGTGTTACGGGAAAAATGCTGATTTTAAGTCAGGTAATTTTAAGCCTTCAACTGGGTTTTGCGATTATTCCTTTAATTCACTTCGTCAGCGACAAAACGAAAATGAAAGGTTTCCACATCAGCAAAGCCACACAAATAGCGGCATGGATCATCGCTACAATCATTGTTTCGCTGAATGCCAAATTGGTCTTTGACGAAATACAAGGCTGGTTAGAAGCTTCTGAAAACCCAATTATTCTTTGGTTTACGGTTGTTCCTTTAGCGTTTGGGTTTCTGATTTTATTGCTCTATATCGTCTTTCAACCGTTTGTAGCGAAAAGCAAACAAAACATCGAAAACCATTCGCCACACCATATCGAATTAAAATTTACGCCGTTCGAGAAAAGTCCGAAGAAGCACATCGCCGTCACGGTTGATTTCTCATCAGCAGATGAAAAAGCCTTACAACATGCGATTAATTTGGGTGGTAAAGACGCCTATTACACGTTGATACATGTCGTGGAAACCGTCGGGGCAATGATGTATGGCAGCAAAATCATCGATCACGAAACCACCATCGATGAGCAATTACTACATGAATATTATGAACTACTAACCGATAAGGGCTATCAAGTCGACACCAAATTGGGCTTCGGAAAACCGGGAAAAGTCATCTCAAAATACATCAACGAAGGCAATTTCGACATTCTGATTATGGGAACGCACGGGCATCACACGTTTAAAGACCTGCTCTTTGGAACCACAGTTGATAAGGTGCGGCACGAAATCAAAATTCCGCTGTTTATTATCAAACATTAGAAGCGGAAACCTGTTATACACTACTATCAGGGCTAGGAAACTGCTTTAAATCGAACCCAAAATGCAACAGAAGATGAAAAAGCATCAAGTCATTATCTGAAATCCTATGTCGTATCTTTACACATTCAAATGCCAAATGCAATGACATTATCCGAAGAAAATTACCTCAAAACGATCTATCATTTAACTTCAACCACAAGTGCTGGAGTCAGCACCAATGCGATTGCTGAAAAAATGGAAACCAAAGCATCCTCAGTGACCGACATGCTAAAGAAATTATCGGATCAGGATTGGATCAATTATAAAAAGTACCAAGGCGTTTCCCTGACCGAAAAAGGACAACTCGCAGCGAAGATGATTGTCAGAAAACACCGTTTGTGGGAAGTTTTCTTGGTTGAAAAATTCCATTTTTCTTGGGACGAAGTGCATGACATTGCCGAACAACTCGAACACATCAAGTCAGAACAACTGATCAATAAGCTTGATGATTTCCTTGGAAACCCAACAAAAGATCCGCACGGCGACCCGATTCCGGACCGCAACGGAAAAATCATTGCCATCGAAAAAGTATTGCTTTCTGAAGTATCGGCGAGTCAAAATTGTCAATGCGTCGGCGTAAAAGATTCCTCGGCAGCTTTTCTGAAATACCTTGATAACAATAAAATCGCACTCGGAACTTCGATAAAAATGCTTTCGGAAGAAGAATTTGATTTATCTTTAAAAATTGAAATAGACCATAAAGAATTGGTGATTTCCCACAAAATCGCAAGCAATCTTTACGTCAAGCTGCTTTAAAAACTAAATGTTATGAAAACCCGAATAGCCCTTATATTATTGAGTTTGATGTGCCTTTCCTGCGCTGCTCAGAAGAAAAGCAAAAAAGCAAAACTCGCTGATTTTACAATCACGCAAAGCAAATCCCCAAAGAAAACGGGTATACAATTGTTCTTAAAACAAGTAATTTCTGATGCACGATGCCCTCAAGGCGTTGATTGCATCTGGGCTGGTGAAGCGCAAGCCAACATTTCAACTTATAAAAACGGGAAATGGCTCGACGAAACCATCCTCACTTTTAGCGCTAAAAAAGAACAAGAAAACAAAGAATGGCTTTCAAAACAATTGTCTATTCCGATCGAAAAAATAAAAAGTATTATTTTGTTTCCGTATCCCAAAGACGGGCAAAAAATCAACCCAAAAGATTATGTCGTTAAAGTGACGATCAACAAATAATTACGAGCAACCACAATCACCCGAGCCACAATCTTTGGTGTTTTTTTTCTTTTTGAAAAAGAATTTTCTAACCAAAAAAGCGACGGCTATTGCGAGTATAACGTAGGCTATTATTTCTTGTACCATTATACAGATTTGACATCAATTAGTTCTGGGTATATTTCCATTTTATTTACAATCTAGCGCCAAGACTTAGAAAGAAAGTCCTTGCCTCATTCGGTAAAATTCCCGGTCCGGGATAACCGCCTGCTCTGCGGGTAGCGTAGATCGTATCGCTAAGGTTGTTGATTCCGCCACGAATGTTAAACTTACCGAGAAAACTATATTCCATTGACAGGTCGTAGACTGAATATGCGTCTAGCCTTCCGGTTACACCATTTGCCGATGGCGTTTCTGTGTTGTTGGCATCAGAATAAACCATGCTGGTTCGGCGGTTTTGCAATGTTGTAGAAAAATGTTTGTAACTCCAAGTGATCCCAAAATTATGGATATAACTCGGTGCGTTTTCCACCCGGTTTCCTTTGAGATTACGCTCAGTAATTTTAATATTAGGTACCATTTCGCTGATCTGTGTGATTTTAAAATCGGTATATTTCGCATCGATGAAAGACAATGAAGTGAAAAATTGTACATCGCCTATTTGTTGGTTTATTTTCATGGCTTTTGAAACATTCAAATCTACAAAACTCTCAAACCCTTTGTGTACCGTTGTGCCAAGGTTGGTTCGAAATAAATAGGTTTTTTGCTCTGGATCGTCATTGACAAACTTTCTGATCGGTCCAATTCTGTTGTTGTAATTTAAGTAAAAATAGCTGACATCAAAATTAATAACACCATAGAGCGTTCCTCTGTAACCTAGATCTAAATTATAGCCGTCCGCATCTTTTAGGTTTTTATCGATGACGTCCGTGGTTGCAGGAGGCGTTATGTCGGAGAACAGCACCGGTCGGAAAGCTTGCGTAAGATTGGCATATAGATTTGTTTTGTTTATTTTGTATTCTAAACCTAAACCCATGAGTACCTTTTCTCTTTTTACTTTTTCAGGTATAACGTTGATATCCGTTCCATTATCATCGATTGAAAGACGGCCTTCAATGGAAGATTTAATATTCTCATAGCGTATTCCCGGCGTTACACTAAAGTTCTTGGTAATCTTAAATTGATTTTCAGCAAACAAGGCGATGTTTTCGGTTTCAAAATCTAAATCACGAGCGAAACGATCTTCTATTTCCAAATCAAAATCAAATCCTTTTGTTCCATTTCCTTGTTGCTTTCTTTTCGTATTGGCTTTATAAAGCCGAACGCCAAAAGCTAAATTTTGATCCTGCTTGCCTAGCGTATAGCGATAAACGCTTCGGGTTTCTATTCCAAAATTTTTATAATAATCACGATCTACCTGGCGATTAGTATAATCATTTGTTGTCGCACTACCATCGGCAGTATTAGGCGTAGCGGTAAACCCAACGCTGTTGCGTTCGCCTACTAGTCCAAATAGTTTGGTGTTTAACGTCAATTTTTTTGTCAGTTTAGTATCTAAAATTAAAGCCGCTACGTTCCAAGGTGTGCCCAACCAGTTTCTTTTACGAAGCGACTGTCTTGGATCATCATTAAATTGGTCGTCGGTCAAACCGCCGGCTTGCTGCATGTCATAATCCATATTGGTATACTCAAAGGACAACTTCGTGTTGGGCGAAAATTGATATCCAAAATAAGCATGTGAATTGCGTACTTCGTAGCGACTATTTTGTCTCCATCCATTTCCAACTCTAAAATGATTATAAACGTAATAAGAGAATTTTTTCTTTGTGCCTCCAATGGCGTTGTACGAACTCATCAATCCGTAGCTTCCGATCGTGTTTTGGGTTTCGAATGTGAAAGGCTTTTCGGTTTCGCGTTTCAGCACGTAGTTGAGCATCCCTCCGAATTGCGAACCGAACTGTAAAGCAGCGCCGCCACGAACCAATTGAATC
>JANPJB010000053.1:0-32743 GCA_031425295.1 Flavobacterium sp. | reverse complement strand
CTCATCAATCCGTAGCTTCCGATCGTGTTTTGGGTTTCGAATGTGAAAGGCTTTTCGGTTTCGCGTTTCAGCACGTAGTTGAGCATCCCTCCGAATTGCGAACCGAACTGTAAAGCAGCGCCGCCACGAACCAATTGAATCGCATCTACTGCCTCTAAAGGCGGATTGTAATAAGCTTCGGGATAACCGAAAATGTCGGAAGAAATATCATAGCCATTTTGACGCGTGTTGAGCTCCCAACTTCTGTTTGGACTTAATCCTCGAACACCAACATTAATCTGGATTCCAGAACCTTCATTCTCCCAAATCGAAACGCCAGGAACTTTTGAAAAAACTTCTCGCGCATTATTAGTCGTGAAGTTAGCATTGATATTGGCAAGACGAATCACTTCATTTTTCTTTCCTGAAAAGAGCGCGCTGTTCTCCACTTCATGCAATCGTTCTGGTGTTTGTTGTTTGACTAAAATGGTTACCGTAGAAAGCTTCTTGACGGTATCTTGTGACGATTGATTTTGTAAATTTTTCTGAGCAAGTAATATTGTCGAAAAAAAGAAAAAAGTGAGAGTAAAACGCAGTTTCATTGTTGTGAATTATAGAATGAAGTGCAAATGTAACTACCAATACTTATTTAGACAAATTAAAAATAAGGAAATTTTTATTTTTTTTCAATATTGCTAAAGTACTGTGCTATTTCAACATCTGATAAGCCACAAAAGCTACAACATAAGCCAATCCGCTCATCAGTACTAACTGGATTATTGGCCATTTCCAAGAGTTGGTTTCTTTTTTTGTAATGGCTAGCGTACTAGCGCACTGCATCGCGAAAGCATAGAACAACAGTAATGAAATTCCCGAAGCAAAGTTGAATATCTTGGCGCCAGTCACCGCATCGGTTTCCGCTTTCATCTTGTTTTTTATCGTGTCTTCGTTATCGCTATCGCCTACACTATAAATCGTTGCGAGTGTCCCTACAAAAACTTCTCGCGCGGCAAATGACGTAATTACTGCGATGCCTATTTTCCAATCATATCCCAAAGGCGAAATCACGGGTTCTATCGATTTTCCCATCAGACCGATATAGGAGTTTTCAAGTTTTTGAGAAGCAACGGCATTGGAGAATTCGGCTGCCGATAATGGATGTTGTTGGTTTTGTTGTGTCACGATTTGCTCCGCTAGGTTGAAATTTTCACCCGAACCATTCGACGCCAAAAACCATAACACAATAGAAATCGATAAAATAATTTTTCCAGCACCGAATACAAATGCTTTCGTTTTCTCGACTACATTGATGAACACATTCTTAAAAAGCGGTAATTTATAATTCGGCATTTCAACCACGAAATATGTTTTGCCTTTGATTTTGAGTATTTTATTCAATACAAATGCAGAGAACAATGCCATTCCAAATCCAATTAGATAAAGTAGCATCAAAGTCAAACCCTGCATATTGATAAACCCAAAAACGTATGCATCAGGAATCACCAACGCAATAATAATCGCGTAAACAGGCAATCGTGCAGAGCAAGTCGTAAACGGCGTAACGAGAATCGTGATCAGTCTTTCTTTCCAATTTTCAATATTTCTGGTCGCCATAATCGCCGGAATCGCGCAGGCTGTTCCAGAAATCAAAGGCACGACACTCTTGCCCGAAAGTCCGAAACGACGCATGATTTTATCCATCAGAAAAACAACACGACTCATGTAACCGCTTTCTTCGAGTATCGAAATGAATAAAAACAAAAACGCGATCTGTGGAATGAATATCAAAATCCCGCCAATACCCGGAATGATGCCTTCTGAAATTAAATGTGTCAAAACACCGGCTGGTAATTGTTCGCTTGCGATGGTGCTCAAATTGGCAAAAGTAGTGTCAATGAAATCCATCGGGATTTTCGACCAATTGAAAATCGATTGAAAAATAACGGTCAGAATCAAAAAGAAAATCACATAGCCCCAGAACTTATGGGTCAACACACGGTCGAGTCGGCTGCGGAAATCTTTGGCGTTCAAAGTATCTATTTGCTGTCCTTCTTTTAAAACATCATTCAAAAATTGATAGCGTTTGATGGTTTCTTTTTGTTGCAGGCGTTTTAAATCGGCATGCGATTTGGTGAAAGAGCTACGAATTTCGTTGCGTTCTAAATTCAGAAAATTGACATCCTGCGTGATGACCAGCCACAATTTATACAACAATTGGTTCGGGAAAGTTTTGCGTAGATTGTCGAAATAAACAGGATCGATACTCGACGCGTTGAGGCAGGGTTCGGTGGAAATCGACTTATAATTAACGATGTGTTCTTTCAGTTCGTCAATACCCAAGCCTTTTCTAGAACTAATTAGCGCGATTTTGGTTTTGAGTCGTTCTTCGAGTAGCGGAATATCAAGGGAAATTCCTTTGTATTTCATACGATCCGACATGTTGATGACGAGAATCGTTGGGATTTCGAGGTCTTTGATTTGTGTGAAAAGCAGTAAATTCCGTTTTAAATTTTCTACGTCGGTAACCAGCAAAACGACATCTGGATAGAGTTGATCATTTTTATTAAGCAGCAGTTCAATCACGAGGTTCTCGTCAATGGAACTGGCGTTCAAACTATACGTACCGGGCAAATCAAGAATATTGGCTTTGAAGTTATAGGGCAATTTGCAGAATCCCATTTTCTTTTCTACGGTGATTCCGGGATAATTTCCGACCTGTTGGTTTAAGCCCGTCAGTTGGTTGAACACCGAAGTTTTTCCGGTATTCGGATTTCCAATTAAAGCGACATTGAGAATTTGCTTGGCTGTCATTATTCGTCGTTTTGAATAATATCAACCTCAATTACGGCAGCAGTTTCGAGACGGATGGCAAGATGTGCGCCGTTAACATTCAGATATAAAGGATCTCCAAAAGGTGCAATCTGAATGAGTTCAACGATATTCCCGGGCAGGCAGCCCATTTCGAGTAATTTTAATGGAATGGCCTCGACATCAAATTCCTTGATGCGTGCTTTTTCACCTTTTTTTAAATCGGAAATCGTAGTCGACAAATCTTATTTAGATTGAATTAAGATTGTAAAAGTACAGATAAAAAAGAAGATTTCGAGACAATTCTAAGATTTAAGAAAATTTTATTCCTCGTTGCAAAGCCAATTGATATCCTCGATCAGGCGTTGGATTTCTTCCTTTTTGGTACCGTCATAAAATCCGCGAACCCGGCGTTTGGCATCAACCAACACAAAGTTTTCGGTATGCACCATGTCGTATAATTCCGAGGGCTTTCCGAGTTTCACTGCGAGGTACGATTTACGCGCCATCGAATAAATGTCTTTTTTATCGCCGGTTACCAGATTCCATTTGCGATCATCAACCCCTTTTTCAACGGCATATTTTTTTAACACTGCAACGGAATCGGTTTCTGGGAAAACGGTATGCGATAGCAGCATCACTTTCGGATTCCGAACAAAGGCTTTTTGCACATCCACCATATTAGTCGTCATGATCGGGCAGATCGACCCACAAGTTGTAAAGAAAAAATCAGCGACATAAATCTTCCCTTCGTAATCTTTTTGCGTGATGGTTTTTCCATTCTGATTCGTGAATGAAAAGTCGGCGATCTTATGGTACTTTTCAATATACTGCATGGTGCTGTCGACCAATTCAGGGTTAACATCCGACGGATTAAACACCGGCAACGTCTTTTTTTGTTTCAGTGCAAAATAAAACAGCGTAAGGCAGATGACAGAAAACACAGCCATAATTCCGAAGAAGATCCGGAATTTTTTCAAAAAATCGCGCATAATTCAAATTTGTAACAAAAGTAAGAAATCACGTCCTATGCACATTCGAAATTTATCAATAGTTTTGCAAGCTTAATTAATCTTTAAAAAATGAAAGTACACCCCTACAAACAATTGTTGTTTATGATCCCGATGCTTATCGGATGCCATGTCGTTCAGGCGCAGGATTCGGCGAAGAAAAAACCCGGAATCAACCTTGCCGAAATGGATAAAAAAGTAAAACCCAGTGATGATTTCTATCGCTTCGTCAACGGAACTTGGATTGACAAAACGGAAATTCCAAATGATAAAAACTCCTATGGAACGGGATATGAAGTGTTCGAAAAAACCAATAAGGATGTAGCGAAAATTTTAAAAGAGGCTACCACCGATGGGAAATACCCGTCGAATACCGACCAAGGAAAAGCCATTAATTTATATAAATCGACCATGGATACCGTTTCGAGAAACAAACAAGGTATCAATCCTATAAAACCATATCTCGCCAAAATCGATGCGGTCAAAAATATTCAGGATCTTCAAAACCTAATCATAGCAATGGAGCCCATTGGCGGTATCGGTTTTTTCGGGATGTATATTGGCGCGGATGAGAAAGACAGCAATAAGAATTCCGTCAACATTGGACCTGGAAGAGTAGGATTGCCGGACCGCGATTATTACGTGTCTGACGAGAAGGATCAGAAAGAAAAAAGAGAGAAATATGTGACTCATGTTGCAAAAATGCTGCAATTTTTAAACAGCGACACCAAAGCCAATACGGAAGATGCCCAAAAAATATTAGCCTTTGAAATGGCTTTGTCACAACCAACACTCGACCGTGTAGAGCGTCGCGACAGCAGAAAACAATACAATCCGATGACGGTTGCCGAGCTGCAGAAGCTGACCCCGGCTATTAACTGGAATGATTATTTCACAAAACTCGGCGTAACAAAATTAGAATCTGTGATCGTAACCCAGCCAAGATATATGGCGGCGCTGCAAACTATTTTAGCAGAAAATAAGGTTGATTCTTGGAAAGCTTACATGCGTTGGACATTATTGAACAGAACTTCCGGGCAATTGTCTCATGTGCTTGGAGAAGCCAATTTCGATTTCTATGGCAAAACATTAAATGGTGTGCCAAAAAGAAGACCTTTAGACGAAAGAGCTTTGTCAAACTTAAACGGTAACATGGGCGAAGCTTTAGGAAAATTATATGTGGAGAAAATGTTTCCTCCAGAAGCCAAAGCCAAAGCCGAAAGCATGATCAAAAATATTATCGAGGCCTATAAGGTCAGAATCGGAAATTTGAGCTGGATGTCGCCCGCAACCAAAGTGAAAGCGATTGAGAAATTAAATAAACTCAACATTAAAATCGGTTATCCTGACCAATGGAAGGATTATTCTGCATTGAAAATCGAAGGCACCGATGAAGGCGGTAGTTTCTTTGAAAACATGAATAACCTTTCCATTTGGAATTTTAATAATGATGTCAACAAATTAGGCAAACCAGTTGATAAAACCGAATGGTTTATGGCGCCACAGGTGGTCAACGCTTATTACAATCCGTCTTACAACGAAATTGTGTTCCCGGCAGCTATTCTACAACCACCTTTTTATGATTACAGAGTCGACGAAGCATTGAATTATGGCGCTATTGGTGCTGTTATCGGACATGAAATCTCTCATGGCTTTGACGATTCTGGTTCGCGTTACAATGCCGAAGGAAACTTAGTCGATTGGTGGACAGAAGAAGATCTGAAACAATTTACTGCGATGGGAACCGCTTTGGCCGATCAGTATAGTGCACTCGAACCGTATCCGGGAATTTATGTCGATGGAAAATTCACACTTGGGGAAAATATTGGAGATTTGGGTGGGGTTAATGCCGCCTATGACGGATTGCAGATGTATTTGAAAACGAATAAAAATCCAGGATTGATCGATGGCTTTACACCCGAACAACGTTTTTTTATTTCCTATGCAACGGCTTGGCGTTCGAAAAGCCGTGAAGAAGCGATCAAAACGCAAGTAAAGACCGACCCGCACACACCGAGCGAATACAGAGGTTATGTGCCTTTACAGAATGTCGATGCGTTTTATAAAGCATTCGATATTAAGAAAGGCGACAAAATGTATATCGCTCCTGAAAAACGTGTGAAAATCTGGTAACTCTTCACAACGTCAAATAAAAATCCCATCGGTTAAATTTGATGGGATTTTTTATTTTCAACACAGATTTCACAGATTAATTGGTGAAATGATTGTGCGCTTTTAAATCGTCTTTCTTATTTTTTCGCATCGACCAGTTCACCAGATACAATCCAATTAAAACGATACCACCTCCAAAAGCGATGAATAGCGTAAGTGGTTCTCCGAAAAGAATCGCACCCAAAATCACGGCGACAATCGGGTTGATGTAAGCATAAATACTATTGACTTCAGCCGGGAGTTTTTGCAATGCATAGAGGAACGCGATGAACGTTAATACCGAACCGATAATCACCAAATAACCAATCGACCACCAAGAATTGGCTGGAATCTCACTTAACGGAATCGTTGTACCAGTTGCGCCTATTGCGGCAAATAAAAAGAAACTAGAGATCATCATCTGCAAACCCAAACTAAAATACGGATTAAAGCTCGCCGCTTTTTTCTTCGTGTATAAAGTGCCGAATGCCCAAGTTATGGTCGCAACCAACGATAATAAAATACCAAATCGGAAATCAGGTTGCAAAAAATCTTTGAGGTGATCGTAGAAAATAAGGCAGACGCCGGCAAAACAAATCAGCAATCCTGTGACCGCCAACTTCGATATTTTTTCTCCTCTGAACAACGTGATGATGACAATCCAAATTGGGAAAATCGCGCCTAAAATCGCACCCAAACCACTACTAATATATTTAACGCCCCAAGTACTTAGTCCGTTGCTCAGTACAAAATTCAACACGCTCAAAATCAGGATTGTTTTCCATTGGTTGGCTCTAGGCCACGGTGCTCTCTTAAACAGAAAATAAGCGACATACAAAATGCCGCCTAGAAATTGCCGAATCGCCACGAGTTGCATCGCGGGCATGTACTTGACGCCTTCTTTTGAGGCAATCCAAGTCGTACCCCAAAAAAAGCTAACCCAGCACAAAGCGAGCATCGGCAAACCAATGACCTCTATTTTTGACGAAATCGCCTGTTTAATTCTCGCTTTCAATTAGAGATTATTTTGCGTAAAAGTATAACCTAATACTGCGGCTATTTTATCGCTGGAGATAATTTTTCCAACAGATGGTTTTCCCGAATCAAACGCTGGAATGTCGAGTTTCATGTCGATTGCTTTTTGCGTGTAATAGGCTTTCCGTGTCGGATGAAACGGCGTAACGGCATTGAAGGTTTCATTCCAGCTATCGTTTTTGATGATTCTTTGAATGATGCCGATGCAATCCTCGAGATGAATCAAATTGATGGGCGCCTCCGGATTTTCAATATTTTTTCTTCCCGCCAAAAAACGGATCGGATGCCGCTCATTGCCTATCAATCCGCCAAATCGAACAACGGTCGTTTGAAAACAACGCTTGTTTTGTAGCAGTTTTTCAGCTTCTAGCAATTGCAAACCGCTCTCAGAATCCGGTTGTGGATTCGTCTCTTCCGTGATCGTTTCATTACGATCAGGATAGACCGAGGTGGAACTTACAAATAAGACTTTGCTAATCTTTGAAGTTTCAACCGCAGCAACTATTTTATAAATTTTGTTAACGAAGTTCTCTTTGTAGGCTCCGCGTAATTTGGGTGGAATATTGATAATTAAAATCCCTGTATGATCTAAAAACGAGGTTACATCGCCTTCAATTCGATCACTCGACACATCAATCAGAAAAGGCTTGATACCAGCAGCTTTCAAAACAGCCAGCTTAGATTCTGTTGTCGTGGCGCCATGAATTTGATAACCCTGCCGAACCAATTGCTGCGCTAAAGGCAAGCCCAACCAGCCGCATCCGAGTATACTAATTTGTTTATTCTTCAATTTAAATCAGGATTATTTGATTTTGATCGTATCGACCACCTGAACAATGCTGTCATTTTTCAATTCAAAGGTAGGAATTGTAATGCTGATTTCGCGTTTGACCTTCGCAGTAGGTTTGACTTTTTGTTGTACCGCAATGGCGTCGGTCAAAACAAAAGGCTTTGGCATCATCCAAGATGTACGCTTCACCATTGTAAACATAGGGTTGTTCATTAAGTCAAAAGAACTTTCTACTACATCCATGTCCAAAAGGGCGTAAGCCGGAATGCTGAATTCGAGTTCTAATGGTTCGTTGTTTACAACATAATAACTTAAAACCCTTCTGCTTTCTCTTTGGTATAATGACCCTTTTTGACGCATATTCTTTACTTGATTGGCCTTCAAATTGTGAATCTGCATTTTTTCGTCGGCAAAAATATCATAGCGGTTTACTTTGCGATTCGGTGCTATTCGAATTTTAAACAGGTGCTGGTTGCCAATAACAGTATCTTTCAAAAAAGCAATCGTTGATTTTGGGATGTTTTTTAGAGGTGCTTTGGTTGTTAAAGTAAATGGCGAACTGTATTTACTAAACATGCTGTTGCCGTTGGAAGGATCCGCTTTCTTAGGATTTTCACCCAAATAATTCTTCGTCCATTCATCTAAATTTTGATCATAAGTGGCCCATACTGCTTCGTTTTTATCGGCATTCAAGTAATAAACTAAGCTGTTGGGTTTTGCTTTTCCTGCTTTATAACCCGAATGATAATGTGCGATTCCAAAGAAGGTCAACGAAAGCACCATCAAGGAACTCACCCAAATTCTCCTTTTGCCCAATGATCCAAAAACTGGCAGCAATAATCCGAAGACCAATGCAGTTAGCACGGCACTTCCCCCAAGCATTTTCAATCCCAAGCCTATCGGAAATTGCACAATAAAGGGCACAAAAATAACGAGTGCCGGAACCGATAAAACCAGGTTTAAAACTAAATTGGTTTGTTGGGTAATGATAAAATAAGTTAAGATCAACAATCCGAAATAAACGGGAATGATAAAAAATCCGGCGCCAGGAAGATAGAATGCGATTCCAAAATTGATTAAAATCCAGACAAAAAGTGGTGCGATGGTTTGATTCAAATTGATGGTAACGGTTTTGGCACTCCCATAAAAAAGGAATGCAATCGCCAGATTCAAAAATGCAAAAGCAGTAATGTAATAATGGCCATTATACATAAATCCCTGCAGAATATCTTGATATTGCGGATAGATTTTCAGCAAGAGTTGCCATCCAAAATAATTGCACAACCCAATGAAAATCAATGCTCCGAACATTAGCAAAAAACCCTTGGCGATTTCTTTGCCCAATAAGATTTTCTTACCTATTCCGATGACCACTAAAAACAAGAAAAATACCAACGCGCCTATCGCCATATTCAGAATCCATGAAAAAGGATAACTCACAAAATAAAACGGCGTATTGAAATAAACATCGTCTTCGGTCGCGTCTAAATTTTGTAAATCCGCATTCGAAAAATAATGTAGCAGCGGCATTAAATACGACCCGTGATGGGCCATTGTTGTTCGACTTACATTCGTGTAATTGTCTTGCGCCGTGTGATAATTAAAATGGTTATCAATGAACGCGAAATTAAACCCCTGAATTTTTCCCTGCTCTCTAAAAACTGTCAAATCGGTATCATTAGGAAGCATTTTATAGATGCTGTACATGAGTGAATTCGAAACCGGATATCTCGGATTGGCTTTGCTGAATCCTGCAACCATTGCCGAATTTCCTTGATTAACCTCCATCAGCATATAACTCGGACCGGCTGTGCCGCGTGCTTCAAAATTAAGCGCTAATCCGACTTCTTTTGCCCATTGGTGTTGTGTCACAAAAAGTGCGGCACCATTCAAACCCAATTCTTCAGCATCTGAAAATAGAATAACAATATCATTTTTATGCGGTGTTTTAGCGTGTAGGAAAGCGCGCAGACCTTCCAAAATTGTGGCCACTCCGGAGGCATCATCACTTGCGCCATAAGAAAAAGAATGTGGTGCGCTGTCATAATGTGACAACAATAAAAGTGCTTTTGAAGAATCAGCACCTTTGATTCTGGCGATAATATTTTTAGATTTGACAAGATTTCCCCATGCTGTAAGCGTAGTACCTTCCTGTGTTTGAGGATTTAGTCCTATTATTTTTAATTCCTGTATCAGATAATTAGCTACATCTTCATGGTTTTTCGACCCTACGTAATGTGGACGTTGTGCGATTTTTCGAATGTGTTCCAACGCTTTTGGAGTCGAAAACTCCGACAGTGTTTTCGCACTGGAAACCCATTGCGGCATCATCGTGTAGTAAATTAAACCTAGTGTTGCCGCTAGAAACATCGTTACCAGCAGTGATGCATTGTTTTTTTTCATTCGGTTAAGTGTGGGGATTCTCAGTTTTTTTAACCAGCATAAATGAATCGTTATCTAAATGTAAATAGCCTTGATTGTACACAAAATAATAGGTATTACCGGTTTTGGTTTGAAGCAAATTTGTGAAAAATTCGAATTCAAAACCTTTACTCAATAATCTTCCGCGACTGGTTTTACGCTTTCCTTTGGGGTTGAGTTCTGAAAGAACCCGATAGTTTCTACGCAATTTGCTGTTGATGTTGCGTATAAAATTATTTTTATCCTTATTCATTCTGTTGTTGTAGCTGTTTCTGCAACCATCACTACAAAATTTTTTGTCTTCACGACCAGCGATTTTATCATCGCATTCTAAACAAGTTTTCATGGCTTTGATATTTTATATTGTTGTATGGATTCGATAGGGTATTACTGTAATTGGCTCATAAAGTAATATCCGATTGACAAATATTCAACGTGGATAAATCTTTTAAAACCAATCAAATATAATAATTATTTTATATTGACAAACGGTTACAAATAGTTACAAACGAAATTAAACGTTTATTTACCGACTAATTTTGAAAAGCGATTCCATCTTTGCCAAGTAGACTCGAAACAGATTCTGAGTCATTAATTAACACCATTTAAATTTTTAAACGCCATGAACACATTACGAAACCAAGTCCAACTAATTGGACATGTAGGACAAGATCCTGAAATCAAAACCTTCGAAGGAGAAAAAAAATTAGCCAGTTTGTCAATCGCCACTAATGATGTCTATAAGAATGATAAAGGCGAAAAAGTAGAACAAACCCAATGGCATCGCATCAGCGCTTGGGGAAAAACAGCCGAACTTATTGAGAAGTATGTTACAAAAGGAAAGGAAATTGCCGTTCAAGGGAAACTTACACACCGCAGCTATGACGATAAAAATGGTGATAAAAAGTATGTCACGGAAGTCATCGTTTCGGAATTAGTGCTATTATAAAAACCATTAAGATGGGAATTAAAGTCTGTAATATCCGATTGGACAAGAAGCATCTTGTGCTTGATCAAAATAATATGAATGCGTTTTTAGACAGCGTCAACGTAAAATTGACTTCCTCAAACTTTGTAACTACTGCAACGACCGATTACTGGTCTGTCCTAATTTTTTATGAACCAAAAAAGGATGCGAAAAGTGCCGTCGTCGAAAAAGAGCTGCAGGGAAGCGGAAAAGAATTTTATGAGTTACTGAAAATTTGGAGAAACAATAAAGCTGCAGAACTAAACCTACCACATTATTTAATCAGCCACAATGCTGAATTAATGTCAGTAGCGGTCACCAAGCCTAAAACGATATCCGAATTGAAAAAGATAAAGGGCTTCGGTGAGATTAAAACTGAAAAGTTTGGACACGAAATTTTAGCGGTGATGAATCTACGTAAAATCAAGACACCAGCTTAAGAATTGAAATTGCCGAACGGTGGGGAATTACAACAGTTTTAAAACTTCGGTAATATTGCCCAACGTTTTGAAATTGGGATGCTCCACTTTGTGACTGATTTTTTCGTGCTCCCAAGTAGTGTGAAACGGAATATGAACCGCATGACCACCGATGGCCAAAACCGGCAAGACATCAGATTTGAGTGAGTTACCGATCATGAAAAATTCTTCAGGTTCGATTTCCAAACGCTTTAATAACTTTTGGTAATTGACTTCTTGCTTGTCAGACATCACTTCGATATGGTGAAAATAAGGACCAAGTCCCGAGCGGTGCAGCTTGCTTTGCTGGTCTTTCAGATCGCCTTTGGTAGCGACAACCAGTTTGTATTTTCCTTGCAGCGCCTTTAGGGTGTCTTCAACCCCATCTAGTAATTCAATCGGTTTTTGAAGCAGTTCTTTGCCAAGTTCGATGATCCTTTCAATAATTTCTATTGAAATCGTATTGTTGGAAATTCGCATGGCTGCTTCAATCATCGAAAGGATATAACCTTTAATGCCGTAACCGTATAAATCCAAATTGTCAATTTCAGTTTTAAACAATTCCTGAGATAAACCTTGATGCGATAGATAATCGCTCATTAAAGCACAAAACTTTTGTTCGGTTTCTTGGAAATAGGGCTCATTGACAAACAAGGTGTCATCAGCGTCGAAGGCGATTACTTTTAATTTCATATTGTTCATTAGAGAAATGTCACGAATTGGCTTTTTTATATTTTTTCAACAAGTCAAACATAGGACAACGTTTGCAGCGTTTCTTTTCGCTTTTCTTGTATTTTTCACAACACTCTGATTTGCAATTTTCAGCAATCTTGTGGACTTTAAGAAGTCGCTTCTCGTTTTTTTCTTTGGATTTATGCTTTTCTTTATTGCTCAAAACAAATGGGAATTCAAATTATTTGGTAATTCCGCCGGAGCTGCTAACGGCTATTTGCTGAATATCGCGATCAAATAAATACAAACCTCCCTTATCATCACCAATCAGATTGATTTTATCTAAAATGGTTTTTGCCTGTGCTTCTTCTTCGATCTGTTCGGCGACATACCATTGTAAAAAGTTATGGGTTGCATAGTCTTTCTCATCAAAGGTCACGTGAACCAATTCATTGATCGATTCGGAGACAAATAATTCATGCTGATACAACTCAGTAAACATTTCTTTGAAAGTTCCAAAAGCTGTTTTCGGCGCTTTCAAATCTGTAATAATCGCATGACCGCCTCGTTCATTGACATATTTTATCAATTTAAGCATATGCAAACGCTCTTCATCAGATTGTCTGTACATGAATCGTGCAACGCCTTCAAGTCCTTGTATTTCCGCCCAGCAGGCCATCGACAAATACACCTGTGAAGATTCCGCTTCTATTCTAATCTGCTTATTTAATGCTGTCTCAATTTGCTTTAATAACATCGCTTTTTTCAATTTTTTATAAAGTTACAAAAGTATCTGCATAACTTTTATAATATTTAATTGATTGTTTCTCCATTCCCCACTTCGGCATCAGTATTTACAAACACTAATTTTCCGTCGGTATTAGTAGTCATCAGAATCATACCTTGACTTTCAACACCACGTAGGTTTCTGGGTGCTAAATTAACCAACACGGTTACTTTTTTTCCAACGATTTCTTCTGGAGTGAAACTTTCGGCTATTCCGGAAACAATCGTACGGACATCAATTCCGGTATCAACTTTCAACACCAAAAGTTTATTGGCTTTAGGCATCTTTTCAGCTTCGAGAATCGTTCCTACCCGGAAATCCATCTTGGCGAAATCTTCAAATTGTACCAATTCCTTTTGTGGCGTGATGGTCTTGTTTTCAGCCTCATTTGCCGTTTTTGTTGCTTCCAATTTATCTATTTGTTTTTGAATTTGTTCGTCCTCTATTTGTGAAAATAAGATTTCACCTTCTGCTATTTTGTGTCCAACAGAAATTAAATCTGAACTTTCGGCGACGTCATTCCAGCTTTTCCCATGTTGCTTTTGATTCAAAATAACATGTAATTTCGCAGCTGTGAAAGGTAAGAACGGTTCACACAACACACTTAATGCTGAAGCAATCTGGAGCGCGACATACATTTGGGTTTGCACTCGCTCAGGATCCGTTTTTATTACTTTCCAAGGTTCTTCATCGGCCAAGTATTTGTTACCCAAACGCGCTACATTCATCAATTCACCCAAGGCCTCTCTAAAACGATAACGCTCGATTGAACTTGAAATCACTTTGGGATAAGCATTTAATTCATTGAAAATCTGTAAATCAACTTCCAAAAATTCATTCGGTTGCGGCACAATTCCATCGTAGTATTTATGCGTCAAAACGACAACACGATTGATGAAATTTCCAAAAATTGCGGCAAGTTCATTATTGTTTCTCGCCTGAAAATCCTTCCATGTAAAATCGTTATCTTTTGTCTCTGGCGCGTTCGCTGTCAATGCATAACGCAATACATCTTGTTGCCCCGGAAAATCTTCAAGATATTCATGCAACCAAACTGCCCAGTTTTTTGAGGTCGATAATTTATTGCCTTCAAGATTCAAAAACTCATTCGCCGGAACATTGTCTGGCAGTATATAACTACCTTCGGCTCTGAGCATCGCGGGAAAAATCACACAGTGAAAAACAATATTGTCCTTTCCGATGAAATGCACCAATTTTGTGTCTTCGCCTTTCCAATAGGGTTCCCAATCTTTTCCTTCGCGCGCCGCCCATTCCTTAGTCGAAGAAATATAACCGATCGGTGCATCAAACCATACGTACAATTTCTTGCCTTCAGCACCGGCAACCGGAACATCTATACCCCAATCTAAATCTCGGGTTACGGCACGCGGCTCTAAACCTCCGTCGATCCAAGATTTTACTTGGCCGTAAACATTCGGCTTCCAATCGTTTTTATGCCCGACGAGAATCCAATCGTTCAAAAAATCAGAATATTGATCTAAAGGCAGAAACCAATGTTTGGTTGATTTTAAAACGGGTATTTCGCCTGTGATGGTCGACTTTGGGTTGATCAAATCCGTCGCATTCAAAGTCGATCCGCAACGTTCACATTGATCGCCATAGGCTTCTTCATTCCCACATTTCGGGCAGGTTCCCGTTACAAAACGATCGGCTAAAAACTGCTCCGCTTTTGCATCGTAAAGTTGCTCGGTAATTTCTTCTGTGAATTTCCCTTCTTCGTACAATTTTTTAAAAAAAGCAGATGCTGTCTCATGGTGAATTTTAGCAGAAGTACGCGAATAATTATCAAACGAAATCCCGAAATCCTCAAATGATTTTCTGATAATGCCGTCGTATTTATCAATCACTTCTTGCGGTGTAATGCCTTCTTTTTTGGCTTTCATCGAAATGGCAACACCGTGTTCGTCGCTTCCGCAAACAAACGCCACGTCTTTTCCCTGCAAACGCAAATAGCGTGAATAAATATCCGATGGCACATAAACGCCCGCCAAGTGTCCAATGTGAATCGGCCCGTTCGTGTAAGGCAATGCCGCTGTAACAGTATATCGTTTTGGATTTTGTAACATAGTTCAAATAAATTGCTTCGCCTGTTCGGGATAATTCCCTAGAGTGACCGCAAAAATAAGCAATACATCCGAGAATTTTATGGTTTTTATTAGGAGCTGCTTCCCGCTATCCATTCCCAATCTTTTGCACCGAACAACGGTACAAAAGGATTTCCATTACTATCGGGGCTAGGGCCTTACACCTATAATAACATCCGAGTAAATCTGTACAATTCTCGACATCAGCGTTCCATTTTACTTTATATATTTGTAATTATTTTTAATCCGTTCCCTAACGCTCGGGTCAAGATTTCAAAACAACATGAAAAATCCAACAACTATTATTTTCAATATCCTATTTGGCCTTTTCATACTTCAAACCTCACAAGCACAACGCAAAATGATCACACCCGAATTTCTAACAAAAGGCGACACCATTGGTATTCTCGCCACCGCCCGAAAAGTTGATTTAGCTTCCTTGCAACCCGCAATAAAACTGCTGGAAAGTTGGGGTCTGCATGTCGAAATCGGCAAAACCATCGGCAAAGACGAAAACCAGCTTGCCGGTCCGGATTGGATGCGCGCCACCGATTTTCAGAGCATGATCGACAACCCGAAAATCAAAGCGATTTGGGCTGCTAAAGGCGGATACGGAACCGTCAGAATCATCGACAGAATCGACTTCACGAAATTCAAAAAAAAACCAAAATGGATTGCTGGTTTTAGCGACGTAACCGTTTTACACAGCCACCTCAACAATATGAATATTGAAACCATTCATTCATTCATGGCTTTAAATGCAGGAACCGCCCAGCCGCAAGTGATCGAATCTTTTCGAAAAGCGTTGTTTGGTGAAAAACTCGAATACCATATTCCAACGCATCCTTTCAACGAGAAAGGAACGGCAAAAGGTGAACTCGTAGGCGGAAATCTATCGGTGCTTTACAGCGTCATGGGTTCGAAATCAGAAATCGATTATAAAGACAAAATCCTTTTCATAGAAGATCTCGATGAATACTTGTACCATATCGACAGGATGATGATGAACCTCAAACGCAACGGTTATTTCGACGGTTTGAAAGCCGTGATTATAGGCGGCATGAGCAGCATGAATGACAATGAAATCCCCTGGGGAAAAGACGCACTTGAAATTATTCAGGATGTTTTGAAAGATTACAAATTCCCGATTATTTATAATTTCCCGGCTGGCCATATTAAAGACAATCGTGTGTTGATACTAGGAAAAACGGTGACCATCGATGTAAATGATAAAGAAACCGTGGTTAAGTTCGAGTAGTTTCATAAGCTTTTAAATTCAAATCATACTATTTATGGCAGACCACAACGAATTAGGAAAACTCGGAGAACAACTCGCTGTGGAATTTTTGCAAAAAAACAACTACGAAATACTTGAAACCAACTGGACCTTCCAAAAAGCCGAAATCGACATTATTGCGCAAAAAGAAGACACGCTTGCGATCGTTGAAGTAAAAACAAGATCATCTACAGATTTTGGACTACCGCAGGATTTTGTCAAACCCAAAAAAATCCAATTGCTCGTCAAAGCCGTAGATCAATACGTCATTGCGAATGATCTTGATGTCAGCGTTCGTTTTGATGTGGTCGCCATCCATAAAAAAGATAACGACTTCATTATAGAGCATTTACAAGATGCTTTTCTACATTTTTAATTCAAAGAGTTTAACATCTGTTCTCAAATTGAGTCGATTTAATACTTATATTTGGGGAAAATTGCAAATCAAATGAAAAAGTTTACTACCATTCTCATACTGCTATTGGGTTTCAGTGTTTTTGCCCAAAAAGCAGTGTCTAAAAAAGTGACAGATTTATTGTCTCAAAATACCACGTTTAAAAAGTATAGTGTTTTAACCGAAGCTGATGGTATTCAGAATAATGATACCCGAAAAGCGGTGACCCAAGCAACCTATGCTAAAATAAACCTTCAAGCTATCGGTTCTTTAATGTCGACCCAAGACCAATATATCGAAGTAGCTATTCCTTATTTAGGAAATACGATAACCACCCAATTGTATAAAGTCGATTTGTTCGCCGAAGGATTTCATATCGATACCGATAAAGCGCGCGCGATCGCTTACGAAAAAGGTGTGCACTACCGCGGGGTTATTAAAGGCGATGCAGAATCAGTGGTTTCTTTTAACTTTTTTAAGAACGAATTTAATGCTGTGATCTCGAATAAGTCTTTGAACAATCTGGTCGTTGCGAAACTCGACAAAGCAAATAACAGTGCTGACTATATTGTGTACTCCGACAGCGATCTAAAAAGCAGCAACAACTTTAAGTGTAATACAAAATCGAGTGCAGAAGCCGCTACCGACGATTTTAGAAATTCGGCGGTGCCATCAAGCGTCAAATGCGTAACAATGTATTTCGAAATCGACAATGATTTGTATAATGCCAATGGTAGTAGCACGTCTACAACGACAAATTGGATGACTTCCGTTTTCAATAATGTGCAGACGCTTTACAACAATGACGGCATCACGATTTCATTGAAATCATTATACATCTGGACAACTCCAGATCCGTACGATGGCATTGGCGATTCGTCTTCAGATTACTTGTATAAGTTTGATGAACTCCGACCGGTTTTCGATGGCGATTTAGGGCAGCTTTTAGGAATCGATGATGGCGGTCTAGGTGGCGTCGCTGTTGGAATTAATGGCATTTGCTCGCAAGATAATTTTAGTTATTCCGATGTGAATTTTAGCTTCAGTACTGTTCCGACCTATTCTTGGACTATCATGGTCATCACGCATGAATTTGGCCATTTGTTAGGTTCACCGCATACGCACGGCTGTTATTGGAATGGAGACGACACCGCAATTGACGGTTGTGGGCAATCCGCTGGATACTCCGAAGGGAATTGTGATGAAGGTCCGATTCCGGATGGCTCAGTGAAAGGAACTATAATGAGTTATTGCCATTTGATAAATGGTGTTGGAATCAATTTGGCGAATGGTTTTGGTCCACAACCCGCCGCAAGGATTCTAAGCAAAGTAAACGCCGGAACTTGTTTAAGCACAGACTGCATTAATACTTGTATAAACACTGTTGCTAGCATCACCGCTACAGCAACGACCAATAATTCGGCTAGCATCAACTGGACAGATTTGGGTGGCGCGACCAGCTGGCAGATTTCTGTAACTCCTTTTTCGAGTTCAACGCCCGTTTGGACAACCGTTTTTACAAACTCCTACACCGCCACTTTATTATCGCCTGATACTTATTACATTGTACGGGTTCGTCCTATATGCAGCAGCGGTTTGCAGGCACCTAATGAGCAGACCATCATAATTACAAGTACCAGTTATTGCAATGGCGTCCAGATTAGCGATACTGGAGGCGTTTCTGATGACTACACAGATTCCGAAACTTATGTTAGAACCATCATTCCGAACTTGCCAAATAAGAAAATAAAATTGACTTTCACAGCTTTCAATCTAGAGTTGGATTACGATTATCTGTACGTGTATGACGGAAATTCTACGAGCGCTCCTGATTTGAGTAGCGGTGGTTTTACGGGCGACACCGTTCCGGGACCATTTGTTTCTTCTGCAACTGACGGCTCGTTGACTGTTAAGTTTTATTCTGACGGTGGCGTCGTGGCTCCAGGATACGTGGCCGATGTCGTTTGTCAGGCATCATTAGGAAATACGGTTTTTGAACCTAATATCGATTTTACTTATTCGCCAAACCCAACGAGTGGCGCTGTAACAATTACTTCAAAAACAATGTTAACTGAAGTTTTAGTATACAACATCGAAGGCAGACTGTTGATGCAGAAAAAAACAGCTGCTTTCGATACTAAGGTTGATATGTCCGCTTTTGCAAACGGCACTTATTTCTTTAAATTGAAATTCAACAGTAAGGAAGCAAATTTCAAAATCCTAAAAATGAATTAATTTTGTTAGAATCCATAAAAAAACCACTCAAATCTGAGTGGTTTTTTTATATTCGTCAACCGCTAAAAATAATGTCATGCAAAAATTATTATTACTTCACGGCGCACTTGGAAGTCAAGATCATTTCCATAATTTAAAAATTCAATTGGCGCAGGATTTTGAAGTCTACAGTTTTAATTTTAGCGGACACGGCGGATCAGCAGTCGGCGAATCTGGCTTGACAATTCCTAAATTTGCAGATGAAGTTGTGGCTTTTATGCAGCAACACCAAATTGAAGCAATCAACATTTTCGGCTATAGTATGGGCGGTTACGTTGGTCTATACCTTGCGAAGCATTCCCCAGGAAAAATAGAAAAGCTTTTCACCTTTGCGACCAAATGGAACTGGAATTTAGACAGTGCTGCGCATGAATCAAAAATGCTGAATCCAAAAATAATTAAAGAAAAGGTTCCAAAATACGCCGATAGTTTAGCAAAACTTCACGGAAATAATTGGGAAGTGCTGATGCGAAAAACAGCTGAAATGATGCTCGAGTTGGCCGCAAATCCGGCGGTTACCAATAATGATCTTACGCAAATCACAACACCAATACTGGTCGCGGTAGGAGATAAAGACAGCATGGTAAGCATTGAAGAAACCACAGCGATGTATCGTGCGTTGCCCAATGCGCAATTACTCATAATGCCAAACACAGTGCATCCTATCGAACGGATTGATGCTTCATTATTGGCGTACCAATTAGGACGCTATTTTTTGCAATAGCATCCTATTGATAGCCTTGAATATTTTTGGAATATTAGAATTTAAATGACGCTCCCAATTGTAACACCTGATTTTTCGCTTCAGAATCTTTAACAATTTCCGAAAGTCCCATTACATAGCGTGCGTTTATCGAAAGCCCGAGCGGGAAATTCAGTCCAACGCCGCCTGCAATTGCCGTATCAATGGTTTCAACTTTTATTTTTTCACCTGCAACCTCTGGAAAGTTGTCGCTAATGTTGAAACCCACTTGCGGACCGGCTTCCAGACTAAGCAATTTCAAGAAATAAACCCTAGCCATAACCGGAATATTGATATACCCAATCGTGTAATCGGTGTCATTTGATTTGAATCCCTGCATCGAATACTGCACTTCAGGCTGTATGAAAAAAAGTTCCGGAACCACAGTAATTTCTTTGAAGACTCCAGCATAAAATCCGGTCAATGGTTTTACGTCGCCATATCCGTCGCCGCTTACTGTTGCAATATTCAACCCGGCCCGAACACCAAATTTCTGGGCATTCACCGATGGAACCATTGCGGTCATACACAATGCTAAAAAAGCTGTCTTAAGTAATTTCATAATGTAAATTTTAGAGTTATTAATCGTTTTTATTAAATTATTTGTCATTAAAAATCAATTCTGCGAGGCGTTTGTCTCTTTTATAGACATCATCATAAAAATGAATTTGATTCTGATCATCAACCCAAGCGGTGAAATATCCAATATACACTGGGATTTTCTCTTTCAAAGTATACCAGACTTCTTTACCGCCGTGCATGGTCGAGTCTATTTTTTCAGGAGTCCATTCCTTGTCATCCTCCATAATTTTGTTCGCAAGTTCTTGTGGCTTCTGCACGCGGATGCACCCATGACTGAAGGCGCGATGCGAGCGATCGAACAAGCTTTTGGCCGGTGAATCATGCAGGTAGATATTGTTGGAATTCGGAAATAAGAATTTCACCAATCCTAATGAATTCTGCGGACCGGGTTTTTGACGAATCTGTCCTTTGACCCTTTCCATGTTGTGCTCTTCAAGATAGTTTTTATTTTTGGCGAGTTCAGGTTTGATTTCTTTTTCAACGATGCTTTTCGGGACATTCCAGTACGGACTGAAAACTACGAATTTCATCATCCCACTGAAAATAATCGTTTGGTGCATCACTTTTCCGACCACCACATTCGAGCGTAAGGCGGGTTCACCATTCTTGAAATAAGTCAATTGGTACGATGGGATATTGACAACGATATATTCCTTGGATTTCGTGATACCACTCGGAATCCAGCGGCAACGTTCCATATTGACCATGATTGTTTTGATTTTTTCAGAGATTGGCACATTCAACGCAGCAATCATTTTGGCAGAGATTTTTTTAGAAGGCACCAAGCCGATATTGGTTTTATAGCGCACGACGGCTCTTGCCATTTTATTGTCGTAGACACGGCTCTTCGAATCCGTGACGATGTTTTCCAAAGCAAAAAGGCGGCGTCTTATTTTTGGAATGATGTCTGAAGAATCGCCTACGAGAATCGGCGTCATTTTGGGGTCGAACGGAATACTGTCCCAATCTGATTTTTTCTGCATTTCACGATAGCGTTGTAAAGTTGATTTCAATCGGTAATACTGACCCAGCACCTCTTTCTCATCCTTGTTGATGCGCTGCGGATTGGCAATCAAAGAATCGAGGTAATTCACATACGATACTTTTTTTCTCGGCAGATACCAGCCTAATTCCTGCCGTGTCTTTACATCAAATCCGTGAAAAACCTTGTCAGCATAAAAGAAATACATCGCCGAAATGAGGTATTCATTATTCGGATTGGGTTTTGAATCGACATGCTCATGAAAAATGGCTTCTAATTGTTTTTTATACGGAATCGCGGCATTGATCCCTTCTGCGCCAATGGTGTTGATTTTGCTGTATAACAATTCCGCAAGTTCGTTGGTTCCTTTATCATCCTGCCAGATGTAATGCCACTGATGCTTGCGATATAGTGCCTGCACTTGTGATTCATATTCTCGAAGTTCAGGGTGATTTTTAAAAAATGATTTTGCCGCTACACTGTCAATCTCTGTGCTGGCATTTGACGATTCGGTTGCTGCGGATTTGTTTTTTTTACATGAAATAAAAAAAGTAAAAATTCCAAAAAGCATGATTATGATGCGACCATTATTTTTCATACGTTGCCATTTCTTTAGCGGTATAAAAGTACACAAACTAACAGCACAAAGTCATTAGAATTTTCAGAAAACTTTCCATAATTTAATTACATTTACACTAGATCTTATGCTTACTTTCAACTTAAATTTCATGATTATGAAAAAAATATTGCTACTGTTTTCATGCGTTTTATTGCTTTCTTCTTTCGCATCCAATAGCATTGATAAAAGCAACGATAAACAAAAAATCAATAGTGTTCTCGACCAGTGGCACAAGTCTGCTGCTAATGCTAATGCTAATGAATATTTTGGTGCGTTAACCGAAGACGCCATTTTTATTGGAACTGACGCCACGGAAAACTGGAGTAAAAAAGCATTTGAATCATTTGCAAAACCATTTTTCGATAAGGGCAAAGCTTGGGACTTTAAACCTTTGGAGCGGCACATTTACATCAGTAAAGATCAAAAAACAGCGTGGTTTGACGAATTGTTGGATACATGGATGAAAGTCTGTCGAGGCTCCGGAGTAATGGTCAAAATTGGAAATGAATGGAAAATTCAGCATTATGTTTTGTCGATGACCGTTCCTAATGATGATACTAATGCGGTCATTAAAATAAAAGCACCGATTGAAGATGCATTCATTCAAAAACTAAAAAAAGATAAATAAAATTTACTCTTGAGTGAGGAAAATGCCGTTATCACTAACGGCATTTTTTATGTCTTTGTTTTTTGTGCGGTGATAAATTGCCGCACTAAATGAATGAACCTAAAAGAAATTTTTGCAGTATAACGCTACAAACTTTTTCTACAATATTATAAGAGTTCAAAATTAACCTTTCGTGATCTTTACAAAGTTTGACTAAAGCACTTCCAAAAAAAGTTTTTATTTTTTTCTGTTAATAAAAAACCAAAGTTGATTTTATGTCGTATATGCCACAACACAATAAACATTTCACTTAATATCCAACCAAAATGAAAACCAACAAAAAAATAAGAATAGCAGCCGTCAGCGTCTTAGGCACCGCTTTGATGCTTTTTGTCGTTTTAGTCGCTCACATAGCAATGGCGAAACCAGTAGACAATGCCACAGTTCAAATCAGTCGTATTGATTTCGACAAACCTTTTGATGATGCGAGCGCCGCTGAAGTTAAAAAAAACATCCTTTCGATTCCCGGCGTTAAAAGTGATGTAATCATTAAAAGAAATGTAGTCGTATACTTCCATGACAATAGGGTTTCCGACTCAAAAAAAGTATACAAGGAGTTGATGGCAAAAGGAAACTACAATGCCCAGCGCTTTACAATTCCTCAGAATCTGGCTTCAAAATCGGTCTGTCCAGTGATGAATCGTGACGGCATGTATTATAAATTTTCTAAAACCGTACAACAAATTTTTAATTAATCTCTAAATATTACAATTATGACAAATTTTTCAAAATTCGCACTTTGCGCTCTAGTATTAGGGGCAGGTGTATTTACCTCGTGCAGCGACGATGACGATGATACCGTTGCAGCAAAACCATCAATTTATCAGCGTTTAGGCGGATCAACATTGGTTGATGATCCTGATAGTTCTGATCCTGCAGTAACCATTGAAGCGGGAAGATTGGCTTATAGAAAAGTGGTCAATTCTACTGTTGGACTTATTGTTGCCGACGTTCCTAGCCCAACTAATCCCAGTGGAAACCCCGGTAATCTTGGTGCTCACTTTGCTCCATTATTAGCTGAAGTAGGTGCGGGAAATACAACCAATTTAGCTGAGTTAGTAGACAATCTTACAGACTTCTTCTCGTTCAACACTGGCGGAACTAATGCCGTAAATACTTATTCAGGCTTGAACATGGTACAGGCACACGACCCTGCTGTAAATAGTAGAATGGGAGTGAAAGCCACCGATGCGGATTATACAAAATTTGAAGGTTATGTTGGTGCTGCGGCTCAAGCTAACGGCGTTGCAGCGAATACTGAGTTGTATACTGATATTGTTGCCGTACTAGAATCTTTAAGAGATCCTATTGTACAGAACCCTAATTAAATTACTTCGAATAAATTTAGGTTGAGTTTAAACCGTCACATCTTATGAAAAAGATGCGGCGGTTTTTTATTTGCTCAGGTGCATCAGCATGTCCTGCGTCATCGAAGTCAAATCGAATTTATGATTCCAGCCCCAATCTTTACGAGCGCAGGTATCGTCAATACTCGCAGGCCAACTATCGGCGATCTTTTGACGGAAGTCGGGTTTGTAAGTGATCTCAAATTCAGGAATGCTTTTTTTAATTTCCGACGCTATTTCTGTAGGCGTAAAACTCATCGCTGCCAGATTATACGAAGAACGGATTTTAATCTGATCAGCAGCTGCCTGCATAATGTCTATTGTCGCTTGTATCGCATCATCCATATACATCATCGGCATTTTGGTATCGGCTGAAAGGAAACACTCATACTTTGCGTTTTCCAGTGCTTTGTGGTAAATATCGACGGCATAATCTGTCGTGCCACCGCCTGGAGCGGTACTCCAACTAATCAGTCCTGGATATCGAATGCTACGAACATCAACGCCAAAAATGTTGTGGTAATACTCGCACCATCTTTCGCCCGACTGCTTGCTGATTCCGTATACAGTTGACGGTTCCATAATTGTGTATTGTGGCGTATTTTCCTTTGGAGTTGTAGGTCCGAACACCGCTATACTTGAGGGCCAAAATATCTTTTTGATCTTTTTTGCTTTTGCTAAGTTCAGCACGTGAAACAACGAATTCATATTCAAATCCCATGCAAAGGCCGGATTTTTCTCTGCCGTTGCAGATAGTAATGCTGCCATTAAATAAACATCCGTAATTTCATGCACTTCCACCAGATGCTGAATCTGATTGAAGTCCAGTGCGTTTACGACCTCAAACGGTCCCGAATTCACTACATCTGTATTCATTTTCCGAATGTCAGACGCGATTACGTTTTGGGTTCCATGAATCGCTCTCAATCTATGAGTAAGTTCGGTTCCGATTTGTCCGCAGGCGCCGATGATGAGAATCTTTGTATTCATTGTTGTAGTTGTTAGTGGCGATAAAGATAGCATTTCGAGAATTAAAACGTTGGGCGTAAAACCTAAATTATTTCAAAAAAATCACACTTCCATAGGCTTTGCCTTGTGTTGTTTCAATATACCTTTGTAACTTTACCGCTCAATATTTCCGCTATGAATTATAAAGCGCTCTTTGCATCTACAATTATTTTTGTGTTGTCCGCTTGTCAAAAAAATGACGAGCAGCAATTGGCTGAACAGCAGCGAGATTTGGAGGCAAAAGAACTCATTTTTACCAAAATTAGTAACGGTTGGCGTTTTACGACACCAACTTTGAGCCCACCGGCACAAACGATAGTGCAAAATTGGAAAGAACTGCGAGAATTCAATACTGAATTGCAGCAAACGCCAAAAAGTTCCATCGGTGCTTTCCAAAAAAAAGCAAAGGATCTATCTAAAAAAGCGCTATCGCTCAATAATAGTATCCCCGCGGTTTTCAATAAGCCGCAAGTAAAAAGCAGGATTTCGGCTTTGGTGACGAAAATCAATTCCATCAATTTGTATATCAACCTCGATGCAATACCCGAGCAAAAAGTAATCGCGTTGGTGTCTGACGTTGATATTGAACTCATAGCGCTCTACCGACAAATGGATGAAATCGTCCGAAAAAATCAAATACCGCTCGAAGAAGGCGAATCGGATATGATTCGTATGTTAGATACTACTCGCGCCATTCCCAACTAATTCCAATAATTTTACCTTTTCCTTTGAGTAAAAATAATCTCATTCAATTATACGAATCGTCAGCTAAAGTCAAACAAATTGGTGATAGCTTGCAAGTTCACGGCCAAAAAATCCATCTCAATGGACTCATCGGCTCGTCGCTTTCGTTTATCGTGCAATCGCTTTTCAAAAATGCTGAACTTCCATTCCTGATTATTTTAAACGATAAGGAAGAAGCCGCATTTTACCTCAACGATCTCGAGCGCATGATTGGCGAAGATGATGTGTTGTTTTATCCGGGTTCGTATCGCCGACCGTATCAGATTGAAGATACCGACAATGCCAATATATTGTTGCGCGCCGAAGTATTAAACCGCATCAATTCGCGTAAAAAACCTGCCGTTATTGTAACGTATCCCGAAGCGCTTTTCGAAAAAGTAGTCACTAAAAAAGACCTTGATAAAAACACTTTGAAAGTGTCGGTTGGCGATCAGATTTCAATCGAATTTATCAATGAAGTGTTGTTTGAATATGAATTCAAACGTGTTGATTTTATTACCGAACCGGGTGAATTTTCAGTTCGTGGCGGTATCATCGATGTGTTTTCTTTTTCGAATGACAATCCGTATCGAATAGAATTTTTCGGCAATGAAGTCGACAGCATCCGAAGCTTTGATGTAGAAACGCAACTCTCGATCGAAAAGCAAAAAAAGATAGCAATCATTCCCAATGTCGAGAATAAATTCTTTCAGGAAAACCGCGAAAGTTTCCTCGAATACATTGCTCAAAACACGATCGTTTTCATACAAAATACTGAATTGCTGACTTCTAAATTGGAAAAACTTTTCGACAAAGCCGAAGATATTTTTAAAAATTTAAACGCGACAATTCAACATGTTGCTCCAGAAAAAATATTCCTGCAACCCAAAGAATTTCTCAAGAAAACTTTAGATTTTACCGTTGTAGAATTAAGTTCGAAACCGACATTCAACAGCGCCAAAGCGTTCGATTTTCACATACAACCGCAGCCGTCGTTTAATAAGCAATTCGATTTGTTGCTCAACAATCTTAACGACAACCATTTCAACGGTTATAAAAATTACTTGTTTTGTTCGAGTTCTGCACAAGAAAAACGGTTCCATGATATATTCGAATCGCTCGATGAAGCCAACCACGAAAGCATCCGCAAGCAATATCATACGGTTGTTTTTCCTTTGTTTCAAGGTTTTATCGATGAAGAAAATCAAGTTGCGTGCTACACCGATCATCAGATTTTTGAACGGTATCACAAGTTCAACATCAAGAACGGCTACTCGAAAAAGCAAACCATTACGCTCAAGGAACTCAACACTTTGGCCGTCGGCGATTACGTAACGCACATCGATCATGGTATCGGAAAGTTTGGCGGTTTGCAGAAAATTCAGGTCGAAGGTAAAACTCAGGAAGCGATCAAACTGGTGTATGCCGACAACGATATTGTGTATGTAAGCATTCATTCACTGCATAAAATTTCGAAATACAACGGCAAAGATGGCGCACCGCCGAAAATCTATAAACTGGGTTCCGGCGCGTGGAAAGCCTTGAAGCTCAAAACCAAGGCGCGTGTCAAACACATTGCGTTCAACCTGATTCAGTTGTATGCAAAACGCCGCCTCGAAAAAGGATTCCGTTTTGCGCCCGACAGTTATTTGCAGGCGGAACTCGAAAGTTCATTTATCTATGAAGATACGCCCGACCAAACCAAATCAACACAGGAAGTCAAAGCCGACATGGAGAGCGACCGCCCAATGGACCGTCTGGTTTGTGGTGACGTTGGTTTTGGAAAAACGGAAGTCGCGATTCGTGCCGCTTTTAAAGCGGTAGACAATAGCAAACAAGTTGCGATTTTAGTACCAACGACGATTTTGGCGTATCAACATTATCGCACTTTTACGGAACGTCTCAAAGATATGCCGGTCACAATTGGCTATTTAAACCGTTTTAGAACCGCCAAACAAAAGTCAGAAACGCTCAAGGATTTGGCCGATGGCAAACTCGATATTGTGATCGGAACACACCAACTCGTCAATAAAAATGTCGTCTTCAAAGATTTGGGATTATTGATTGTTGACGAAGAACAAAAGTTCGGCGTCAATGTTAAAGACAAACTCAAAACCATCGCTGCGAACGTTGATACGTTGACATTGACCGCGACGCCGATTCCGAGAACATTACAGTTTTCACTGATGGCTGCGCGCGATTTGTCGGTTATCACAACGCCGCCACCGAATCGCTATCCGATAGAAAGCAATGTGGTGGTGTTTAGCGAAGAATTGATCCGCGATGCGATTTCGTATGAGATTCAGCGTAATGGACAAGTGTTTTTTATCAACAACCGCATTGAGAACATTAAAGAAGTAGCTGGAATGATCCAGCGTTTGGTTCCCGATGCACGCGTAGGAATCGGTCACGGGCAAATGGAAGGCAGCAAACTTGAAGAACTCATGCTTGCTTTTATGAATGGTGAATTCGATGTTTTGGTGTCGACAACAATCATCGAAAGTGGACTCGACGTGCCGAACGCCAATACGATTTTCATTAACAATGCTAACAATTTCGGATTGTCGGATTTGCACCAAATGCGCGGTCGTGTCGGTCGAAGCAATAAGAAAGCGTTTTGTTATTTTATCTGCCCACCCTATTCGATGATGTCCGACGATGCACGGAAACGAATTCAGGCTTTGGAGCAGTATAGTGAACTCGGAAGCGGTTTCAACATTGCGATGAAAGATCTTGAAATTCGCGGTGCCGGTGATTTACTAGGTGGCGAACAAAGCGGTTTCATCAATGAGATTGGTTTTGAAACCTATCAGAAAATCATGAACGAAGCCATTGAGGAATTGAAGGAAAACGAATTCAAGGATTTATACGAATCGGAAGACCAGCCTGAAAAAGAATACGTCAAGGATTTGCAGATTGACACCGATTTTGAATTGTTGTTTCCCGATGAATACATCAACAACATATCGGAGCGTTTGAACTTGTACAACGAATTGAGTTTAATCAAAACAGAAGCAGAACTGCAAGCTTACGAAACCAAACTTATTGACCGATTCGGACCATTGCCCAAACCAGCAATTTCTTTATTGAACAGCATCAAGATCAAATGGATCGCTTCGAAAATCGGAATTGAAAAACTCGTAATGAAGCAAGGCAAAATGATTGGTTACTTTGTGTCGGACCAACAGAGCGATTATTACACGTCGGGGCAATTCCATAAGATCTTGCAGTTTGTGCAGAAGCAGTCGCAGTTGTGCCAAATGAAAGAAAAACAAACGTCAAACGGATTGCGATTGCTGTTGACATTCGATCATGTGAAATCGATTCGAAAAGCTTTGGAGTTAATAGAGTTGATGGATAAATAGGTTCCCGCAAAGGTTCTGAGCCGCTATTTATTTGATGCGATTTCCTTCTTGAAAGCGAACCGCTTTTGGTAGGAAAGACAGCGCCATAACCATTCGAAAAAACCATAATTAAACTGGCTCAACCACCACTTGCTAAAGTACAATTGGGCGGTGTAGACTACAATTCCTGTAAGAATATAGGATTCCCAATTCCAATTTGGTCTTATGATGATGAACAAAACAAAGGCGATGATATTCTGCAAAATGTAATTGGTCAGTGTCATTGTACCGATGATCTGCAGCGATTCAAAAATCGTTTTACAATATCCAGAAAAGTAAAGCCAGCAAATTGCTGCGGTTGAAAAAACCATGATGCTTAAAGCCTCAGGATAGTAAAGATTGTAGTATTCATTGAACTTCCAATCCTTATTTTCTACGGCAAGCTGTAAAAGCAAAATCATCAAAGAAGTAACGAAGCTCAAAAACAATATTTTTCTAAGCAGTAATTTAGGTTCACGGCTTAGGCGTTCAAAACATTGACTTCTTTGAAACGCCATACCAAGAAGAAAACAGCCCAGTTGGATTAGATGTAATATGACTGAATAACTTAATCGCAGCATCCATTGGTATCGCATCTGCAAGTTGGCCTTAATACTTTCGAGCGTGGTATGATGATTATAAAGCTCATAAAAAGCATCACGGTACTTCGGTGTAAACAACAGCTGATAATTTCCCAATACAGATTGTAATACCGGCGTCAGCAGCAAAATTGCAACAGCGAACACAGTGATTGATTTCACGCTTAAATTATAAAATAGCAGCAGTATCAAACCCATTAAAGCGTAGTCATGTAAAATATCGCCGCCGTAAAACAGGCTGTTGACGAACGCAAATGCAAAAAGCCATAGCATCCGTTTTGTAAAAAAAAGATACGGATTCTGGTTGTTGTGACTGATTTTTTTAAGTAATGCAGCAAAACCGTAACCGAACAGAATGGCTAATAACGTCCAGCCTTTCGATTCAAAAAGGGTTTCAGCTGTGGTTTGAAAAAATGCGCTTAAACTACTTTCTACGCGGATTTTTGAATGATTGTTCCAACCATAAATTGTAGCATAATTCATAATGGCTACGCTAAATAGTGCCCAACCTCTTAGGATGTCTATAATGGGTTCGCGCTGATTTTGTGGGATTGGCTTGATTGCTGGCAAAATATACTTTGATTGCGGCAAAATTACTTCACACCTGTGCTGCCGAATCCACCTTCACCGCGTGAGGTTTCCGATAATGTTTCGACCTCGATCCATTCGGCCCGCTCGTGTTGCGCGATGATCAGCTGGGCGATGCGCTCACCGTTTTCGATCACGAACGGTTCGTTTGAAAGATTTACTAGGATCACTCCGATTTCCCCGCGGTAGTCGGCATCAACGGTTCCGGGTGAATTCAGTACGGTGATGCCTTTTTTGGCAGCGAGTCCGCTTCTTGGGCGTACTTGTGCTTCGTAACCGATGGGTAATTCTATGAATAGTCCGGTTTTGACAATCGCTCTTTCGAGTGGATTTAAAGTAATGGATTCCTTTAAGTTAGCGCGCAAATCCATGCCGGCGGAAGCGATGGTTTCGTAGTTTGGTAAGGCGTGTTGGGATTGGTTGATGATTTTGATTTTCATTGGAATTATTATTTTGAACGCGGATGCCGCGGGTTTTGCGGATTGGCGCGGGTTTTAATTTTAGGTTGTACTGGATATTTACGGATTGCCCTAGCCCCGATAATAGCGGCTATCCTTTTGCGCCGGTGTTCGGCGGAAAAGATAGTAGCGGATAGCGGGAATAGCTCCTAAGTTGATTTACGGTTCATAATACGTTGTAAAGTTTCTTTTTCGTTGTGGTAGATGAAATATAAAAATACGATCAGCAGCGCAGCTCCGACGAAGTAATTCTCGCGGAAGTAATAAAACGACACGATAGAAAATACGATTGATACACCGAGATAACCTCCGATTTTTTTCTTGTCATATGGAATCGGGTAATGCTTTTGCCCCATGAAATAGGAGATCAACATCATGCTGCCATAGGCGGAAATCGTAGCGATTGCCGAACCCATGTAGCTGTATTTCGGGATCAAAAAAAAGTTGAGCGCTAGGGTTACGACGGCGCCAACAATGGAAATCCAAGCGCCAATGTAGGTTTTGTCGATCAGTTTGTACCAGACCGATAAATTCGTGTAGATGCCGAGGAAAAAGTTTGCTAGGATAATGAGCGGGACGACTTTCATGGCTTCCCAATACGAGCTGTCGCGAATCATAATGCTTTTGAACAAGTCGGCAAATACAATCACACCAAGCATCATGAACGAACCGAAAATCACAAAGTACTTTGTGACGGTCGCATACGTTTGTGTGGCGTTTTTTTTGTCGGCGTGGCTGAAAAAGAACGGTTCGATGCCCAACGTATAAGCGGTGCGAAAAAGCACCATAAACAAGCCCAACTTATAACAAGCGGAATAGATACCGACTTCTGCATCTGCAATGTTTTTCGGTAGTAATTTCCCAAGCAGGATTTTATCGAATTGTTCGTTGATGGCGAATGCGATTCCGGCCACTAGTATAGGCATTCCGTAGCGCAGCATGCGTTTCCACAGTTCGCGGTCGAGGTGCCATTTGATTTTGAAATAATCGGGCGAGAGCACTAAAAAAGTCAGCAAACTTGCCATGATGTTCGAGATGAAAATGTAGCCGATTTGGAAGTTCTCGACATAAATCGTGTCGAAAAAACTTCCCGGATTTGACACCGCCAGCTTCGGAAGGAAAATCAAAAAGAAGAGGTTGAGTACGAGGTTGACGGTAACATTGCCCATCTTTAAAACCGCGTAAAACATCGACCGTTGGGTTGCACGAAGTTTCGAAAATGGGATCACGACAAGCGCATCTAGTGCAATAATCCAAATGGTGTAGGTCACATATTGTACATCAATTTCCGAATAGAAAGCGAGCGTATTTCGGAACAGTAAGGCACAAGCAAGAAATATTAAAGTGGTCCAGAAAATGGATACCGCCGCCGTATCGACTACGTTTTTCTTATCGGTTTCTTTATTGTAAAAACGGAAAAAAGCAGTTTCCATACCATAAGCGAGGATCACATTGAAGAAAATGAGGTACGAAAAAATGATGTTAACTTTTCCGTATGCTTCTTTGGGCAACAGCTCGGTATAGAGCGGCACGAGGAAAAAACTCATCATGCGCGGAAACACTGTTGCGAGTCCGTAGATGGCGGTTTGCTTGAAAAGATTTTTGTAAAGTCCCAATTGTTTCTTGATGTTGCAAACAAAAATAAGGATTTGTTTGGTTTGTCGCACGCGGGAAATAAAAAAGCCGACATTTCTGTCGGCTCTTTTCAGTTTGCGTTTTGTTTGTGTTATCCTTTCAAAGCTTCGCTATTTAAAGATTTGAAAAAATTGCATTTTTTCTTATCCTTTCAAAGCTTCGCTATTTAAAGATTTGAAAAAATTGCATTTTTTCTTATCCTTTCAAAGCTTCCGCTCCACCAACGATTTCAAGGATCTCGTTTGTAATGGCTGCTTGACGTGCTTTGTTGTATGTTAATTTTA
>JANPJB010000052.1:0-12179 GCA_031425295.1 Flavobacterium sp. | reverse complement strand
TAAAAAAAGCCCCGTATCACTACGAGGCTTTTTACTATAAGGAAGAAAAAATTATTTTTTCTCTTTCTTTTCCATCTTCGCTTTCAAATCAGCCAAGATATCATTGTTATCTCCTAACGTTGCAGCAGGTGCATTGTTATTGTTGTTATTGGAAACATTTTCAGAAACCGCTTTCACGTTTTTCTCTTCTTCTTCACGGAAAATTGCCGTGTGAGAAGCTACCACTCTTTTGAATTCTTTGTTGAACTCGATTACTTTGAAATCAGCTTCTTCGCCTTTTTTCAATTTCTTACCGTCTTCTTTTTCATGGTGACGTGTTGGAATGAAAGCAACGATATCATCACCGAATTCTACAGTAGCACCTTTGTCAACGATTTCAGAGATGGTTCCGTTGTGGATGGTTCCAACAGCGAAAGAATCCTCATACTGATCCCAAGGATTAGCAGTCGTTTGTTTGTGACCCAATGACAATTTACGGCCATCAACATCCAATTCTAAAACAACCACGTCAAGTTTTTCACCAACGTTTACGAATTCAGATGGGTGTTTGATTTTCTTTGTCCATGATAGGTCAGAGATGTAAATCAATCCGTCAATTCCTTCTTCCAATTCTACGAAAATTCCGAAGTTGGTGAAGTTACGAACGATACCTGAATGTTTAGAACCTACAGGATATTTAGACGTGATGTCTGTCCAAGGATCTTGGCTCAATTGCTTGATACCCAATGACATTTTACGGTCATCACGGTCTAAAGTAAGGATTTGTGCTTCGACAACATCACCCACTTTTACGAAATCTTGAGCCGAACGCAAGTGCGTAGACCAAGACATTTCAGATACGTGAATCAAACCTTCAACACCTTCCGCTACTTCGATAAATGCACCGTAATCAGCGATTACTACTACTTTACCTTTCACTTTGTCTCCAACCGCCAATTTAGCGTCAAGAGCATCCCAAGGGTGCGCGTTCAATTGTTTCAATCCTAATTGGATTCTTGTTTTCTCATCATCGAAATCAAGAATAACCACATTTAATTTCTGATCTAATTCCAATACTTCACTTGGATGGTTGATTCTGCTCCAAGAAAGATCCGTAATGTGAATCAATCCGTCAACACCACCTAAGTCGATGAACACACCATAAGAAGTAATGTTTTTAACAACACCTTCTAATACTTGTCCTTTTTGCAATTGACCGATGATTTCTTTTTTCTGTACTTCGATATCCGCTTCGATAAGCGCTTTGTGCGATACGACAACGTTTTTGAATTCGTGGTTGATTTTCACAACTTTGAATTCCATCATTTTGTTTACATATACATCGTAATCACGGATTGGCTTCACATCAATTTGTGAACCTGGTAAGAACGCCTCGATTCCGAAAACGTCTACGATCATACCGCCTTTGGTTCTGCATTTTACGAAACCGTTAACGATTTCTCCTGTTTCATTAGCAGCGATAACACGATCCCATGATTTAATGGTTCTTGCTTTTCTGTGTGAAAGCACCAATTGACCTGTTTTGTCCTCGCGAACGTCAATCAATACTTCTACTTTGTCTCCAACCTTAAGGCTTGGATTGTAACGGAACTCATTCAAAGAAATAACACCTTCCGATTTTGCGTTGATGTCAACGATAACGTCACGGTCCGTGATACGAACTACAACACCTTCTACGACTTCTTCCTGATCCGTATCGATAAAAGTTTTAGAAACCATATCCTCAAATTCTTTAAGGTTGCTTTCGTCTACCGCGTCGATTCCTTCTTGGAAATTGTGCCAGTTAAAATTCTCTAAAAATTCCGTTTGTGATTTTAATAATTCAGACATGCTTAATAATTTGTATTCTGTTCTCTTTGAGTTTCTTAGCGCGGATAAAAAAACAGAAGTTGTTGATTTGAATTTGTTGATACCTTAAGGAAACACTTCTCCGCCAAAAGGTGGGCAAAAGTAAGGCTATTTTTTTGAAATGCAAACTTTTAGGGTGAGAAATTTGAGTTAAAAGACAAAGGCAAAAGGGATATTTTTTTGGTTGGGAGCTGATCCCGCTATCCGTTGCAAGTCCTCGCTGCGCTGCGGGCTTTTCCACTGCTATCGGGGCTAGGGCAATCGGATACAAGACTGTAAGATTTTACGAGAGCGCATCTTAAAATCTTACAATCCATAAAAAACCCGATACATTCTTCACATATCGGGTTTTCAAATTCAATTAAAATTTTATTACTGAACCTCATCGTAATTCACCATCCAATGCACGCCAAACTTATCGGTAAACATTCCAAAGTAAGCGCCCCAAAAGGTTTTCTCCATCGGCATATTAATTCTTCCGCCTGTTGAAAGTCCGTTAAACAAACGATCCGCTTCCTCTGTGCTGTGGGTATTGATCGATAATGCAATATTATCGCCCATCGTCGTTGCCTTTCCAAAAGCTTCGGAACTGTCGCTTCCCATTAGAATTGTTTCCTTGCTGATCGGTAACGATACGTGCATAATTTTCTCGCCATCAGCTGTTGAAGGTGCAGGACAATTCGGGTCGTTAGACGGCGGCATGTCTTTATACCTCCCGACATAAGCATACTCACCGCCAAATACGGATTTGTAGAAATCAAATGCCGCTTCACAAGTGCCGTTGAAAGTTAAATAAGCATTTACAGTTGTCATTTTTAGATTTTAGAGATGATATGAAATTATATTAATGCCCGACATTTTCAACCGCTTTCGGATCGTGCTTGTGCTTAAACAATACCGCAAACGCCACAGCAATCACCAAAGCATAACCCGCAAAAGTCAGCCAGATGTTGTGCCAGTCGCGTTGGCCATTGTGAGTGAAATACGTATCGATGAGCATTCCGCTGAGTAAACCTCCGAAGAATGCGCCGAAACCATTCGACATCATCATGAACAAGCCTTGTGCTGAAGAACGAATTTTAGAATCGGTGGTAGTTTCCACAAATAATGAACCTGAAATATTAAAGAAATCGAACGCCATTCCGTAAACAATACATGACATAATAATCATCCACAAACCATCAACGGGATTTCCGTACGCAAACAATCCGAAACGCAATACCCAAGCCAACATCGAAATCAACATCACTTGCTTGATGCCAAATCGCTTCAGGAAAAAAGGAATTGCCAAAATAAATAAGGTTTCAGAAATCTGCGAAATCGACATGATGATCGTAGAATATTTTACGACAAACGAATCCGCAAATTCCGGAACATTCGCAAATTCAGATAAATAAACGTCGCCGTACATATTAGTCAATTGCAAAGCAGCGCCTAAAAACATCGAGAACAAAAAGAACAGCGCCATTTTATAAGTGCCAAAAAGTTTGAAAGCCGTCAAACCTAATTTCTCAGTTAGCGAAGCGTCATCGGAAATCAATTTTTGTGGCGGACATTTCGGTAAGGTAAAAGAGTAAACTCCTAAAACAAAAGCAGCAATCGCTGAGAAATAAAACATATTCGCAGATGCTTTGTTACCAGAAAGATTCGTAATCCACATCGCGACGATGAAACCTACGGTTCCCCATACACGGATTGGCGGGAATACTTTCACAACATCGAATTTGTTGTTTTTCAGAATCGTATAGGCAACGGAGTTCGACAACGAAATCGTCGGCATATAGCAAATCATCGCCGCAAAAATCACATAATAAAAAGTCGTTGGATTATCCACTTGTGGAATGTAAAGTAAAGCACAACCGCTAAGAATATGCAGGATTCCGTACAGTTTTTCGGCATTCATCCATTTATCAGCAATGATACCCGTAAGTGCCGGCATAATAATCGAGGACAATCCCAAGGTTGAAAAAATCGCTCCGAACTCCGCGCCACTCCATTGTTTGGTACCGAACCAATAATTCGCCACAGTAATCAGCCATGCGCCCCAAACAAAGAATTGGAGGAAACTCATTATTGTCAATTTGAACTTGATACTCATGATTTTTGTTTTTATTTTTAATGTAAAGAGATTGTAAATCTAACATTAATAATGACAAAAGCAAAAGTTTACAACGTTTTCGATACCTCATCAACCAAGCTCAAAACGGCTTCAAATTGTTCTTCTCTAGTAAGGTAAGAATTGTCGATTTCAATCGCATCATCAGCAATGACCAATGGCGAATCGTCGCGGTGTGTATCGATATAATCGCGTTCCTCTACATTTTTGAGAACCGCTTCATAAGGCACGTTTTGTCCTTTACTTTGTAGTTCATCAAAACGACGTTGCGCGCGGGTTTCCGGACTTGCGGTCATGAATATTTTAAGTTCTGCCTTTGGAAAAACGACCGTTCCGATATCACGCCCATCCATCACAATGCCTTTGCCCTTGCCCATTTGCTTTTGCTGCTCGACGAGTTTCGAACGCACTTCGGAAACCTCGGCAATCTTGCTGACGAAATTCGACACTTCAATCGTACGAATTTCAGATTCGACATTCGTTCCGTTAAGGTACATTTCAGCAAAACCCAAATCGGCATTGAAATGAAACTCCAATTGCACCGATGGCAAAGCCAAAATCAACGTTTGTTTGTCGAAAAATTCGGCATTGATATAACCGTGCTGCATCGCAAAATAAGTCACGGCGCGATACATGGCGCCAGTGTCTACATACACATAACCCAACTTTTGGGCAAGCTGTTTCGCTAAAGTACTTTTTCCAGTGGAAGAATAACCGTCAATGGCTATGGTGATTTTTTTCATAGGGTGATGCCGCGAAAGGCTTTAAGTCACAAAGTTTTATTTTCTAATTATTGTTCATTGAAATCGATTGTGAGCCCGAACAAGCTCGTGTTGGCGGCTAAAGTATAGCGCGAATACGAATAATCGAATTTGATGCGCCCCATTTTTAATCCCACACCGATGGAGATTCCGGAGAAATTCCGTTGCTCTAGCAGTCGAAGTTCCTCGCCTCTTCTGAAGTTGTATCCTACACGGAGATTGAATCCACGCTGCGGGAACAATTCCGCTCCGAAAATGACGTGCCGTAATGCATTATTGAAGAACGAAGTTTTTTCGGGTGTCGAAGAGCCATCAATCGAATTTTGAGCACGTGCCGGATTCGAAAAACTCACGTTCCATTGCTGCAGATTTTCGAGTGTCAGGTGCCAGCGAATCGGTACATTTTCAATTTGCTGCGATATTCCAGCCATTACTTCGAGCGGAAGATTCTCCTGCGTTCCGGCATAAGTCGTAAACTGGGTTCCGATATTTCGAACGACCAAAGCATAGTTGATTCCGTTGTAGTCATCAATATAAATCATGCCTAAATCGATGGCGCCGCCAAAGGAATTGTAACTTTCCAAAGCGGAATTGATCAATTTACCATTGGCGCCTACATGGAAATCGGTATTCGGAATGTTGTAAGCATAACCAAAAGACAACGCAATATCGCTTCCGGTAAAAGTTGATGTCGGCGTTCCATTTTCATCGTAACCGTCAAATTTCCCATAGTTCACATAATTGATTCCGGCGTGAAAAGTCTGCAGGTGACGGTCGTAAGTATACGCGTAAGCTGCCGTACCGTAAGTGACTTCCCCAAAGTAACTGCCATAATTCAGCGACATGCGGTTGTCCATCTCAGGATTAATCGTCGCCGGATTGAAATGTGCTTGATTGACATCCTGATCGTAAATCGTCAGGGTTTTTCCACCAAGCGCGGATTGTCTGGGCGAAGTTACTAAATTCAAAAATTGATATACCGACTGACCTCCTACTTGGCTGTATGCAATAGTGTTACATAAAAAAAAAGCAAAATAAAGGAATGGTTTTATCATTTTGGCGCGCGCTATTTGTGTAAGTATAACGCGAATGCGAAGATATTATTTTTAATAAAAAAACGGCTCATTAAATGAACCGTTTTTAATTATAGTTTTTTAGCGTTCTTGACATTCTGATCCGTCAGTGCGTATTTTAATACGTCACTCATTTCTTTGACATAGTGAAAAGTCAAGCCTTCAATATATTCCTTTTTAATTTCATCCACGTCCTGTTTGTTTTCGTAGCACATGATGATCTCTTTGATGTTGGCTCTTTTGGCCGCGAGGATTTTCTCTTTGATGCCACCAACGGGAAGTACTTTTCCGCGCAGTGTAATCTCGCCGGTCATTGCGATACTTTTCTTGACCCGTTTTTGTGTAAACAGCGATACTAATGATGTCAGCATTGCAATTCCAGCACTGGGTCCGTCTTTAGGGGTAGCGCCTTCGGGCACGTGCAAGTGGATATTGTATTTGGATAACATTTCCGAATCCAATGCCAACAACGATGCATTGGCTTTGATGTATTCGAGTGCAATTGTCGCCGATTCTTTCATCACGGTGCCGAGATTTCCGGTGATACTCATTGTTCCTTTTCCGGGCGAAAGCAATGATTCTATGAAGAGAATGTCACCGCCGACAGCCGTCCAAGCCAAGCCCGTCACGACACCAGCAACTTCATTATTTTCATACTTATCGCGTTCCATTCTGGGAACACCGAGTATTTTAACAATGTCCTCATCGGTGATTTTCTTGGTGTAGTCTTCTTCCATTGCAACCGACTTTGCTATGTTACGAATCACTTGCGCGATTTTGGTCTCTAAACCTCGAACACCGGATTCGCGGGTGTAGCCTTCAACAATTTTTTCAAGTTGCTTCTTACCGATTGTGATATCTTTGGCAGTCAATCCGTGTTCTTTCAATTGCTTTGGAAATAAGTGCTGGCGTGCAATTTCGGTTTTTTCTTCAATCGTGTAGCCCGACATTTTGATGATTTCCATACGATCGCGCAACGCGGGTTGAATGGCTTGCATATTATTCGACGTCGCAATAAACATGACTTTAGATAAGTCGTAACCCATCTCTAAGAAGTTATCGTAAAAAGCGCTGTTCTGTTCGGGATCTAAAACTTCAAGCAAAGCCGAAGACGGATCGCCTTGGTTGCTGTTTGATAATTTATCGATTTCATCCAGCACAAAAACCGGATTCGACGTTCCCGCTTTTTTCAAACTTTGGATGATTCTTCCGGGCATCGCACCAATATAGGTTTTGCGGTGACCGCGGATTTCTGCTTCATCTCTTAAACCGCCTAATGAGATACGAACATATTCTCTGCCCAGTGCTTCAGCGACCGATTTTCCTATTGAAGTTTTCCCGACGCCCGGAGGTCCGGCGAGACAGATGATTGGCGACTTCATGTCATTGCGCAGTTTCAAAACGGCTAGGTGTTCGATCATTCTTTTCTTGACATCTTCGAGTCCGAAATGATCGCGATCTAATATTTTCTGTGCTCTTTTTAAATCGAAATTGTCTTTCGAAAATTCGTTCCAAGGCAGATCGAGTATCAATTCGAGGTAATTTCTCTGGATACCGAAATCAGGTGCCTGAGGGTTCATACGCTGCATTTTCGACAATTCCTTCTCGAAGTATTTCTGCGTCTTGTCGTCCCATTTTTTGGTTTTGGCTTTCTGACGCATCTCGTCCATTTCTTCTTCTTGGGAAACACCGCCCAATTCTTCCTGAATGGTTTTCATTTGTTGGTGAAGAAAATACTCGCGTTGCTGCTGGTCTAAATCAAAACGCACTTTCGATTGGATGTCGTTTTTGAGTTCAAGCTTTTGCAACTCAACATTCATGAAACGTAACGTTTCGAGCGCGCGCTCTTTTAAGGCGTTGATCGCAAGTAAGTTTTGTTTTTCACCAACGGTCAAATTCATGTTCGACAACACAAAATTGATCAGAAACGATTGGCTTTCAATGTTTTTAATGGCGAAAGTTGCTTCGGTCGGAATGTTTGGACTTTCCTTAATAATTTGAATCGCAAGCTCTTTGATGGATTCTAAAATGGCTAAAAACTCAGAGTCGTGGTGACCTGGTCTTTTTTATTCGACTTCTTTGACCAACGCATTCAGGTATGGTTTTTCAGAAGTCACGGCATCAATTTCGAAGCGTTTCTTCCCTTGAAGGATTACCGTGATATTGCCATCGGGCATTTTTAAAACCCTAAGAATTCTGGCTACCGTGCCAATTTTGTGGATGTCGTTTTTTGTTGGATCTTCATCGGCTTCATTCTTTTGAGCGACGACGCCAATGATTTTATTGCCTGCATTGGCATCATTGATCAGCTTGATCGATTTATCACGTCCTGCCGAAATTGGAATCACGACACCGGGAAACAACACGGTATTTCTTAAAGGAAGAATGGGTAATGAAGCGGGTAATTCTTCATTATTCATTTCCTCTTCATCTTCCGGAGTCAATAATGGGATTAATTCTGCATCGGTGTCAAATTCTTGTAATGACAAAGTGTCAAAGGAAAATAAATTATGATGTGACATATTTTTTAGTAGGTCAAAATGACATTAAGTTCGTATTAGGACAAACAAATGTAGCGGAACAAAACCAGAAATTGTTATAAAATCGTTGTACTACGCATTAATTCGTCAGTTGCTTTTAGACGCCAACTTTTGTGCCATTAAACGGCAATGTCATGATTTTTGTCTAATGGACACAGCGCTAGTACAGAATGTAGGCCGTAAGTTTTTTAACTGTAATGACGCCGTTTTCCTCGGTTTGAACTTGTATCGGTCCGCGGTTTTTCGCAAACCAATAAGTAGTCGTTATCGTCTCGTCGGGAATGCCCGCAGCGGTGATGGTTTTGACTCTTTGCACGGCAATGACTTCATTGAACGTGCCTGCCGGAACAGTAAGCATCGCATCGCGTTCAATGATTTTGGAGACAATTTCCACATTGACCACTTCTGGAGTCATTCCAGTTGTGGTCGTGGTTTCGACATACGAATTCGTCCAAGTGCTATTGACGGGTAGATAATCTTTTAATATAATGGTTTCGTTGCCGGAGATTGTAGTATCGGCATCTGTATATTCTTCATAACGGTCAAAATAATCTCCGACCGCTGACTTTCTAACCCTTCTCAATGGCTCGCCACTGATTTGCTGAAACGTATAATAGGTCTCCGCGTTGATGACTTCGGTACCGGTTATTTTCCACGGCGGTTGGTTGATGTTTTCAATTGAAAAAACCCATTGGTTTTGTGCTGCCAATGGCCAATAATTTGCTGTGATAATAACACCGACAGGCCCGACAGTTATTGGTCCAACCCATTCGCTAAACTCGGTTTCAGAACATACCGATCGTATGTAAAAATCGTACCCCATCGTTTCTGATAAGCCTGTAAAAATCTTCGAAGGCGCATTAGAATATACTGTTGCTCCTGAACCTAAAACAAAACCCATATTTCCATATTGTATTTGCCAGGAATTTTGGTCGACATTGGCATCCCAAAGCATCGTAGCCATGGAAGTATCCGTCGATCTCACAGCTGTGACATTCGATGGAACGCTGCAGATTAAGCCCGTAATCGGAGAAGCCGGTTGCGGATCTACGGGTTCGTTTTCACACGAAAAAAAAAAAAGGGAAATAGCGACCATCAGTCCGCGTAAGCAATGTATAGCATTCATAAACTCTGCGTTTTTTTAAGGTATTTCGACATCAAAAGTTCCACTGGTAACTGCTGTGGTTTGACCAAATTGATCCAGGGCATTAAAATAAAATATTCCTTTTATTCTTGTTGATGTGCGTTCGGTAATGGTCAGCGATCCATCAGTATCAACCTCCAACTCCGTCGGTAGTGGTTTGAAATAAAAGAACCTGAATTTATCGGTAGGCAGATTGTTGTTGAAATATTCTGTACCCACAACTGCATCGTTGGCAATGTTGATTTCGATGACATTGTTACCGGCATCCGTAGCAATAATGTAAATCGAAGGGAAACTGTTTAAAAGCGAATTTGGATTGACGTTGATTGCTCCGACATCAACAAACTCCACGCCGTCAACAAGTGCAAAAAAGGCATTGCTCGTGCTGACACCAACCGTGGGAATATTGATCGGTCCGACCCAATTACTATTTTGATTTTCCGAGCAATTTGATCGTACGTAAACATCATAACTTGAAGTAGGAACCAAACCTGAAATTATTCTTGAAGGCAATGACGAAGCTAATATCGCTCCAGAGCCAATGCTAAAACCCGTTGGCCCGAATTGTACTTGCCACGAATTCGCGTCGGCTGCTAACGAACAAGTTACGGTAGCAATTGTCGAATCAGTTGTGGAGCGCACTGCTGTGACATTGGTAGGATCTGTACAACTTGAAACGCCGGTGCCGGGCGAAAGTGGTCCGATCCAAACGCTGAAGTAACCGTCATTGCAACGGGTTCGTATGTAAAAATCGTAGGTTACCGTTGGTATCAATCCGCCGATAAGGCTACTCGTATTGGAAAAATTAACCGTTGTTCCCGTGCCGATCACAAATCCTTGAACACCATATTGAATTTCCCATGCGCCGGTTCCTGAAGATTTATCCCAATCAATGCTGACCGTATTGCCATTGATCAATGGGCTGACGCTAAAAGACAACGGTGATTTACAAGCTGCCGGGGCATCAGTCAATGCATCGGGATCGATCGGTTCGTCTTCACAGGAATAAAAGAAGAATGTCGAGATGAAGGCTATAAAAAAAATGAACTTCTGTATATTCATGAGTGAGATTTTAATTTACGGGACAGCAAACAAATATATTTAATCTAAATCTCTAAATAAAATTAATTTAGGCAAATAACACGTTATTGAATCTCAAAATTATTGAACAACTACTTTGAAGAATAAAAAAACCTGAATTTACGTTCAGGTCTATTTTATAAATGCTTACTGAGCTTTTAATTAAAATAGGCATCATCCAAGCCATAGTTAAATGTGCCGTTCGTGACTTCAAAAGTACCTACAGAAACACTTTCGACGCGTTTTTCATAGGTAAACGAGAAAGTTCCTTTAATCCTTTTTGTTGTTAAATTGAATTCGGTAACAGTAAGTGTTCCGCTGATGATTTGATTGTAAGTAGATACTGTCGAGCCCGGATTGGTCAGCATTTTGACCTGACAATACAATACATCTTCAAAATTATTGACTTCAGAAAGCGGATACGTACCGGTTTGCCAAAGGTTGTCCGGGATATACAAATCGATTTCGCTTAAAATATTCAGATTATCAGAAGTAACACCTTGAATCCAGACGTATTGAGGATCTGCCGCAGGAGCGCCATCATTGAGAACGATGACATCACTTCCTGTAAAAGAATACAAATATGGTTTCATATTATTAAACTGAACACCAGCAATATTCGCCGTCATCAATGCCGGAGTCATATCGATTCCCCCTGAAACAGCAGCTATATTGATCGGCCCAACCCAAGTGCTGTTCTGACCTGCCGAACATTGCGCACGAACATAAAAATCATATGCCGTAGCTGCCAAACCGGTAACTGTTTTAGTCGTTGTCGTGGATGTTACAGCTGTTCCTGAACCGACAGCGAAACCAGTCGCTCCATATTGAATTTCCCAAGCAGTTTCGGTGCCGCCGGCTGTCCAAGTTAATGCTGCTTGGGTTCCGAACGTTACATTTCGCACCGCCGTGAAATTCGTAGGCATGTTACAAGTGGTAATAACCCCGACCGGATTGATGATGATCGGACCGACCCAATCACTATTTTGATTATTTGCACAATTCGAACGCACGTATACGTCATAACTGGTCGTAGGAACCAAACTCGACAATACTTTGGTAGGCGTTGCTGATGCGAGTATCGTGCCGCTGCCAATTACAAATCCAGAAGTGCCGTATTGCACCTGCCAAGAATTCTCATCGCCATTGGCTGACCACGATACGGTTGCTTTTGTCGGATCTGTTGTAGATCGAACTGCGGTTATATTGCTAGGATCGACGCACACTACAATGCCAGAACCTGGAGAAACCGGTCCGATCCAATCGCTGAATTCCTCGTTGTCGCATTTGGTGCGGATATAAAAATCGTAGTTGGTGCTGGAAACCAACCCGCTAATTAAGCTGCTTGTTGGTGTAAAATTTACGGTCGTACCGGTGCCTGGTGCAAAACCTTGAACTCCGTATTGCACTTCCCAAGTGCTAGCTGTCGTTTTGTCCCAATCTATCCTTACGGTATTTCCATTGATGAAAGCGCTAACGGTAAAAAAGGAAGGCTCGCCGCAAGCCGTTGGATTTGGAATCAACAATGCCGGATCGATAGGTTCATCGTCGCCACTGCAGGAATTTAAAAATACAATGGAGAAAAGAAAAAAGACGCAAATTAATTTTAAATGCTTC
>JANPJB010000051.1:0-3400 GCA_031425295.1 Flavobacterium sp. | reverse complement strand
AACCGCGGTTTTGTGCGCCATGGGCGCGAAGGTGTACAGTGTGGAAAGACAAAATGAATTGTTCAAACAAACCTCAGTATTGTTGCCCAAACTAGGGATTCGACCGAAGCATCTTTCTTTTGGTGATGGTTACAAAGGTTTGCCAAATCATGCGCCATTCGACAGCATTATTGTAACGGCAGGCGCACCGATCATTCCAAAACCATTGATGGCGCAACTCAAAATAGGCGGTAGGCTCGTGATCCCGCTTGGTGATGATCTTCAAATTATGACGCTGCTAATCCGTAAAAATGAAACCCAATTTGAGAAACATGAATTGGGCGAATTCCGATTTGTACCTTTACTTGAGAATAAGAACTAAAAAAAGGAATTGATAATTTCAATTCGGTTCAAATTTAGCGATTCAGGTAATTCATACTTTTATTCATTCTGTAGAAAGGTTTCGAGAAGCTGTCAAGTTGATTATCCTTTGCGAAGCGCTTCCATTTTATTTTTGAGTGCATCCATTTCTTCGAATAACTGGTCGATAGCATTTGGCTTTTGATCGGGATTCATTTCTTTTTCAGCTGCTTCCAAAGCTTTGATCCCAAATTCTTCATCGCGAATCTGACTTAAGATTTTTTCTTTAAGCCAAGCAATCGATAAAGTCTCAAAATCAATGTCGAGCAGTTGCGATAATTGTGCGATCTGTTTTTTGGTTGGCGTGCGCAATCCGCTTTCGAATTTGCTGATCAATGCTTGGTCAATATCGAGCATTTGAGAAACTTCCCGTGTTTTCAAGCCTTTTTGTTCACGCGCGTTTTTAAGCAATGTTTTCAATGGAAGTAATTTTTCATGACAAATTTAGTCATAAAAGCAAGTCGCTAATAGCCTTTAGAAACTTTTTTTAATGCGGTCCAAATCGCGCTTCGTATCTTGTTCTTTCAGCGATTCGCGTTTGTCATAGGTTTTCTTACCGCGGCATAAAGCGATGTCAAGTTTTGCCAAACCTTTTTCCGTAGTATGCAATTTGGTTGGAACTATCGTCAATCCTTTCGCCTGTACATTCTTGAAAAGTGTTTTCAATTCTCGTTTGTTAAGCAGCAGTTTACGCTCGCTTCGGGCTTTGTGGTTGAACTGATTTCCGAAGGCGTACTCCTCAATATACGTGTTGATGACGAAAAGTTCACCATTGCTGAACTCACAAAACCCTTCCGTAATATTGGCTTTACCCAATCGGATTGATTTGATTTCAGTGCCACTCAACACGATTCCGGCGGTATAGGTTTCCAGAATTTCGTAATCGAAGCGCGCTCTTTTGTTGAGGATGTTGATTGTTTTCAGCATAAGACGGCAAAGGTAATACAAAAAGTCAATTTTAAAATAGTCTTTTGCGTCAATGTATGATCGTTGGTGAACACTTTTATTAACATTTCTAAAATCACAAATATTTATTGTTATATTCGTTGTACTAACACTAATAATCAATTCATTATGATGACAAAATTATTAAAACTCAGTGTATTTTTATTGCTCGTGGCGGGCTGTTCTGATGACAATGCGGAACAAAACACCATTGTCATTAACGCCGACCAAAAGGAACCATTGACCACCACACAAGTTAACGCTGCTATTGATGACGCGTTGGCCAAAAAAGGTACATTTAATTGGAAACAAGCTTCGGAACAATTGGTTTGGAGTGCGGCGGTTCATGGAAATAATATTGTTTCCATCGGTTTCGGTACTTCTAAAGATGATTTCGATCGATCAAAATCCGCGAATAATGCCGAAATGCAAAATGAGTTGCTACAGCTCATTAAACAGTATGAATCTGGTTCGTTAGACAAAATCCTGATTTCTGCTGACGCATATCTCAACACAATGAACGTCATCATTAAAAAGCAGGAAACGATTATCGCATTGCGAAAGAGCAAATTCATTCGTTATATAGAGCCGGCGGATTATCATTATATGGCAATCCGAAACGGGCAAGTGCGTGTATCTTCAAGTTCTGGTTCATCAGGTTGCGGATTTGAATCGGAAGCGCTAAGTGCCTCAGATTACACTACTACGACACCAAACGCAAGAGTACCTTGGACATTCAACCAGCACAATATTCCAAGCGCTTGGAATTTCAGCAGCGGTCGCGGCATCACGATAGGAATTGTAGATACGGGAGTTTCTCCAAATCAAACATTGTTGGGCTCCAGTTTTAATAGTGGAGATTCTTCAGGAAGAACCATCCAGAAATTCGGCGTTTATATTGATTCGATTTGGCCATGGAGCACAACAACTGACGGTCCGAATGACCAATGCGGACACGGAACAAGCATGGCTGCTGTCGCTACCGCACCTAGAAACAATAGCGGATTGCCGGTTGGTGTGGCTTACAATGCGAATTTGGTGATTTATCGTGCTGCTGCCAATGTGGTTTTGGATGGCTTTCAAGAACAGGAAGGCGTCAAAAAAGCATTTACGGCTTTGGGGAATAATGCGAATGTGAAAATCATTTCAATGTCGATGGGACATGTTTTTTCAGTCGGTAAAATTGAAGACGGAATACGATACGCTTACAATAGGGGAAAACTGATCTTTAGTGCTGGCGGAACTTCCACGAGTTTTACGACTTTTGTAGGCGTGATTTTTCCAGCGTCGATGGCTGAAGTTGTCGCGGTGACCGGCGTGAAAGAAGGAGCGGTTTATCAAAAATGCGATGTTTGCCACACTGGAAGCAAAATCGATTTTACCGTGGCGATGCAAAGGCTATCAACGGGCAACAGTGTTCCGGTAAATGGGTATTACAACAGCCAATCAAAATATGTCGGTGGCTCGTCTGTGGCGACCGCTACAACGGCTGGTATTGCGGCTTTGGTATGGGCAAAAAATCCAACGTGGACAAGAGATCAGGTATTGACAAAAATGCGCCAATCTTCGGCTTTTTATCCTATTAAAAGTCCTGAATTCGGTTATGGGAATATCAATGCGCTGTTAGCAGTTCAATAAGAAGTTAAATAGATCAAACCACGATCAGCATTTGTTGGTCGTGGTTCTATTTTTTCTTCATCGCATAACTTTCCGAACTCGTTTTCCCCTGCTGTATTCCTGAGATTGTTGCTACCAAACTATCAGCAGTGATTAGCTGATAAATGATCTTTTTTGGAAAATCGTGTTTCGGATTTTCAAACACCAATTGCTTTGGCGTCTGTTTTGTCAATTGAAATGTGATGGGTTGGTCGTTGTTTTGTCCTTTTACCGTTGGAATGTAAAGCACAGCTTCGGCATGCTGCGTCAATGCGATACTTTCAGAATGCAACGTATCTTTTTCTCTGATGAAATAACTCGCGCCAACATACAAACTATCATTGGTTTTTGTCCACGTTTCGATCAGGTCGCCTTCGTCTGATTTGTTTTCCCAAGTACC
>JANPJB010000050.1:0-9531 GCA_031425295.1 Flavobacterium sp. | reverse complement strand
TTTTCATAACAGTAGGTTTAAGTTTAAAGTAGATTGTGGGGCAAAATCTTTAATATTTTAAAACTCAAGGAAGATGTGGGGCAAATTTCTTTCGTTTTGTATGAACGTTTTTGTTTCTTGAGTCAATGTTACTACAATTACCGTTTAAGTGCAAAATAAAATCGATGAAATACATAAAATTTAATATTTATAAAGATATAATCTTACAAAATTACAATTTAAACTTATATAACTTGATGTAATTGCGAACCAGCCAAAATTGAATAGTCTAAAATAAAAAAAGACCACTATTGTGGTCTTCCTAATATCTGTGTTTGTAGCTTAAGGTGCCAACCTACTAACGCTCCATGCATAATCATCCTGCAAAACATATCTAATCCGGTCATGCAGCCTATTCGGTCTTCCCTGCCAGAACTCCATCGCTACGGGACGAATTAGAAAACCGCCCCAGTTTTGTGGTCGGGTGATTTCTTTTCCTTCAAATTCCTTTTCGAGCGCTTCCAATTTGTTTTCCAAAAAAGTGCGATCTGGGATTACCTCCGATTGGTTCGAAACGATCGCGCCCAATTTACTTCCTTCAGGTCGCGACGCAAAATAATTGTCGGATATGTTATCGGTGGTTTTTTCGGCAATGCCTTTAATGATTACCTGCCGTTCCGCTTCATGCCAGAAAAATGACAAACAGACATTCGGATTGTAAAGGATCGCCTTCCCTTTTTCTGAGTTATAGTTGGTGTAAAACACAAACCCATTCTCGTCATATTGCTTTAATAAAACCACACGCGATTTTGGAAACCCATCCAAACCAATCGTTGCAACCGTCATCGCATTGACTTCTCCAGCTCCATCAGATTCCTTCACTTCATGAAACCAGCGGTGGAATAAATTAATCGGATCTTCCGGAATCGTGCTTTCCAAAAGTTCACTTTTCTCATACGATTTTCTGAAATTACTCAAGTCATTCATGCCAATAGGTGCTAAGGTTTTAAGTTGCTAAGGTACTAAGTTCGTTTAGAATTCGAAAGACACGCCGTCATCAGCCAACAATATACTCGGAAAAACGGTTTGCGCCTCTTCCTTAAACATCGCAATGCTTTCATACCGCGTCGAATAATGGCCCAAAATGAGTTGTCCAACTTGCGCTTTCTGAGCAATCGATGCCGCTTCTTTCGCCGTACTGTGCATCGTTTTTCCTGCCAATGCTTGTTCAGAATCAAGAAAAGTCGATTCATGATACAATATATCAACCTGATCGATATTCGCAACGATACTTTCATCATATACCGTGTCCGAACAAAACGCATAACGCTTCGGCGGTATCGGATCGAAGGTCAACAGCCGGTTTTCAATAACCCGTCCATCGTATAAAGTAATGTCTTTGCCGTTCTTGATGTTTTGAAAATAACAAGTTTCAATCTCATATTGTTGAACGGCATCAACATTGAGTTTGCGATCACCGATTTTCTCCTCAAACAAAAACCCGTTCGTATAAATGCGGTGCTTCAGCGGAATCGTTTTCACAACCACTTTCTCATCTTCATAAATCACTTCACTTTGCGTTGATTCCAATTCATGGAAATACAAACCATAACTCGTCCAAGAATTCGACAACCGCAACTGCAGCGTAATGATTTCCTTAACGCCTTTCGGCCCGTAAATATGCAGATCATTCACGCGGTTCAGCAGCATAAAAGTCGACACCAAACCAATCAATCCGTAACAATGATCGCCATGCAGATGCGAAATAAAAATATGGTTGATTCTAGAAAACTTTATCTTGTGCTTGCGCAACTGCACCTGCGTTCCTTCGCCGCAATCAATTAGAAACATGCGGTTGCGGATTTCCAAAACCTGCGAAGTCGGATTGGTAATGGTTCTGGGCGTTGCTGCATAACAGCCGAGTATGGTTAATTTCATTTTACGTGATAAGTGATCATTAAAAAAAGAGGTTCATAGTACGGCAAATCCTAGCCCTGATGGCAGTGGAAATCTTTTTGTGCTGGGGTTCAGCGCAAAAAATTGTATCGGACAGCAGGTTCCCGGCTTCTGAAAAAAATGATCAATTATCAATTGTTAATTATCAATTCATCAAAATCCCAAATCCCTTTCGATATCTTCCATACTGATGATATCATGGGCTTCCAAAATCGTAGGAACCAGCGTGAGTTTATCCGAAGCCGCATTAAAATCAACGCCATCAGCAACAATCACAAATGATTTTTTGGCTTTTTGATGGGTCTTGGAAAGTGACAGAAAACTATTAATCTGTTGCGGCGTCAAGTCTGGATGCGCGCTGATATCAATAATGATGTTGTGCTTTTCGAAACTCTTGTATTCGTGGGTAACTTTCATTAAGAAAGACACCAAGTCGCCTTGTGTGTCTTTGATGGTTACCGTATTTCCTTTTTGTTCTACTTTCATGGGTCAGCAATTAGATGTAGGCTAATTTACAATTTTAGAAGTGGAATGTAAAGTAATGCATAATATTTATTGAATCTTAGAAGCCAGTAGATAAATCACTGCCATGCGCACCGCGACACCATTCTCCACTTGGTTCAAAATCACCGACTGTTTCGAATCGGCGACATCGCTCGTAATCTCCACGCCGCGATTAATCGGTCCCGGATGCATAATGACAATCTCTTTACTTAAGGAATCGAGCAATGCCTTATCAACGCCATACTGTTGGGTATACTCGCGCGTTGACGGAAAATAATTGACTTCCATGCGCTCATTCTGCACGCGCAACATATTCGCCACGTCGCACCATTCGAGTGCTTTTCTAAGATCGGATTCAACACTGACACCAAGCGATTCAATGTATTTTGGAATTAAGGTTTTCGGACCGCAAACTTTCACCTGCGCGCCTTGCATCTGCAAAGCATAAATATTCGAAAGTGCCACTCGAGAATGCAAAATATCGCCTACAATCACAACTTTTTTTCCGGCTACTTCACCGAGTTTCTCGCGTATCGAATAACTGTCGAGCAAACCCTGTGTAGGATGTTCGTGCGCGCCATCACCGGCATTAATAATACTCGCTTTGACGTTCTGCGAAAGGAAATATGCTGCTCCGGGATTGGCGTGCCGCATGACGACCATATCGACTTTCATCGCCAGTATATTATTAACGGTATCGATCAAAGTTTCGCCTTTCTTGACCGACGATTGCGCTGCAGAGAAACTGATCACATCGGCAGACAAACGTTTTTGAGCCAACTCGAAAGACAATTTGGTTCGCGTACTGTTTTCAAAAAAAATATTGGCAATTGTAATGTCGCGAAGTGAAGGCACTTTCTTTATCGGGCGGTTGATAACTTCCTTAAAATGATCGGCCGTTTCAAAAATAAGCTGTATATCTTCGGGTTGAAGGTATTTGATTCCTAATAGATGATTGACGCTTAATTCGCTCATTCTTTAAGTGGTTGGTTGTGGGTTATGGGTTGTCGGCACCAAATAGACAGCATCCTCACCATCTTTTTCGCTCCAGCATACTTGTACTTTTTCTTGGTTGATTGCGTCGACCTGCCTGCCACGGTAATCGGGCTGAATCGGCAGATGACGGCTGAAGCGTCTGTCAATTAAAACCAGCAATTCAATCACTGAAGGTCTCCCAAACGACTGAATCGCAGTGAGTGCCGAGCGGATGCTGCGACCGGTATATAAAACATCATCAATGAATATGACCTGCTTATCCTCTACTACAAAATCAATATGGGTTTTGTTGGCTTCAATAGGTTTGTTAGTTCTCCGGAAATCATCCCTGAAAAAAGTGATGTCGAGATAACCTAACGCGATGTCTTTAATTTGGTATTCCGATTCTAATAATGATTTGAGTCGTTCTGCGAGAAAAGTACCGCGAGGTTGAATTCCTACCAAAATCGTCTTTGAAAAATCAAGGTGTTTTTCGATGAGCTGACAGGCCAAACGGTGCAATATAATATTGACTTCTTTTGAGGTGAGCAATACTTTCTGACTCATAACAAAGTGTTTGTTCGGTGCGTAAAAATACAGAAAAAGACACAACGAGAGCACTAAATTTAAAATAAATTGCGTTTGCGTTTGAGATTAAAACTATTCCGAAGCCGTAACGATATAATGACTAAATTCGTAAAATTAAAAATTAAACCTACTTTATGTTGAACAAAAAGAATGCAACCAAGAATATTTTTTTAAGTGATGATGATGCCGATGATTGCATGCTTTTTGCGGAAGCGCTTCAGGAGATCTACAACGAGAACGAAGCGAAACTAACCGTTGTCAATGACGGAATCACTTTAATGAAGGTATTGGATGAAAACGTTCCGCCGCCGCCCGAAATGATTTTTCTCGATATCAACATGCCTAAAAAAAACGGTGTTGAATGTCTTCAGGAAATCAGAAGCAGTCCAAAACTAGCGAACATCCCAGTGATCATGTTTTCAACTACTTCGAATAAAGATATCGTCGACACGACTTACGAGCACGGTGCAAACTATTACATCTGCAAACCGCAATCGTATTCACTTTTAAAAAAAACCATTGAACACGTGCTATCGTTTGATTTTGAAAGACTCAATCAACGTCCAGCTAGAGAATCTTATGTTATAAAAGTCGCTTAAAATCCTATGGGAAGGCCAAAACAATTCCGAATAAAAATCGTTTTTATTGCTGCAATTCTTTTATTGCTTTCGCTTTCCGTGTTTTCCTATTACCGAATTGAAACGCTAATCAATTCGTCAAACTGGCGTAATCACACTACGTTAGTCAAACTCGAATTGGAAGGATTGTTCTCTAAAATCAAAGATGCGGATTCGGACCAACGCGGCTTTGTACTCACCAAAGACCCTATATACGTCTCACAGTTTGAAAATTGCCTTGAAGATATCGCAAGCCGGATGAATAGTTTGAATGCATCCATTAAAGATAATTACTCGCAACAGCGCAATCTCGAAGACTTTCAAAAAATCCTTGATAAAAGAGTGGTCCAGATGAGAAACATCATCAAAGATGCACCTTATCAAAAAATCCCGACCGAACGATGGCTTGAAGGGCGTGAACTTATGACGGAGATGAAAGGTCAAATTACCAAAATGATGAACGAGGAAAACCTGCTGCTCAGAATCCGAACCAAATCAATGATTAAAGAAACAACGTTCACGCCGATATTCACGATTTTTCTGACGATCTGTTCTTTAATCATCATCATCGTGGCATATTTTGGAATCAATCAGGAACTGATACTTTCAAACCAATTAAAAACAAATCTCGAAAGCCACAAAAAGCAATTGCTCGATGCGAACCAATCACTTGAAGAATACAACCAGTCGCTGGCTAAAGTGAATAAAGAGCTCGAAGCGTTCACTTATATTTCAAGCCATGATTTGCAGGAACCATTGCGGAAAATCCAGATGATGATCTCGCGTATTATGGAATCTGAAAAGGAGAATCTGACGGATAGCGGCAGGACTTATTTAAACCGCACGCAGGATTCCGCGAATAGAATGCAAAGGCTGATCATGGATTTACTAGCGTATTCCCGCGTAAAAACAGAAGCGTTTGAGGTTGAAAATATCAACATCACACAAATTGTTGCAGAAGTGAAAATCGATCTTGAGGAAGAAATCGCAGCCAGCAGTGCATTGATTAAAATAGAAGGCAACAGTTTGGACATTAAAGCAATCACTTCCCAATTTCGACAGTTGCTGACGAATCTGATTTCGAATGCGATTAAATTTTCCCATAGCGGAACAGTTCCTGAAATAACAATTGAAAGCAATATTATTAAAGGAAGTGAAATCCCATTCGAGATCGGTAATCCCAACATCAACTTCTCTAAAATTACCATTTCAGACAATGGAATCGGCTTTGATTCGCAATACGAAAAAAGGATATTCGAATTGTTTCAGCGCCTTCATACGAACAAAGAATATCCTGGAACCGGAATTGGGTTGGCTATAGTCAAGAAAATAGTCGAGAACCACCACGGATATATCACTGCGGAAAGTCCGGAAGGTAGAGGCGCCATCTTCAACATTTACATTCCTTTTGCGTAATTATGCTGTGAAAATAATATAATATATTGCTCACATAGTATAAGTGATTTGTTCTTTTTTGTTTGAAATTTAACGTTCATAATAATAACGATAAATAGAAAAAAAAATCTTAGAAATCATGCTAAAAAAGACTCCAATATTACTGTTATTAACTTCAATCGCACTTTCATTAACAAGTTGTTCTGTCATTAACGGAATTTTCAAAGCCGGAATGGGTGTTGGGATATTCCTGGTGATTGCAGTAGTTATACTGATTGTTTTTGTGGCTTCTAAAGTGACGAAAAAATAAAAAACGGTCCGTTCATGAATTGAAAATACGGACAAAAAAATAATCCAATGCGTTATAAATAAATATATGCATTGGATTTTTTACTGATACAGCCAATCAATTAGTTCTCGGCAGCGTTGATATTAATTGTTGACAAGGCAATATCAGTTAATTTTACATCAGCATTTTTTTCCTGTTCTAAAGTAAATGCCAAATATTCAGCAGCTTCCGTTTCACCCAATATCATTGCAAATGCATGCAGAGTTCCGTAAGTTGCTATTTCGTAATGTTCTACTTTCTGTGCGGCGGCAATGATACCTGCGTCGCGTACAAACCCTGGTTCGGTTTCTTCGATGATGCCATCGGCTTCTTTGAGCAATCCTTCCATCGCGTCACATTTCTTTGCTACAGCTTTTTCTCCCATTGTGATAAAAACATTCTCCAGTCGTACGATTTGCCCTTCGGTTTCCGTAAGGTGTTTTTCAAATGCGTTTTTTAATTCTGCCGTTGACGAATTTTCAGCCATCTTCGGCAACGCTTTGGTCAATGCTTTTTCAGCCCAAAATATGTCTTTCAATCCTTCCATGAAAAGATCTCTCAATCCTTCAGCCGCATTTTTCTTCGGTTTGACCATTTTAGATCTAGCCGATGGCGTGTTTTTTGTTTGTGCAGCATCAGTCTTAGCGGTGCTCTTCACAGTCGCAGCCGATTTGCTTTTGGTCTTTGTTGTGGCAGTTTTTGTAGCTGTTTCTTTTGCTGTAGTCTTTCTTGTTGTTGGTGTCGCAACAGCTGTTTTTGGAATTGCTTCCTTAACTGTACTTTTTGATTGTGTCGGTTTAGCAGCAGCAGTTTTCGTTTTTTCAACTTTCACGGCTGTTTTGGCTTTTGTTTCTGTTGTATTCATGGTAATGTTATTTTTTTGGTTAATGAAAAATAGTTTACCATACAAAAATGCCTAGAAATGATTCAAAACGCTTTACAGAATTGTTTGTAAAAATTGCATGATTCGTATACGGCTAACCAGCAGCCATTTAAAACCGTAAATTTTATAATCAATGACACTAATATTGTAAGAATACAATATGACCAATTGCATAATTTTACCATTCGATAATTCAACAATCGTTTTTTAAAAGACGACGTATAAGCGTAATAAAAAGTAAGTGTCCGCTTCTTGAGACTTGGTGGATTCTTATTATTTGTTGCCTATTAAAGAAATTTCGATTTATGTTTGTTTTGAGAAAGACAATCGCTCCTTTGAGTGGTTGTCTTTTTTTATGTCATAAAAAGAAAAAACTCCCGAATGACCGAGAGTTTTTTGATATCCAATAAAACGTAAATTTAAGAATACATTTTTGCTCTTAATTCCTGTACTTTATCATCATCGAGATAATCATCGAACGTCATGTAACGATCGATCGCGCCTTTCGGCGTCAACTCTACTACCCTATTGCCAACCGTCTGCGCAAACTCATGGTCATGCGTTGTAAAAATAACAGAACCTTTGAAGTTCTTCAGCGAATTGTTGAAAGCCGTAATCGATTCCAAATCCAAGTGATTCGTCGGCTCATCGAGCATCAGTACATTCGCACGTTCCATCATCATGCGCGAAAGCATGCAGCGTACTTTTTCGCCACCCGATAATACACGACTGGTTTTGAGTGCTTCTTCGCCCGAAAAAATCATTTTCCCCAAAAACCCACGAATATTCACTTCCTCTCTTTCCTCTTCCGTTTTCGCCCATTGACGCAACCAATCGACTAAAGTGTAATCGTTTTCGAAAAACGAATGGTTATCCAATGGCAAATACGCCTGATTTGTCGTAACACCCCAATCGAATTGTCCGGAATCCGCTTTTTGATTGCCGTTTAATATCTCATAAAAAGCAGTAGTAGCGCGCGAATCTTTCGAGAACAAAACGATTTTATCTCCTTTCGCCATATTGAGATCGACATTGGTGAATAAGGTTTCACCTTCAATAGTGGCGCTCAAACCTTGAACATTCAGAATCTGGTCACCCGCCTCGCGTTCTTGATCAAAAATAATCGCAGGATAACGACGGCTCGATGGTTTGATTTCAGAAATATTCAGTTTGCTGATCATTTTCTTACGTGAAGTCGCTTGTTTCGATTTGGCTACGTTGGCACTAAAACGGCGAATGAATTCTTCCAGTTCTTGCTTCTTTTCCTCGGCTTTCTTATTTTGCTGTGCCCGTTGCTTCGCTGCCAATTGTGACGATTCGTACCAGAAAGTATAGTTCCCTGAATAATGGTTAATCTTCCCAAAATCGATATCCGAAATATGGGTGCAAACCGCGTCTAAAAAGTGACGGTCGTGTGATACGACAATGACGGTGTTTTCATAATTGGCGAGGAAATTCTCGAGCCACGCAATGGTTTCAAAATCCAAATCGTTCGTCGGCTCATCCATAATTAATACATCCGGATTTCCGAATAAGGCCTGCGCTAAAAGCACACGTACTTTGAGTTTTCCATCAAGATCACCCATTAAGGTGTAATGATGTTCTTCAGCAATTCCTAAATTCGACAACATCGCAGCAGCTTCCGAATCGGCGTTCCAACCGTTCATCTCTTCAAATTGCACCTGCAATTCTCCAATCCTGTCAGCATTCGCGTCGTTGTAATCGAGGTACAATGCATCCATTTCCTTTTTCACGGCAAATAAGACTTTGTTGCCCATCAGTACTGTTTCCAAAACGGTATGCGCATCGAACATGTTGTGATTTTGGTTCAATACCGACATCCGTTTTCCGGGCTCTAGGTGAATGTGTCCCGAAGTCGGATCAATATCGCCTGCGATGATTTTCAAAAAGGTCGATTTTCCGGCACCGTTGGCTCCGATGACGCCATAAATATTGCCGTGCGTGAAAACGGTATTCACTTCATCGAACAAAATTCTTTTGCCGAATTGTACGGATAGATTATTAACTGCTAACATGAATTCAGATTTATAAAAATTGTTCGCAAAAGTATAAAAATAAGTGCTATTTTTCAGCCTGAATCCCAATAAATATAAGCAAAGTTTATTTAACGATGCATTAACAGAAATAATCGAATCAACTGAATATTTTTGTAGACTAGCTTGATCATAAATGTATAGCATAAAACGAAATACGCTTTTATTGTTGACGACCTCAATTGCCGCACTTTGCTGCTCCTGCAACAAACCATTTAAAAGCGATGATTATACTGCTTATTTTGGAGGCGA
>JANPJB010000049.1:0-66314 GCA_031425295.1 Flavobacterium sp. | reverse complement strand
GTCCAGAAAAGACTGGCGCGGCGGCCGTGCGGCGAGTGTCAACATCATTCCATCATCCACTGGTGCTGCTAAAGCGGTTGGAAAAGTAATTCCAGAGCTCGACGGAAAATTAACAGGCATGTCATTCCGTGTTCCAACGATCGATGTTTCTGTAGTCGACATGACGGTAAAAGTAGCAAAGGAAACTTCCTACGAGGAAATTATGAAAGTGCTAAAAAATGCTTCCGAAACTGATTACAAAGGCATTATTGGTTATACCGAAGACGACGTAGTTTCGCAAGATTTCGTATCCGATAAAAGAACTTCAATCATCGATGCAAAAGCAGGAATCGGTTTGAATTCAACGTTCTTCAAAATCGTATCTTGGTACGACAACGAATACGGTTACTCGAGCAAACTCATCGATTTATCCGTGCACATTGCAGGGTTGAAATAATATAGTACATTTACAAAGTCCCATTATTTGCTAATGGGACTTTTATTTTTAGGAGCTATTCCCGCTATCCGTTCCAATTTTTTATGCCACTCGCGCTTCAGCGAACAGACGAAGTAAACAACGGCACAAAAAGATTTCCACTGCTATCGGGGCTAGGGCATCAAATAAGCAACAGATTTCAGTCTTTTTGAGCCATCTCAATTCTAAAATCTCAATTCTAAAATCTAAATTCATGAAATTACTCGTAGACAGCGGTTCCACCAAAGCCGATTGGATAGCCATTGACGACCATGGCAAAGTATTGTTTACCACGCAAACCCTCGGACTCAATCCCGAAGTGCTGTCGAAAGAAGAAATCATTCACCGCCTCGATGACAAATTCGACATCTCGCACAACAAAGACAAAGCGACGCATCTGTTTTTCTATGGCGCGGGTTGTGGCACGGACCGAATGAAAAATTTCCTGACCAAAGTATTTGAGGCGTATTTCACGCATGCAGCGGTTTCAGTGCATGAAGATACGTTCGCGGCAGTTTATGCAACAACTCCAAAAGACGAAAAAGCAATTGTCTGCATTCTCGGAACGGGCTCAAACTGCAGTTACTTTGATGGGAAAGTATTGCACCAAAAAGTACAATCTCTAGGCTACATCGCTATGGATGATTGTTCAGGAAACCGTTTCGGACGTCATTTGCTTCGCGGTTATTACTTCAACAAAATGCCTGCCGATCTCGCGAAAGAATTCCAAGAAGAATACAACATCGAACCGGATTACGTTAAAAATAATCTTTACAAAGAACCAAACCCGAATGCCTATTTGGCGACGTTTGCGAAATTCATCATTAAACACAAAGACAATGATTTCTGTAGAAAATACATCCTAGCTGAAATGGAAGACTTTGTTGATAATTATATCAAGCAGTTCGATAATTATACTGAAGTCCCGGTGCATTTTGTCGGCTCGATTGCATTTTATCTCAAAGAAGAGCTCGAGGAAGTTTTACACAAACACAAAATCAAAATTGGAAACGTTTTACGCCGGCCGATTGACGGTTTAATTGCATATCATATTTTGAATAAATAAGAATCTGTGTTTAAAAAAATCCTTTATCATGGAAATAGCCATCATTGCGCATGATCGAAAGAAAGCCGAAATGGTTCAATTCTTAAACAAGAATAAAGCACTGTTGCTGCGTGAAAACATCAAAATCATTGCAACGGGAACGACAGGCGGTCAAGCCGAAAATGCAGGTTTTAAAGTCAAAAAAATGCTTTCCGGACCCATGGGCGGCGATGCTCAAATTGCAGCTAGAGTCGCTGAAGGCAAAACGAAAATGGTTTTGTTTTTTAAAGATCCGAATTCGAGTCACGCGCATGAAGTTGATATCAACATGCTGATTCGCGTCTGCGATGTGCACAATATTCCATTAGCAACGAATGAAGCTACAGCCCAATTGCTGTTGTCGGGTTTAGATCGAGAATAATTGGTCAGGTTGCCTATAGAAACAACTTCAGACAATTCAAATAAAAAGCGGTTCCATATTGAACCGCTTTTCTGTTTATATCAAAGTGTGACTTACAACCTACAACTATTTCACCGCAATCATAGAAATTTCAATATTGACACCTTTAGGCAAACCCGCAACTTCTACGGTTTCCCTTGCAGGAGCGGTTGCTTCATCGAAATAACTTCCGTAGACCGCATTCATTTTTACAAAATCTCCCATGTCGGTCAAAAAAATCGTGGTTTTGATGACGTTTTCAAAAGTCAGCCCAGCAGCATCGAGAACCGCTTTGAGGTTTTCCATGACTTGTTTGGTTTCGACTTCAATCGTTCCAAGAACAAGTTCCATGGTAACGGGATTTAAGGCGACTTGCCCCGAAGTATATAGCGTATTCCCTGCAAAGACCGCCTGACTATAAGGTCCAATCGGCGCAGGTGCTTTTTCTGTGTAGATGATTTTTTTCATAATTTAGATTTTATCGTTAGAAGGTGGAACTTTCAAATAACAGCTATGATTTTTTTATTTCCTAATTACCTCAAAATCCGATCCGGTATCGTTCGTTTTTCCCATTTGATGTCGCTCAATACACTCGACTTAATTCCAATAAAGAAACTCCAAAACGCATTGGTTCCGAATGGCGTCCAGTTGAAATCCATGCGCCAACTCATTAAATCCCTTTCGAACCGGAACTGCGTAAACGTAACGCCTTGCTGCACGAAATCGTAGCCCGACGAAACGCCTACTTTCCAATTTTTAGATAATTGCGTATTCAACGACATCATTAAGGAATTGCCTGAAATTTCTTTTTCCCGCCTGTTATTGGAATAGGTGAGCTGATACGCAAAATTAATATCCCAAGGCACGGTCGATTTAAAGAAACCGGTGAACTCATCGTCAGATTCGTCATCATCATCGCCAAATTGACTCTGGCGTCGGTCGCTAAAGTCGGTATTGGTTCCGAACAAATCGTCTTCGCGACCACCATTCCGGAGACCTTGTTGGTTTTTATTTTTGTTCTTGTCTGCTTCCCCGTCGCGACTCGATAAGGAGTAATTCAATGTCATGTTCGCGCTGGTCATTCTGAACAAACTTCCGCCGTTATCGATGTTGAAAGTGTCGTAAACGCGTCCGGAATTATCAATCGCATACGGATTTAGCGTCATTCCAAAATTGACATTCATCTTATTATTGAACAAAGCCGTTCCGCCGCTGACTCGCAAAGGCGCCCAATTCAAGGAATCAGCGGTGATGTCGTAACTCGTAGAGAAATTTAGGTTGTTGAGCAACATCACTTTTTTAGGTTCCGTTTTCGTGCTGTCCTTATCGGTGACTTTAGCCTCGAACGTATTGTTTAAACTAAAACCGACATTACTCGAAAGGTTTTTACCCGGCGAACCGAAAATTCCTTGTTCAAATCTCGTGTAATCCTTCACCATCGTTCCGCTGCCATCTGCTGCATAAGTATCGTAATACTGCTCGAAACTAGGCGTATAACTGTACGACACCGAAGGTCGCATGACGTGTCGAATCGCTTGGATTTTCTTTGTATCTCCAAATTTGAACGTTCCGTAGATTGTAGTTCCCAAACTCGAAGAGAACGAATAGGTTCTGAAAGCATCGAATTTATTGACTTCCGTGATCACATCCTGATTGGTCAAAGCATCGAAGTTTTTTCGAATGGTTTTTAGATACCAAACTTCTTGAAAATTCATTGAAGTCGTAGCGCTGAAGTATTTGAAAACTTTAAAGTTAGTACTCAACGGAATACTGTGCTGAAATCCAACTTTAGCGTCTTTAAACATCTGCGGTTTGAAGAATAAAGAATCCGTAGTTTCAATTCTGTTTTCGCCTCTGAGGCTGTATTGCAAGTTGATATTTTTGAAGAAACCTTTCTTAATACCGTTCGTCGGTGCAAAAGGGAAAATACGATCGACGCTCAATTGCAGCGTTGGCAAGGTCATATTGATTTGCTCGGTGTTGGTATTCTGCGAATGCGTTGCTGTAAGCGAAAGATTGACTTGTGGCACGCTATTGAAAGTTTTCGAATACGAGACGGAGGAACTCAAAGTATTGTTCAGATTCGAACCAACGTTAAGTTGACTCGCGGATTGTCGGAAGTATTTACTACTTCCAAAATTGACCGAGGCGGAAAAACGGGAATTCGGACTCGCCTTCGAATCCTGCGAATGCGACCATTGGATATTGTAGATATTGGTTTTAGAGTAATCAGGAAAACCGCGCTCGCTGTTAATCAGGTTTTCAAAACGCACATTGAAATTCCCCCGGAATTTATAGCGCAGCCCGTAACTCGATTCAAAACGCGTCGCATAACTTCCATTGGTGTAGTAATCTCCTAAAATGGCGAGATCGTAATAATCACTTAATGCCAGATAGTATCCACCATTTTGCAGCGAATAGCCCCGATCATTGTTGTCGTTGAAAGTGGGAATAATCAATCCGGATTGACTCGTTTCCGTCATCGGAAAAAAAGCGAAAGGCAAGGCTATTGGTGTTGGTACGTTTGCAATAACCATGTTCGTAAGACCGGTCACGACCTTTTTCTTGGGCACAAATTTGAGTCGACTCGTTCTAAAATAGTATTCTGGATCTTCAATGTCTTTAGCCGTGGTAAAGCGGGCGTTTTTTAAGAAGTAGACCGAGTCATTAACCCTTTTCGACACTTCGGCTTTGACTTTAAATTCACCTTGATCGGTTCTCGAATTCCAGATCAGTGCTTTTTTGGTTTTGTAGTTGAACCGAATCGAATCGGGTTCGACAACATTTGAACCTTGCTTGAAATTGGGATACTGCGTGTAAGCGCCCGTGGAGTCTTTAATTCTGCCAGCGTAGACCTCATTATTTTCATAATTGAATACGATGATTCCAGCTTTCAACTCGACATCTTGATAATACAATTCTGCTTTATCATAGAGCGTGATTAACTTTTTTTTACTGTCGAGTTTGGTGTATTTTTCAGCCTTGTATTTTATCTTGCCATCGAGGATGCTTTTCTTGGGTTTAATACTATCGGTTTTGATTGTATCACCAATTTTCGCAACGTCATTAAGATTGATTGTAGTGCTGTCGATTTGGGTTTTTGCGGGTATGGAAGTCGATTTATTATTTAATTCCTGTCCATAATTTTTGGAGATTCCGATTGTTAGGAAAAATGCTGATAAAACGATATGAAATAAGTTTGTATGCAAAGGTTTTAATGCTATTTTTGTAAAAATATGGCTTATTTTCGACGCGCCAAACTTAATGATTAATTTTCGTCAAAAATAAGTAAATATCAAAAGTAAACCTCGAGGGTTTTCATAAAAATTAACTTTATTTATTACCATGAGTAAACTGCATATAATCAAACATTTATTATTTTTTCTGACGTTAATTTCCTCTTTTTCCGCCTTAAGTCAAACCAATTCAAAATTCAAAGTTACACTCGATGCCGGTCATGGTGATCATGATTTCGGTGCCGTATATCATGGTCATATCGAAAAGAACATTACGTTAGCAATCGTTTTAAAAGTTGGAAAAATTCTCGAAGCCAATCCGAATATCGATGTCAATTACACCCGCAGAAATGATACTTTTATAGAATTGGTCGAACGTTCGAGCATTGCCAACCGTACAGACGCTAATATCTTCGTTTCCATTCATTGCAATGCCAACAAAAACAATGCGGCCTGTGGCAGTGAAACTTATGTGATGGGTTTGAATAAAAATGCTTCGAATCTCGCCGTAGCGAAAAGTGAGAATGCTGTAATTACGTTGGAGAAAGATTACAAACAAAAATACGAAGGTTTTGATCCGAACAATCCAAGCTCCATGATCGGTTTGACCTTGATGCAAGAGGAATATTTAGAAAACAGTATTTCGCTAGCAAGTAAAATTCAGGATCAATTTAGCAGCCTCAACAGAAAAAGTCGTGGTGTAAAACAAGCGCCTTTCATGGTATTACACAAAGCGTATATGCCGCGAGTGCTTATAGAAACCGGATTTATATCGAATCCTGAAGAAGGTGCGATGCTCGATTCCGAAGAAGGGCAACAGGATATGGCACAGGCGATTGCCAATGCGATCGTGAGTTATAAAAAAGAATACTACGGCAGTAATGGCAATGATATCATTATCGAAAAACCTTCGAAGAAAATGGCACAGGAAACACCGGTTAAAGTGGCACCTGTCACGGTGAAAAATGAAACAATTACAGAGAAAGACCTGCCAAATCCTGCCATGTCGACCGTAGTGTTTAAAGTACAGATTGCGGCTGCGAACAAAAAACTAGACTTGACACCATCAAATTTTAAAGGCTTGGCGAATGTAAAATCCACCACCGATGATGGATTTTTATACAAATACACTTACGGCGAAACATCCGATTACCAAGTGGCTAAAAAGAATTTGGATGAAGTCAAATCGAAAGGGTATACTTCTGCGTACCTAATTGCATACAAAGACGGGAAAAGAATTAGTATTCAAGATGCTTTGAAATAAACCTAAACATGTTATATTTTATTTTAAATTTGCCTAAAGATCAAGATTTTGAAAATTACTAAAGAAATTAAAACAGCCATACTCGTTATTGCATCCATTTTATTATTTATTTGGGGTTATAGCTTTTTGAGAGGAAGAGATCTGCTGACATCCTACAAAATTTTTTACGTTGAATATGATAACGTCGAAGGGCTTACTGCGTCGGCGCCAATCACATTGAACGGACTTGTCATCGGGAAAGTCAATGAGATTAAATTCTCTAATAATTCAGGTAAACTACAAGTCGAACTGCAGATTAAATCTGATTTTCCAATTTCAAAATCAAGTGTTGCGACGATCTACGAATCGGGCTTGATCGGTGGAAAACAAATCATGATCATACCAAACCTTAAAGATCCCGAACTGGCGGTTTCAGGAAGCAGACTGCAAAGCGGCGTCAAGCAAGGATTAACCGATTTATTGGCTGAAAAAATTGCACCAATACAAGTTAAACTAGACAGTGTTTTAGCGAATGCGGATAAAATGCTAATTGGAATTAACAATGTTTTGGATAAAAAAGGGCAGGAGGATCTGAAAAATGCACTGTCGGATTTAAGTAAAACCATTGACGAATTTCATAAGGCATCTCAAAATGTCAACGGTATGTTGGCCGAAAACCGAACGAACATCAAAGGCATCGTCACTGATTTTCAGAAAGTGTCTACCAATTTTTCTGCCATTTCAGATTCGTTAAAACAAGCCAACTTGGGTAAAACTGCTAAAGATTTGCAAGTTACTTTGAAAAGGGTTGACGATATCATGCTCGGTCTGAACTCAGGAAAAGGCACTGCTGGAAAATTGCTCAAAGATGATGCGCTATACAACAACCTCACACAGACTTCAAAGGAGTTGGATTTGTTGTTACAAGATGTGCGTCTGAACCCAACCCGATACGTCAATATCTCAGTGTTTGGAAAGAAGAACAAGCCTTACGTTGCACCTGCGGAAGCACCGGAAAAGAAATAAAAGCGATCAATTATGAGTTATCTAGACAATATTTTATTTGCGATTTTGCTGATTATCGGTGTTGGATATTTTGTAATGAATGTCAAAAAAATTAGCCGCAACATCAATTTAGGCCAAGATGTCAATCGTTCCGACCGCACATCAGAACGTTGGGCGAACATGGCACTAATTGCATTGGGGCAATCCAAAATGATCAAAAGACCCGTTGCTGGTGTATTGCATATCATCGTTTACGCAGGTTTCGTCATTATCAATCTTGAAGTACTTGAAATTATTATTGACGGCCTGTTCGGAACGCATCGCGTTTTTTCTCCGTTAGGAATGGTCTACGATTTTTTAATCGGTTCATTTGAAGTATTGGCACTGTTGGTCTTAGCCGCGGTAATCGTATTTTTTATTCGAAGAAACATTATCAAACTGAAACGTTTTATCCATTCTGATTTGAAAGGCTGGCCAAAAAGTGATGCGAATTACATCTTGTATTTTGAAGTAGTCCTAATGTCTTTATTTCTATTGATGAATGCTGCTGATTTCCATTTGCAAAATGTGTCGGGCGGTTTCGGACATTACAATCAAGCTGGTTCATTTCCGGTTTCGCAATACATTGCCCCAATGTTTGACGGAATGAATCATTCGCTAGTAGCTTTACTAGAACGCGCTTTTTGGTGGATTCACATTACTGGAATACTGATATTTTTGAATTATTTATATTTTTCAAAACACCTGCACATTTTACTGGCTTTTCCGAATACCTATTACGCTGATTTAAATGCCAAAGGAAAATTCGACAATCTGGCTTCGGTAACCGCTGAAGTAAAATTGATGATGGATCCCAATGCCGATCCGTATGCAACGCCTGTTGGGGCTGAAAATGTTGTGCCATCAAAATTCGGAGCGAGTGATGTTCAGGATTTGAATTGGGTACAACTGCTCAACGCCTACACTTGCACCGAATGTGGAAGATGCACATCGGCCTGCCCAGCGAACATTACAGGTAAGAAACTATCGCCGCGTAAAATCATGATGGATACACGCGATCGGTTGGAAGAAGTCGGCAAAAACATCGATGCCAACAAAGGTGTATTTGTGCCAGATAACAAATCATTACTCAACGATTATATTACGCCTGAAGAGTTGTGGGCGTGTACATCGTGTAATGCATGTGTTGAAGAATGTCCGGTTAATATTAGTCCACTTTCAATTATTATGGATATGCGACGTTACTTAGTCATGGAGCAAAGTGCTGCACCGATGTCATTGAATGCGATGATGACGAATGTTGAAAACAACGGAGCGCCATGGCAATACAACCAACAGGATCGATTGAACTGGAAAAACGAAAATTAATAATAAGCTTTAAATAAAAATTCTCTTATAGGTGAGTTTAAGGGTGTTTTTAATCAATTGTAACAAATTAAATTAGAAACAAAACGAAAATGGAAAAAGAAGACATTGACAAGCAGTTGATTGCTGCTTCAGAAAACGGACAACATATCAGTCCGATTTTGCCAGCCGATATTAAAAATTATTTGATCGATATAGACGGAACGGTTTGCGACGACATTCCAAACGAAGAGCCGGAAAGAATGCTGACCGCTGAGTTGTATCCCGATGCATTGGTTACGTTAAACAAATGGTACGATGAAGGTCATGTGATCTTTTTCTTTACCTCAAGAACGGAAGCACACCGCGAATACACTGAAATCTGGTTAAACAAACACGGATTCAAGTACCACGGCATCGTATTCGGAAAACCGCGCGGCGGAAACTACCATTGGATCGACAATCACTTGGTGAAAGCCACGCGTTACAGAGGAAAATTTACCGATTTGATTGAAAAAGAAGTTACGATTCAGGTATTTGATGACGGTAAACACGAGTAACTGGATTTGGTTATTTGTAGATTTGGTAATTTGTAACCGATTCTTCGAATAACCAGATCAACAAATAACCGATTAAACAACAACTATGGAGCAATTAATTGTGCCGACAATGGCCGAAATGTTAGCCCAAGGCAAGCAACCAGAAGTTTTATTTTGGGTTGGCTGCGCTGGAAGCTTTGACGACCGTGCCAAAAAAATCACTAAAGCATTTGTGCGTATTTTAAACCGTGCGAATGTTGAATTTGCGGTTCTAGGTACCGAAGAAAGTTGTACGGGCGATCCGGCGAAAAGAGCAGGGAATGAGTTCCTGTTTCAGATGCAGGCGATGATGAATATTGAAGTGCTCAATGCTTATGAAGCCAAGAAAATTGTAACGGCGTGCCCGCATTGCTTTAATACTTTGAAAAATGAATATCCGGAGTTGGGCGGAAAATACGAAGTAATCCATCATACAGAATTCTTGAAATCGCTTTTGGATACGGGAAGACTAACGATTGAAGGCGGCCAATTCAAAGGAAAACGCATTACATTTCATGATCCTTGTTATTTAGGTCGCGCGAATAATACCTACGAAGCACCACGTGATTTGATTCAAAAATTAGATGCTGAACTTGTAGAAATGAAACGCTCAAAAGCCAACGGTTTGTGCTGTGGCGCCGGCGGTGCTCAGATGTTTAAAGATGCTGAACCCGGAAACAAAGAAGTCAATATAGAAAGAACCGAAGACGCACTAGAAAGCCACCCGCAAATTATTGCTGCAGGTTGTCCGTTCTGCAATACGATGTTAACCGATGGCGTTAAAAATAAAGAACGTGAATCTGACGTTAAGGTTATGGATATCGCAGAATTAATTGCCAATGCACAGGATTTGTAAAATTCCAAAATACGAAGTTGCAACAACTCGAATTGATCATTATCATGTATCAATTCAAAACTTATAATTCAAAATTCATAATTCAAAACTTCATGTACATTCCTTTTGAAAATTTACCGCCGGAATCCAAACTATGGATCTACCAATCGAACCGAAAATTTACGGAGGAAGAATGGGCTGAGATCGATGCTGCCTTAGAAACGTTTGTCGAATCGTGGGCAGCGCACGGAACAAGCTTGGAAGCATCATTTTTGTTGAAATACAACCGTTTCATCATACTGGCGGTAAACCAAGAAGTTCAGATGGCGACAGGTTGCTCAATCGATAAGTCGGTCGAATTCATCCAAAGCCTTGAACAAAAATACGAAGTCGACTTGCTCGATAAAATGAATGTAACGTTCAAATTGGGTCAGCATATTGCCCACAAGCCGTTGATCGAATTCAAAAAAATGGCCAAAGACAAAGCCGTTTCCGAAAATACGATTGTATTCAATAATCTTGTGAATACGATCGAAGAATGGAATGACAACTGGGAAGTTCCCGCCGGTGAGAGCTGGCACAGTCGTTTCTTTTAATTTACATTAATGAAAAACTCCTTTTTTAAAATAATCCTCTCGACAAGTATTGTGGTTTTAGGAATCAGCTGCGCCACCAAGAAAGTTGCAGTAGTTCCGACTCCGCAGCCAGTAGTTATCGCCGAAGCAAAAAAAATAGAACATAATTTCGACCCAGATTTCGATTCACCGATTGAAAAGAAATGGGTCGACAGTGTCTATAATACGTTAACTTTTGACGAGCGCATCGGACAATTATTTATGGTTTCTGCCTATTCGAATAAGGATTCCGTGCATGTTAAAGCGATCGACAAACTGATTCAGGAAAACAAAGTCGGCGGTTTGATTTTCTTTCAAGGTGGTCCAGTACGTCAAGCAAAACTTACGAATCGCTTCCAATCGAAATCTAAAATACCATTACTCATCGGAATCGACGCGGAATGGGGCTTGAGTATGCGTTTGGATTCTACGTATCGGTATCCGTTCAATATGACTTTGGGTGCGATTCAGGACAAAAAACTGCTCGAAGAAGTTGGCGTTCATATGGGTGAAGAAAACAAAAGAATTGGCGTTCATTTCAATTTTGCTCCTGTACTCGATATCAATACGAATCCCAGAAATCCGATTATTGGTTTCCGCTCGTTTGGCGAAAACAAAGACAATGTAGCTGAAAGTGCTTTGGCTTTGATGAAAGGCTATCAGAGCCTTGGATTGCTTGCGACAGGAAAACATTTCCCGGGACATGGTGATACCGAAATCGATTCACACAATGCATTGCCAACCATTTCTTTTTCTAAAGAACGCCTCGATTCCATTGAGATGTATCCCTACAAAAAACTATTTGCAGCGGGTTTGTCGTCTGTAATGGTAGCGCATTTGAATGTGCCGAGTTTAGAGCCTCGACCAAATATTCCGTCGTCGGTTTCTCGCAATATTATTACCGATGTTTTGAAAAATCAGTTGGGCTTTAAAGGTTTGATTTTTACCGATGCTTTGAATATGAAAGCCGCTAAGAACTTCCGCGAACCGGGCGATATCGACCTTGAAGCGTTCCAAGCCGGAAATGATATTTTGCTCTGCGCTGAAAACGTGCCTGTGGCTGCGGAGAAAATATGCATGGCGTATCAGGACTCGTTAATCACCGAAGAAAGATTGGCGTATTCGGTTAAGAAAATTCTAAAATACAAATATAAAGTGGGATTGCATCGCTACAAGCCGGTCGCAATTCCAGGTATTTACAATGATATTAATCCGATTAAAAATGAAGCACTGCAGTATGAACTTTACGAAAATGCAGTTACGGTTTTAAAAAATACGAACGACATCTTACCGTTGACTAATCTTGAAAACGAAAAAATCGCTTATGTGAAATTGGGCGACGATGTCAATAGTGCGTTTGTATCGACCTTGAAAAAATATACGGAAGTTACTGAAATCAAGGATGAAGACCTCGAATGTGTCAAAGATACCTTGAAGTATTACACGAAAGTGATTCTGGGTTTTCACAAATCCGACAAAGCGTGGAAAAGTCATGCGATGAGCGAAAAAGACTTGACATGGCTCATCGAGATTTCGAAAAACAATATTGTGATTTTGGATGCGTTCACCAAACCTTATGCGCTGATTCCGGTTACCGGTTTTGATGAAATTGAAGGCATAGTCGTTTCGTATCAAAACAGCGATATCGCTCAGGTCGTCTCGGCTGAAGTACTTTTCGGAGCGGTCGATGCCAAAGGAAAACTGCCGGTTTCGATCAACGAACAATTCAAAGTGCATGACGGTTTGAAAACTACAAAACTGAACCGATTGGGTTTCACGATTCCTGAAAATGTAGGTATGAGCTCTCAAACTTTAGCGACTATTGAAGGTTTCGCAACTAAAGCAATTGCTATAAAAATGACCCCCGGAATTCAGATTTTGGTGGCGCGAAAAGGCAAAGTGGTGTATCAGAAATCGTTTGGCAATTTCACTTATGATGGCAAGACTAAAGTTGACAATGAGAATATTTACGACATCGCCTCGCTAACTAAAATCATAGCGACTTTACCGAACGTAATGCAGCAATATGACCAGCACAAAATCACGATGGAAACGCCATTGAAAGAAATGTTGCCGATATTTGGTGGCTCAGACAAACAGGACATTCCATTCAAAGATTTGCTTTCGCATTATGCGCGGCTTCAGGCTTGGATTCCGTTTTACAAAGCGACGTTGGATAGCGCGAAAATGCCGCTTCCAAAGTATTATAATAAAGTAGCAACCGCACAATTTTCAAAGCAAGTCGCCGATAGTTTGTTCATTCGCAACGACTATCACGATTCCATTATGAAGATGATTGTCGACAGTAAATTATCGCCTAAAAAAGAATACAAATACAGCGATTTCACTTTTATTATCCTCAAAGAATATTTAGAAAGGGTAACCGGAAAAACATTGGATGTTTTGGCGCAGGAGCAGTTTTACAAATCGCTGGGGATGAATAATACCCTTTTTAATCCGTTGCAGCGATTTGCAAAAGACAGTATTCCGCCTACGGAAATTGATACTTATTTCCGACACCAACAAATTCAAGGCTATGTTCACGATATGGAAGCGGCGATGGAAGGTGGCGTTGGCGGGCATGCGGGAATATTTTCAAATGCGATGGATGTCGCTAAGATGATGCAATTGTACCTACAAAAAGGAAATTATGGCGGACGACAATACTTTTCGGAGCAAACCTTTACCGATTTCAATACTTGCTACTTTTGCGCTGAAGGCAACCGACGCGGTATTGGTTTCGACAAGCCGCAGCTGCCTGGAACGAGTGGTCCGACTTGCGGCTGTGCTTCTTTAACTAGTTTCGGACATACCGGATTTACGGGTACTATTGCTTGGGCTGATCCTGAAACCGATTTGGTGTATGTCTTTTTATCGAATCGCACATTTCCTGATGCCACAATAAATACCCTTTCAAAGGAAAACATTCGTGAAGACATTCAGAAAGTGATTTACGACGCCATTATTCACTAACGTAAGACATTGATTATTTTAATGTTAACCGACGTTTTGAATTGATGCAAAATCAGTTACATTTGTGAAAATTATATTCTTGATATGAAAAAATATTTTATAACCGCGATAAGTCTTTTGGTCGTTGTCAATTTCATCATTTTGTCATGTACGCCCAGCGAGAGTAGTGAATCGAATGTCGTCGTATTGCCAAGCATTCTAACGACGCCAGTTACAACCACCAACCAAACCACGGCAACCTTAGGCGGAAACCTGCTTTCGAGCGGAAACGGAACGGTTCTATCGCGTGGGGTTTGTTATTCGACATCATCAGAACCTACTACTGCCGATAGCAAAGTGTCAAATCCAGGGACGTTAGGTACGTATAATTGTGTACTCAGCAACCTAACCGCCGGAACACAGTATTACGCAAGAGCCTACGCTTCGAATATCGTAGGGACAGCTTATGGGGAAATTGTTACTTTTACAACAACACTTACCGCAATAGTGCTTCCAACGGTGACGACGGCTAGTGTGAGTAATGTCACGGAAACAAGTGCACTCAGCGGTGGCGAAGTGACTTCCATCGGTGGCGGTACGCTTACGGCACGAGGTCTTTGTTGGGGAATTGCTCCAAATCCTACAATAGCTGATAATGTGATCAACGATGCTGCTGCAACAATAGGGACGTTTACAAGTTCATTGATCGATTTAACCCCCGGAACGGTTTATTATGCCAGAGCCTTTGCAACGAACAGCGGCGGAACCGGATATGGCGCGCAGGTCACTTTTACGACTATGGGTACTAGCAGTTCCACTTTGCCGGTAATTACCACAACAGCTGTTACTTCCATTACTGAAACTTCAGCATTGAGCGGTGGGAATGTCACTTCAGCGGGTACGACAGCAATCACAACAAGAGGACTTTGCTGGTCAACCCAGACCATGCCAACAACAGCAGACAATATTATCCCGGTTTCAGGAACGGCAGGCTCTTTTGGGAGTACACTTTCTGGACTGACTCCCGATACGGATTATTATGTAAGAGCTTATGCGACAAACAGCGCAGGAACCGCTTATGGAGCGGAAATTGCATTCACGACATTAAGTGGACCAACAACAAATCCGGTTGGTGGGGATGCGATCTGCGACGGTTCAAAGCCGACAGCAGTAGTCAATATCACATCAATGACCGGTAAAATCTGGATGGATCGAAACTTGGGTGCGAGTAGAGCGGCAACAATGGCTAAAGATTTCGAATCGTACGGATGTTTATACCAATGGGGAAGAGGGAATGACGGTCACGCCAGCATCAATTGGATTATGGGTCAGGAAAGTATAGGAGTGTCTGCAGGAACTGCAGTTAATGGAGTAACCCAAGACCATTTCAATACTGATTCTCCTAACAGCGCTTTATTTGTTGCAGATGATCAGGGTATTTATGATTGGAGAGATCCTCAAAACGACAATTTATGGCAGGGTGTAAGCGGCATTAACAATCCTTGTCCAATCGGATACAGAGTGCCGACGCAAGCCGAATTTCAGGCAGAATTAGCTGCATATAGTATTACAGGAACGACTTCAGCATTCAATTCCATTCACAAATTTCCGATCGCTGGGGATCGTGCTTTTGATTCTGGTGCAGTGCGCGATCAGGGCTTGGATAGTGCGTATTGGACATCTACGATTGATAACAACGATTCGTTTATGGTACGCATTGAAAGCGCTGCTGTTTACAGTAATATCGGAAACGGTCGATCAGGTGGGCATTCCGTTCGCTGTATCAAAAACTAGATTTCAGTTAATTATAATTCATAAAAGACTTCTCACACAATTACGGGAAGTTTTTTTATGTTTACACGGATTTATTCAAATGATATCGAAGCGATGAATGCCATAAAATACATTATACTTTTTATAACTGCCGTAGGATTTGCTCAAAGTCGCTATACCATTAAAGGGCATTTCAATGCAACTGCGAACAAAGAAATTTCGCTTAAAGGATTTTCCATTATTGAAGAGTATCCCTTGGATAAGACGACCACTGATGACAGCGGAAACTTCACGGTCACTTACCCCGAAACTTATATTGGCGCGGCGATGCTCGAAATTGCTAAAGGTAAAAAAGTGATTGTACTGTTGAATCACGAAAATTTCGAAATCCGCTGGGACGATTTGACTACGACGAAAAGTCTGAACTTCACAAACTCTATAGAAAATTCGACATTTGATGCTGGTTTAAAATTATATCAAAATACACAAGAAAAAAAAGCAGGAATCGCCTACTTGATTCCGTTTTACAATGGCGAACCTCAAAAAAACCAGTTCTTCAAAACGGAATTGACCCAATTGAATGCTGTAATGCCGGACTATCTCAACAAGTTGTCTCAGGATACTTATGTGCGCTATTATCTAAAGTTGAGAATATTGATCTCGGATCTGACATTGAATCGAAAACGCGCTCCAGAAAGCCTTCCTGAACTCGAAGCCGCTTTCAATGATTTGGATTTCGGTGACGAACGCCTAGTGCGCTCAGGTTTGTATGAGGGCTTGCTCGACGCCTATGTCGCCGCTGTTGAATTTTACGGCGATAAGAAATCCGAACATCTGAAAAGCAGCATTAACGTTGTACTCGCACGTTTGAAAACGAAACCAGAATTAAAACAAAATGTAACCGAATATTGGTTTAACCTTTTCGAAAAACGCAGCCTGTTTGAATTCTCAGAATACATCGCGCTAGCCATGCTGAACGACGACAGTTGTCAATTGGATGATAAACACAAAGCGCTTTTTGAGCAATACCGAAAAATGGCCAATGGAAATGTGGCACCTGATATTGCGTTTGTCAATGGCAAAAACACGCATTTGTATACACTCAAAAACCAATACAAGTTGGTGGTTTTTGGCGCAAGCTGGTGTTCGAAATGTGTTGCGGAAATTCCGAAATTAAAAACCTTTTACGAAGATTGGAAGAAGCAGGACGACCTCGAAATCATCTTCGTTTCATTAGACAGTCAAAAGCGCGAATACGAGCAATTCACCAGTAGTTTCCCTTGGATTTCAAGCTGCGATTATCTGAGTTGGGAAAGTAAAGCCGCAAAAGATTATTGCATATTTTCGACCCCTACAATGTATTTGCTCGACGTGAACAACAAGATTAAAGTGAAACCGACTTCTGCCGAACAAGCAAATGCTTGGCTTACAGCGCATCGTTAATTCAATTTTACTTATTACATTTATAGTAATCAAACACGATGCAATGAAACAATTTCAAATCTATGCCTTGATTGCGATGCTATTCGCAGGATTGACTTCAGTCATAGCAAAAGCCGGACTCAAAAATGTCTCGGCGGATACCGGAAATGCCGTCAGGACTTCCTTTGTCTTTATACTGATTTGGCTCAATATTTTTGCGTTCAACAATGTTCGTGATTTCACGCATTTGACAAAAAAAGACATACTGTTGCTTGGCGTATCGGCTTTCACGACAACCGTTTCGTGGATCTTTTATTACAAAGCCATTAAAATCGGGAATGTTTCCGAAGTAGCCTTGATCGATAAAGGCAGCATCTTAGTGACTTTGCTACTTTCGTTTTTGTTTTTAAACGAAGCCTTCACCTGGAAAATTGCTGTAGGCGGCTTGATGATTATTGGCGGTATTTTGATTTTGACGATGAAATAAACATATTTATTTAACTTAATTTTTTCAAAAAGCACTAATCGTATCGCTAAATTCGTGCTACTAAATATTTCCTATGAAAATAGCTATTGTATGTTATCCGACTTTTGGTGGAAGCGGCGTCGTTGCAACGGAACTCGGACTCGAATTGGCACGTCGCGGACACGAAATTCATTTCATCACGTATAGTCAACCCGTGCGTTTGGCGTTACTCAATCCCAACGTACATTATCACGAAGTCAACGTTCCTGAATATCCTTTGTTTCATTACCAGCCTTATGAATTGGCTTTGTCTAGCAAACTCGTTGATATGGTGAAGCTTTATAAAATTGAGCTGTTACACGTTCACTATGCAATTCCACACGCTTATGCCGGGTATATGGCAAAACAAATGCTCAAAGAAGAAGGTATCGATCTTCCAATGGTGACAACCTTGCACGGCACCGACATCACTTTGGTAGGGAATCATCCGTTTTACAAACCCGCCGTGACGTTTAGCATCAACAAATCCGATATCGTAACCTCGGTTTCACAAAATCTTAAAGATGAAACTTTGAAGTTATTTAAGATTACCAATGAAATTGAAGTGATTCCGAACTTCATCGAACTCAATAAAAAAATCGACAGCAACAGCATTCCGTGTTATCGTTCGGTTATTGCAAATGAAAATGAACGTGTGATTACGCACATCAGCAATTTTAGAAAAGTCAAACGCATTCCTGATGTTATCAAGATTTTCAATGAGATCCAACAAAGGATTCCGGCTAAATTAATGATGGTCGGCGATGGACCAGAAAAGGAAAAAGCAGAAAAATTATGTCATGAATTGGGCATACAAGATAAGGTCATTTTCTTCGGCAATAGCAACGAAATTGACCGCATATTGAGTTATTCCGATTTATTCCTGTTGCCTTCAGAAACCGAAAGCTTCGGACTTGCCGCATTAGAAGCAATGGCATTGAGTGTTCCGGTGATATCGAGCAATTCGGGTGGACTACCAGAAGTCAATTTTGACGGAATCTCCGGTTATTTGAGTGATGTAGGCGACATTGATGCGATGGCGGAAAATGCATTGAAAATTTTACGCGACGAAAAAACATTGCAACAGTTTAAAATCAAAGCGCTTGCAACCGCTAGACAATTTGACATTCAAAACATTCTACCACTTTATGAAGAATTGTATTTGCGCGCAATTAGTATCTATGTTTAATAAAAAACCAGCTAACGCGATAAAACCGTGATCTGTGTATTCAGTAGTTTTATTAAAACGACTGCTATATTCCAACGAATCTTCATCCTAATTGCAACATGAAAAAGACACTGACCTTATTTGGAATATTATTATTAATTAGTTGTGGCACAAAACGTTCAACATCAGAAAGTAAAGCGTTGTTTGAAATATTGACACAGCAAGACGACGGTGGCGCGACGATCCGTTTTTATGAAATCCTGACGGAAGACAAAGAAATCAAAATGCTTCAGAACGATCCATTACTAGCAAACAAAATTAGCGCTGAAGCGATCAAAACATCGAATTTCGTGATTTTGAATATGGGCGAAAAAACAACGCTCGGACATACGATTGGTGTAAAAAGCGTAGTAGAAACGGCTGACAAAATAATTATAAAAGTTCAAGATCTAACGCCCAAGAGTGCTGGTGTAGCAGAGCAAGAAGTTTTTTACTATCCATATTCGATCGTGAAAATCAATTCGAAAAAAGAGATCGTTGTTGAATAGAAAATCTTGAGTCACGACGATTGTGATTGGAAAATTTGAACTACAAATTCATCAAAAAAAAATCCATTATTGCTAATGGATTTTTTTATTGAATGTATTTTAGTCTAGAATTGATAACGTAAGCTTAAACCAATATCGGATCCGTAGTTATTTTCGTAATAACCGTTTCCACCAAATTCAGGTCTAAAATCTAACGAAACCAATAATGGAATATCGAAATCATATTCGATACCAATATCACCTGCTAAGAACGCAAAGGTTCCATTGTCTTTTTCATTTTTGTAGTCATAACGCCATGAACCCAAACCGCCACCGACACCGGCATACCAGTTAAAACCGCCGTCAATATTCCAAACCCATTGGTATAATCCCGCCAATTTGATGGCATCAACATTTTTGCTGTTTCTCCAGCCTAAATCAAGTTCCAAACGATTCGAACTCCCAAGCGCTCTCTGATAAGATACTTCCGCGCCAAAGCCGTCATTGTCTCCCAATCGAAGTCCTAAAGCATTTTCAGAAATCTTCTGAGCCTGACCGTTCCATACAAATCCTAAGGTTAGGACTGCTGCAAAAATTAATTTTTTCATAATAGTAGATTTTGTTTGATGCAAACATAGTCCCTATTATTTATAAAATATTGTTAAAAAGTTATATAATAGCCAACATTAGCGCGGGCTTAAAACGAATTAATTCGCTGCGAAAAAACGATGGATGCCACCAATTGCTGTCCGATTAAGTTTTCCATTTCAAACAGATCTTCCTCCTCTTCAGTATAGTTACAGTCTGAATAGCGGTAAAGTTTCCAACGTTTTCTGTTGTATTCTAAGGCCGTAAGGTTTTCTACCCAATCCCCGGAATTTAAATACATCGTACTGCCATTCTTGTTCGATTTTTGAATAATTTTCGGTTCATGAATATGTCCACAGATTACATAATCATACTGCTTTTCAATCGCCAAATCCGTAGCCGTGGTCTCAAAATCAGCAATATGTTTTACGGCTTTTTTCACACTGCTCTTGATTTTCTTGGAAAAGGAATACGGCTCTTTTCCAATCTTATGGAGACAGCAATTCACAAAGCGGTTCAACAGTATCAAATAATCATAACCCAAGCCACCCAACTTCGCAATCCATTTGGAATGTTGCACCGAAACGTCGAACACATCACCGTGAAAAATCCACGCCTTCTTATCATCGATTTCAAGTACCAACTTGTCAACTATCGAAAAATTGCCCATTGTTGTATCGCTGAATTTGCGAAGCAGTTCGTCATGATTTCCTGTGATGTAGTATACTTTTGTACCTTTACTCGCCATCGAAAGGATTTTTTTGATGACTTTCAGATGAATTTTTGGGAAGTACGATTTTCTAAATTGCCAGATATCGACAATATCACCATTGAGCACTAAAATCTTAGGTTTAATCGTCGCCAGATAATGGAGTAATTCTTTTGCGTGACATCCAAAAGTTCCTAAATGCACATCTGAAATGACAACCAATGCTACTTTACGCTTTTTCAAAGTATAGGTTTTGAAGTTTCACAAATCAACGCAAGCTGTATTAATTGAATACGTTCAAAAGATTAAGAAACGGCATCAATTCGGTGTTGAAAATTAAATTAACTTAAACCAAACTCCAATTTCAAAGAAGAATTCAGTTGAACCTTTCAATCTTTCAACTAAAATCTTACATTTGTTTAAAACAACGCGCATGGCTGGAAATAGTTACGGAACGCTTTTCAAAATAAGCACATTTGGAGAATCACATGGTGAGGCTTTAGGCGGAATCATAGATGGTTGTCCACCCAACATCACCCTCGATTTTGAAGCGATACAAAACGAAATGGCGCGCAGAAAACCCGGACAATCCGCAATTGTAACACAGCGCAAAGAAGCCGACGAAGTACAATTCCTATCCGGCATTTTTGAAGGCAAAACTACGGGAACACCAATTGGTTTCATCATTCCGAATCAAAATCAAAAATCAGACGATTACGCTCATATCAAAGATTCGTACCGACCGAGCCATGCTGATTATGTCTATGAAAAAAAATACGGTATTCGAGATTATCGCGGTGGCGGCAGAAGTTCCGCACGAGAAACTGCAAGTCGGGTAGTGGCGGGCGCAATTGCCAAACAAATATTGCCGAATATCAAAATTAACGCTTTTGTTTCTTCGGTAGGCGATATTTTCATCGACAAACCTTATCAAGATTTAGATTTCACGAAGACGGAAACCAATGCGGTGCGTTGTCCGGATGAAGCCACAGCCACTAAAATGGAAGATTACATTAAGGAAATTCGCAAACAAGGCGATACGGTTGGCGGCACGATTACCTGTATAATCCAAAATGTGCCGTTGGGTTTGGGCGAACCTGTTTTCGATAAACTCCACGCGGAGTTGGGCAAAGCCATGTTGTCGATCAACGCTGTAAAAGGCTTCGAATACGGTAGCGGATTCTGTGGTGCAAGAATGAAAGGCAGCGAACACAATGATTTATACAAGAAGGACGGCACAACAAAAACCAATTTGTCAGGTGGCATTCAAGGCGGTATCTCGAACGGAATGGACATCTATTTTCGGGTCGCGTTTAAACCAGTTGCAACGATAATGCAAAAACAAGAAAGCCTCGATAACCAAGGTAATATTACCGAAACACAAGGCAAAGGCCGTCATGATCCATGCGTTGTGCCCCGTGCTGTGCCGATTGTAGAAGCGATGGCGGCGATTGTGTTGGCGGATTTTTATTTACTTAATAAAATGTATCAGTAAAATGCATAGAAGTTTAAACCTGCTGTCCGATTCACCCGAGCGAAGCGAATTGACCGAACACAAAATTAAAATGGTACCTTGTGACGTAATCTTTTGCGCCACCCGAGCCTTGGCGAACTGACGAAGTAAATCCTGGCGCAAAAGGATGTTCGCTACCATCAGGGCTAGGCAGTTAATTTCACAATAAACTTTTGCGAACTGGCAGTTAAACCAAAATATATGACGACAACTCAAACCAAAAAATCTTCTATTCTTTCGAACCTCACGAGCCAAATCCTCATTGCAATGGTGCTAGGTGTAAGCCTCGGAATCATCGTTCACAACAACAGTTCTGAAGAAGCTGCCAAAGAATTCAGCGGCTACATCAAAATGCTTGCAACCGTGTTTATCCGATTGGTGCAGATGATCATTTCGCCATTGGTGTTTACAACTTTAGTGGTGGGCATCGCAAAACTCGGCGACATCAAAGCGGTGGGCAGAATCGGAGGCAAGGCTTTGGGCTGGTTTTTTACGGCGTCGTTCATTTCGTTATTAATCGGAATGTTTTGGGTCAACATACTGCAACCCGGAGTAGGTTTGAACTTATCCGATATCGATTTGGCTACTGCTTCCGAAGTCACTGAAAAAACACAAAATTTTTCCGCACAGAATTTTGTCGAGCACATCATTCCAAAAAGTATTGTCGAAGCGATGGCTACGAATGAAATACTCCAAATCGTGATCTTCTCGATTTTCTTTGGACTTGCAGCAGCTTCGATCGGCGACTATGTGAAACCAGTCGTTAATGCTTTAGACAAAACCTCACACATTGTACTTAAAATGGTGAACTATGTGATGAAATTTGCGCCAATTGGTGTTTTCGGAGCGATTGCAGGTGTGTTTGCTGTTCGAGATTTTAGCGATCTGGCATTGACTTACGCCAAGTTTTTCGGTTCATTTTTAGTCGGGATAACCTCATTATGGGCGGTGCTGCTGCTTGTCGGTTATATTTTCCTTAAATCAAGAATGAGCCAATTGCTCAAGCATATCGTCAGCCCGCTAATCATTGCGTTTGGAACGACGAGCAGTGAAGCCGTTTTTCCGAAACTGACAGAGGAATTGGAACGCTTCGGGATTAAAGATAAAATTGTTTCGTTTATGCTACCGTTGGGATATTCATTCAATCTCGATGGCAGCATGATGTATATGACTTTCGCGAGCATTTTTATAGCACAAGCGTACGGAATCGATTTGAGTATGGGAACACAAATGACAATGCTTTTAGTCTTGATGCTGACCAGCAAAGGAATCGCCGGTGTTCCGAGAGCGAGTTTGGTAGTCGTAGCTGCCACTTGCGGTATGTTTAAAATCCCGATTGAAGGCATCGCTTTAATTCTACCGATTGATCATTTTTGTGATATGTTCAGAAGTGCCACCAACGTTTTAGGTAACGCGCTCGCAACTTCCGTAGTTGGAAAATGGGAAAAAGAAGATTCTATTTAAAAAGAAACACCATGGCTGATAATAAAACCAAAGCAACAGCAATTGCTGTAACCGATTTCATTAATTCTTATGTAGAAAACGACCAAAAGAAAACCGACAGTTTCGAGTTGATCGCACTAATGAAGGAATGGTCCGGATTCGAACCCAAAATGTGGGGACCAACGATTATTGGATTTGGCAGCTACCATTACCAATATGCCAGCGGACACGAAGGTGATGCGCCATTGATTGGTTTCTCGCCACGCAAAGCAGAATTTTCGCTGTATGTATTTTCACCGACTGAAGAAAACGAGCATTTATTGAACGACTTAGGGAAATTCAAAATGGGAAAAGCCTGCATTTACATTAAAAAACTTGCGGATATTAATATTGCTACTTTGGAAAAACTGTGCAAAGCATCGATTGCCTATTTGAACGAAAATCATGAATGTGCTTGTAGGGAAAAATGAATCATTATTACCAGCCAGTTATCAAACAAAATATCCTTAAATTGCAAACGTTAATCTTAATACTTTAAAAAAAAATCTATGAAAAAACTATTACTCTTATCTATTTTTTTCGCTGCAATCGGCACCCAAGCGCAAGTAACCATTTACGATACCACACATGCGGGAACCAATGGCGCTGAGATTACGGGAACTGCCAATGGTTTGGCGACCAGTTTTGGTGATGCTATAAAATTGGCTGGTACTGAAAGATTGCTCGAAGTCATTTCTGTTGATCTTTTTAATTTGACAGATCCTTCGCCTGTAACACTGACAATGTCATTATACACCGATTGCCCAACAACAGCTGGAGCTGGAGTCTGCGGTTCTGGGATTGGAACAATGTTTCCGTTTTCTGAATCAACAATCGTTATCGATGCACCGGCGACGACCGGAAAGTTCACCGTTGATTTTGAATTTAACGGGTTGGATATTGCCGATGTTGATAACACAATTACAGTAATGCTTAAAGCCAGTAGAAATAATGTGTTTTGGGTCATCAATGAAACACCAGTCGTAGGAAGCACGCCTGATGGCGATACCGCATTGAGTACATTAACGCGTTGCGGAAGCACTGTCGCAAACAACGGTTGCAACAGAATATTTGCTGCGCCAACTGTTAATAATGTTGCAATGACCATAACCGCAAATCCTGGTTTGAGTACAAACGCTTTCTCTGCCGATTCATTTGCTGTTTTTCCTAATCCAATCGACAATGTGATTAGTGTTAGAAATGATACGAATGTCCTTATCACTGGTATCGTTATCAATGACATCAATGGTAGAATCGTAAAGAGTCAATCTTTTGAAAGTGCACCAAACGTAGAATTGAATGTTGCTGATTTGGCTTCTGGAATCTATATGATGAAAATCAATTCTGATCAAGGTTCGGTTACCAAAAAAATTATTAAGAACTAGTAATTCTTGACTTAAAATACTACCGCAGATTCGCAGATTGATTTTTAAATCCGTGAATCTGCGGTATTTTTTTGCAGATGGAGCACTGAAAAAAAATCCAAGTAATATCTGGAAGTTATGCGATTTCTACAAAAATTTAGCTTTTAGTTCCGGAGATGGCAGCATACAACTTTCCTTTTTTCCATACCATTGATACCGATTCGACGCGACATAATCATACAACATATTGCGCAAACCAGTCGGTATAATCCTAAATACGGTTCCAAAGTGAAATAGTCCACCCAAGTGCCTCGCAATCTGTATCGCCGCATTCGATTTGTAGTAGTACGAAATCCCGGGTTCATACAAAACCACCGAATCGATGTTTTTTGGATTGACACCGATATGATTCAGGATCTGTTGACCCAACTCTGATTGCAAAGCTACAAACCTGAACTGGTCTTTCGTATCGTGCTTGATCACAAACTGCACGGATGATTCACACAAATTGCAGACACCGTCAAACAGGATGATTTTTTTATTTTTAGGCAAGTCTAACATCATTCAACTTTTAAAATTTAAAACTTAACTTATTTCTTTGCCGCCTCGACGAATTCCAAAACTTCCAAGCTTACTGTCGATGTGAAGACGCCGTAGTTCACGACGGCTTTGTTTTTTTCAATCTTATCGATGCTGCCGATCGCTTTCCCATCAAACATCCGCACACGATCACCAACTTTCAAAACAGGTTTCGGTTTTTCGACAACAAGGCTGGCTTTTAGTTTCTTTTCCTTTTTTTCGGTCCTGATTTTATCGACTTGAACCGTCACTTCTTTGATAATTTCTTTCTGTTGGACTTCTTTCGACTTGATTTCTTTCGCAGTCGCTTTCTTGCGTTTGGAATTTTCGATTTCGACGATTTTCAAAAACTCGCCAATCAGTTCCTTTTTATCTTTGCTATTGAAATATTTCTGTGCAATATCATCTACTTTCTGTCCCATATAAATCAATCGCTGGTTGCTGTCGTACAATTCCTGATAACTTTCGAGTTTCTGCTTGATCTTGACGTTGATCGTTTCCATTTTTTTACTTTCCTCACGCGCTTTCGCTTCTTCTTCTTTAAGGGTTTGAGAAGTTTTCTCCATCTTGGAACGCTCTTTTTGAAGGTTCGCAATGGTCTTGTCGAAACGGACTTTTCCAACCTCGATTTTCTTCTTGGCACGATTGATCAGTCCGAATGGAATGCCGTTCTTTTGGGCGACTTCAAAGGTAAAGGAACTACCAGCTTGGCCCAGTACCAATTTATAGATTGGCTCCAACGATTTTTCATCAAAAAGCATATTCGCATTAATCGCAAAAGGCAATTCGTTCGCAAGTATTTTGAGGTTGGAATAATGCGTCGTGATGATTCCAAACGCTTCCCGATGGTAAAATTCTTCAAGGAAAATCTCGGCTAAAGCGCCGCCCAATTCAGGATCCGATCCGGTACCGAATTCATCAATGAGGAACATGGTTTTCTTATTGCACTTTTTAAGAAAATAATTCATGTTCTTTAAACGGTAACTATACGTACTGAGATGATTTTCAATGGATTGATTATCACCAATGTCAGTCAGAATCCGATCGAATAAAAACGTTTCACTGCGCTCGTGCACCGGAATCAGCATTCCAGATTGTAGCATCAATTGCAGTAGTCCGACGGTTTTGAGTGAGATGGTCTTTCCGCCGGCATTGGGTCCGGAAATTACAATGATGCGCCGTTCCTGATGCAACTCGACAGTCTGCGGATACGTGATTTCATTCTTAGCATTATTATTCAAAAGCAAAATAGGATGGAAGGCATCCTTAAAATACAACTTCCGTTGGTTATTGATTTTAGGTAAGATTCCATTGATGCGTTGCGCATATTTAGCCTTTGCAGCGATGACATCGATGTCGCTCAAAAACTCTTGATATTGCATCAACAAAGGCAAATACGGTCGAATATCGTTCGTCAGCTGCTTTAGAATCCGCATGATTTCTTCCTTTTCTTCGTATTCGAGATTACTGAGTTCACGCGAATACTGAAGCGTAGTTTCCGGTTCAATGTACGCAATGCTTCCCGTCTTGGAACTGCCCAAAATAGAACCTTTGACTTTACGCCTGTACATCGCCAAAACGGCAAGTACTCGACGGTTCTGCACAAAACTTTCCCTGATTTCATCAAGATAGCCCAAACCATTGTAATGCGTTAGTGAGGCGCCGAAACTTTGGTTGACTTTACCACGAACTGCATTCATACTGCGGCGAATGTTCAATAAGTCTGGCGAAGCGTTGTCTTTAATTTCCCCATATTTATCCACGACGTTATCGATGTCATTAATAATGTTTTTGGTCAATTCGAGGACTGAGGATTTCGCATGCAGTTTGGGATAATATTCTGCAAATTTTCTAAGGAACTGCAGCAAAACGTTAGCCGTTTCCGAAATTGTGGCTATTTTTCTAAAACTGCCGACTTCGAGGAAACTGTCTTCAATGCCGAGGAATTTGATTTCATTCGTAATCGCGTCAAAACCGTGATTCGGAATCGCATTGTTATTTTGGAAAGACGATAAATATTCTGAGGTCTGCAGCAAAGCATCCATTAAAATTGCTTCTTCTTTGAAGGGAATAATTTCGAGGGCTTTCTGTTTACCAATTTCGGTATTGCAAATCGCGGAAATCGTTTCTAATACGGTCGGGAATTGTAAATCCTGTAACGTCTTTTCGGTAATGCTGATCATTGTATGGTGGAAGATTTTCTGTACAAATTTACTCAAAAAACGCTGAATTTTGCGCTATGGTAAATCGCTATTTTGACATTAATTTATTTAATTTTACGGCAAACCTATTGTAATGAATTTTACTATTGAACCTTCGTGGAAGGCCATCCTATCCGAAGAATTTGAAAAGCCCTACTTCAGCAGCCTCATCGATTTTGTGAAATCAGAATATGCAACACTGACTTGTTATCCCAAAGACATTGATATTTTTGCCGCGTTCAACGCCTGTCCTTTTGATGATGTGAAAGTTGTAATCATCGGACAAGACCCTTATCACGGTGCCGGACAAGCTAATGGTTTGAGTTTTTCGGTCAATGATGGGATTCCGTTTCCACCTTCATTACGCAACATCTTTAAAGAAATCCAGGAGGATCTGCAAAATCCACTACCACAAACTGGCAATCTACAGCGCTGGGCAAAACAAGGCGTGTTGTTACTGAATGCAACACTGACGGTCCGCAAAGCTCAAGCGGGAAGCCACCAAAACAAGGGTTGGGAAATTTTTACGGATGCCGTCATTCAACAATTGTCCGATAAAAAACAAAACGTCGTATTCCTACTTTGGGGCGGGTTTGCAAAAAAGAAAGGTGCAAAAATCAACCGTGCAAAACATTTAGTATTAGAATCCGGACATCCGTCGCCGATGAGTGCCAACCAAGGAAAATGGTTCGGGAACAAACACTTCAGTCAAGCCAATGCCTATTTGAAATCGATTCACAAAACGCCCATTGAATGGTTTTAATTGACATTAAAGTAATAATACCCGTTGGCATCGAGATTGGTATTGTTTAACGAATTTAGATTTAAAAACAGATTGTTATTGATACTTTCCGAGCGCAATTCTACGATATTGTTCGAATTACTGTTATAGCCGAAACTTAATCTGTAATTTCCTGACTGTAAACCTTGAAGTCCGGCGCGATATTCATAGGTCTCCGTGGAAGAATTGTATATCGCACTTGCAAAAACAAACGAACCTGTTTGTGCTTCCCCTTTGATAATCTGCACTTGCGAATTCGTAATCTCTACGTATTCCCAAGTACCGCCGCTTTCTTTTTCGAGTTCGTATGAGAAGAACAGTTTGGTGGCACCGCCTGTGGTTTTAAAAATATCTAACTGATTGGTCATACTGGGTACATTCAGTAATCGTGGCACCAAAGCTACAATGGCAATCGAAGGACTTTCTGGTATGCCGGAAGTTTCCACAACAACTAAATCCGGAACGGAAACAAAAACGTCATTGTAAAATTCGCTGTCTTTATTAGAGCAATCTGCCGCCATTAAAATTGTAGCCACAGCCACAAAAAAGAAATATTGTATAGTTTTCATAGTCTTCATTTAAAATCGATAGCTAACGCCTAAGCCCACGCGTGACAATACATCTGGACTTTTGTCTTTATTGAATAAATTCGATCCGAAACCAACGAGGAACTCAATCCCGAATTGATCTTTGATGTAGTATTTAAAGCCAACAGCGGCGCCTAAACCGACGTCCGAATATTTGCTTTTTTGTATCGCATAGTAATTATTGTTCGAAGCATCGGTCAGCAACACAATGTCTCTGAAATCACCGCCATTGGCATCGGCAAAAATTTCGGCAAAATAGAAACTGCGCGCTCCTTGAGAAAGGTTATACCGCACAAACGGAATGACTTCATATTTTGTAAAAGAATTGACGTTGCCTTCATCAAAATCTTCCTTGTTTTTTTTATTGTCAGAATAAACACCGCTAACGCCTACGGAGAAATTTTTATTTAAAAAGCGTTCGTAAGTGATATTCAAACGTGACATGGTGAGCGCCAAAACATCAACACGCACTTCGTTTCTCTTGTTCAGTAAGGGTGATTTTGGAATAGTATCTTGTGCGTGGATCCATTGTGAACCCAGCAATAAGAACAGTATAAGTTTCTTCATAAATGAATTTATTGATTGAGCTAAGATATAAAAAGGAATCGAATAAGAGGTCCAGGATAAATCAATAAAGCGTCAGGGCTCCTAATATTTCTTCCGACATGAAAGGTCCGCCCGGATAGGTTGCAGTATAATCGAGATTGAGCCAAATTTGCCCGCGCTCGTCAAGATGATAGTGAATTTGATTGCCCTTGCTTTCTTTCACGAAAAGCACTTTCTTGATGAGATAGTTGACCTTTTCCAAGTCGGCTCTGTTACCAATCAACATTTCGGGATAGATATGACCACCAGTATGAATCAGTCGGGGTGTTCCCCCAATCGCTTTGACACAAGCCGCCATTAAAATGGAATGATCATCACAGTCGCCCGAAAAATAACGCAGCGATTCGGTGGCGTTCGCAATGTAATCTTTGCCTTTGGGATCGCTGACGTAATTCCAACGCGAATTAATTTCTTTGAAAACGGCAAAACATTGAATGGTTGTTCGATAATTAGAATAGTCTCGAATTTCTTTGAACTCTTTTGTCGTAGCCATCACAGCAAAGTCACGCACTCTTGGATTTTCAAACTCAATGGCATTCAGGATTTTCGATTTATTAGGGAACGGAAGCAATCGTGAAATAATAAGGTCTTGCGGATTCGGACTGTCGATCATCGAATAAACCATGTAGCGGTAGTCTTCGATAACGGTTTTGAAACCGTATTTTCCGAAAATACTACCGAAAATCAAAGCTATTAAATACAAGCCGATACATACGATGATGATGGTGCGCATCAATCGTAAAACCAATTGAATTAGCGCTAAGATGCCGATAAATAAAAGAATTCTGTCGAGCTGGAAATACCAATTGGGGTCGACCAGATTTTGGTGGATAATGATAAAAACTGGAATTGCAATCAATATATTCAAAGCAAAAATAATAACATTGTCCCAAGGTTTTTTGACCTGAAGTTTTTGTTTTATTTTCTGAATAGCAGTAACTGTTTTTCTTATCATGGCAACCTAAAACGTAAAACTAAACGGTTTTAACAATTTCAGCAAAAGTACCTTTTTTATCTATAAGAGCGAGCGCTGCGAGTTGATTTTGTACGTTGTTTAACACATCGGCTTCAAGTGGTTTCTGCGACCATTGCGTCAGCGACAACCATAGTTGTATGTCTTCCGTTTTTTGATTGTACTTTAACGCTAACGTTTTATCGATGCTCGGAATGTCTTTGAATTCGATGGTAGTTTGATTGATTATTTGCAGTATTGTCTTGATGCATTCAGGATATTTTTGAAGAATTTCGTCGCGCACGGCAATCACGAAACAGGGCCAAGGCGTGGGGCAATCGCCAACATTTCTGAAAATCCCTTGGTCGACTAATGGTTTGGTCATGAAATGTTCCCACAGGAAATAATCAGCGGTGCCGTTGGTCAATGCTTCGACTGCGCCATCAATAGTGTTGATGATTTCAAATTGAAGTGATTCGGTGTTCCAGCCTTGTTGTTGCGCGTTGACATACGCCATCAGTTGCGAACCGGAACCCAATCTTGAGATGGCTGCTTTTGTATTTTCTAAATCCGAAATGGATTGGTACTTTGAATTTGCAGCCACGTGAATGCCCCACAATAAGGGCGATTCAACATAAACTTGAACAATCTTCGATGGATTTCCGGCGACGATATCTTTAACGATGCCTTCGGTTAAAATAACGGCAATATCGGTTTCGCCCGAGCGCAGCATTTGACAGAGTTTTCCGGTTCCTTCGGGCACGTCTGTCCATTGGAGATTGATGTTTTCAGTTTCGAATTCACCGCTGTCGATAGCAAGATGCCATGGTACGTTGAAATGCTCTGGAACGCCTGCTATTTTTAGTGTTGTCATTTGTTGTGAAGTTTATGTTTTATCTTGCTGATCTGAATACTAAAGCATAGATCACTGAATACTTTTCAACTCATACCAATTAAACGGATAACCTTCCCATTCGTACTGGTTTAGGAATTGGAAGCCGAGTTTTTGGAGGATTTTGTTGGAACCGATATTCTCAATGTGGGCGTCGGCGTTGAGTTTGTCGATTTTCATTGTATCGAAGGCGTGGTCAATCCATGGTAAGGCGCATTCGTAGCCGTAGCCTTTTCCCCAATGCCGTTCGATGAGGCGATAACCGAGATCGTAGAAATTGACGAAATTATTTTCAGGTGCGGTGACGTATTTGATGCCGCTCCAACCGATGAATTCATTGGTTTCTTTTAGTATTACGGAATAGCGACCGATGCCATTTTTGACATATTGTTCTTGAACCATGCGGATGATGCTTTCGCTCACAGCAACAGATTCGACGGTTTTACCACCGAGATAGCGCATCACGGTTGGGTTGCTGTCGAGTTCGAACATGCCAGGTGCGTCGGTGGTTTGTAGTTCACGCATGAGGAGCCGGTCGGTTTCGAGGATGAATGACATGGTTTTGATTTTAACCGCAACGTGCGCAAGGATTTTCGCAAGATGCGCAGTGTTATTTATTAACGGAAAGCCCTAGCCCTGATGGAAACGGTTATCCTTTTGTGCCGGTGTTCGGCGCAAAAGATTGGAGTGAACAGCAGGAACAGCTTTTAATGATTCGCCAATTTATCTAACGTATAAGCGATCAATTCGTCGACAGCCTTGTAAGGATCGGTGCTGAATGTGCCCGAAGCGCGGTTCGCAATGATGGCGTTCAATGACAAACAGTGGTGCCCAAGCAGTTTTCCCAAGCCGTAGATCGCAGCGGTTTCCATTTCAAGATTGGTGATTTTGGTATCGTTAACTTTGAAATTATCCATTTTACCATTGAGGTTTTCGTCTTGAATGTTGAGCCTGAGCACGCGTCCTTGTGGACCGTAAAAACCGCCTGCTGTTGCCGTGATTCCTTTGTGCATTTTATCACTTTCGATGATTTTTTCGAGTTTTTCGCTGCAGGCAATCGCATACGGTCGGCCTTTTTTGGCATCCCAATTCGTATGTTTGATGAAAGCGTCTTCAATGGATTGGTCTGAAATGTCATCGATCAGGTAGGAGCGGAGCATGTTGTCTAAGCCCAAGCCGAATGTCGACATCACGAAACTGTCGACGGGAATATTAGCCTGTAATGATCCTGAAGTTCCAATGCGAATGATGTTTAATGTCGTTAGTGTTGCTTTCGGTTGTCGTGTTTCGAGATCTATATTGACTAAAGCGTCGAGTTCGTTGAGCACAATATCGATGTTGTCCGGTCCGATTCCAGTTGACATGACGGTCATGCGTTTGCCTTTGTAGATTCCGGTTTGCGTTTTGAATTCGCGTTTTTGGGTCGAAAATTCCACACTATCAAAAAATTGCGTGATTTTCTCGACACGATTTTGGTCGCCTACGAAAATAATATCGTGGGCGATGTTTTCGGGTTTCAGGTTTAGGTGGTAGACGCTGCCGTCGGGATTGAGTATAAGTTCTGAAGATTGAATGGCCATATTTGGAATTTTTTATATTGAAATTTGGAATATTATGATTGGTATGTATCGCATTAGCCGCCGACACGTTTGACTTTGAAGCCTTTGTTTTTGAGCATTTCCATGATCTTATCGCGGTAGTCGCCCTGGATGATGATCGCATCGTCTTTGAACGTGCCGCCAACACTAAGTTTGGTCTTGAGTTCTTTGGCGAGTATTTTAAAATCTTCGTCGGTTCCGGTATAGCCTTCGATGATTGTGGTCGGTTTTCCTTTTCGTTTTTCAAATTTGCAGATCATCGGTTCGGCTTGAATCCAGAGCTGTTTGTCATCTTCGACAGGCTCCGGTTCATTCGTAGGAACATGGTCGGGGAATAGGTTTTTGAGTTGGTCTTTTAAATCCATGAGTTTCTGAATTACGGAGTGTTTAAGAAGCTTTAACCTGCTATTCGCTAAATCTTTAGCGCCGAACACCGGCACCAAAGGATATCGCTACTATCAGGGCTAGGGTTTTTATTTACCAGAACAACCTTATTCGCTCAGAAACGCAGCGATTCAGGCACTCCAATAAAAAAACAAAGACATCAAGCGCAAACTCAATGTCTTTATTTATGATCATAATTGGGTTTATTTTTTAATCAGTCCTAAATCAACCAAGCGTTCGTGCAGGAATTCACCCGCAGAAATATCTTCGTATAACTTTGGGTTTTCGGCATCGATGCAACTGTCTAAACAATCTAAGCGCATATCACTTACCGGATGCATGAAAAACGGAATCGAATATCTTGAAGTGCCCCACAATTCCCTCGGCGGATTCACCACTTGGTGGATTGTAGATTTCAGTTTGTTGTTGGTGTGGCGTGATAACATATCGCCGACATTGATGACCAATTCATCCGGCTCGGCAACGGCGTCAATCCATTCACCGTTATGGTTTTGTACTTGTAAGCCCTTTCCTTGGGCGCCCATCAATAGTGTAATCAAGTTGATATCACCATGCGCGGCAGCACGTATTGCATTTTCAGGTTCAGATGTAATCGGCGGATAATGAATTGGTCTTAGGATTGAGTTTCCTTCGTAACCGTATTTGTCGAAGTAAAATTCATCCAGACCTAAGTGCAAAGCCAAAGCGCGCAATACATAAATCCCAGTTTTTTCTAGCATTTTATATGCTTCTTTACCGGCTACATTGAAAAGCGGTAATTCTTTAACTTCAACATTGTCCGGATATTCCGACGCGTATTTCGAATCTTTCTCGACATATTGACCGAAGTGCCAGAATTCTTTCAAATCGCCTTCTTTTCTTCCTTTGGCGTGTTCTTTTCCAAATGAAACATAGCCGCGTTGCCCGCCAATTCCGGGAATTTCATAACTATATTTGGTTTCTAAGGGCAGCGAAAAGAAATTCCTGATTTCGCCATACAACTTATCAACCAACTGATCATCTAAAAAATGACCTTTGAGTGCCACAAAGCCAATATCTTCAAAAGCACTACCGATTTCATTTACAAATTTTTGTTTACGTTCCGGGTCACCCGAAAGGAAATCACGCAAGTCCACACTGGGAATGTTTTGCATAGTAAAAAATATTATTGATTAAGGTGCCCATACTAAAGGGCAAACACAAATGTATGTATTTTTTTTTACTGGAAATAATTTTTTTTGAAATGCAGCAATACCATAAAACACTTCCTGAAATTTGACAATCCTGTAGGTTTTTAAATAATGAAATGTCACAGCAACAGATTTAAAATTCAAAACATACTATGATGAATCGTACGATATTAAAAGTCACAGCGCTATTGACCTTACAACGGTTGCAAAACTTAGTATTCCCCAATAGCGCAAACGTGCAATGCAAAGGATCGTCATGCAACAATTCGTTGACGCCAGTATTGACAATAGGCATAAATTCGCATCAATATCATGGTCCGAAAAGAATTACCATTAAATATATGATTTGAATTGTTATTTCTTATTTTTGGACATTCTAAAGCAACAATATGAATTTCGAAAGACGACATTTAACGGACGATCAATTACTCAATTTATATAAAAGATTACTCAAACCACGTCTCATCGAGGAAAAAATGCTGATTCTGATTCGTCAAGGAAAAGTGTCAAAATGGTTCTCTGGTATCGGGCAGGAAGCAATCTCGGTTGGTGTTACTGCCGTATTAGACAAAGACGAATACATTTTACCGATGCACCGAAACTTGGGTGTGTTTACGGGTAGAGACATTCCGTTATACAGATTATTTTCACAATGGCAAGGTAAAGCAAATGGCTTTACGAAAGGCCGCGACCGTAGTTTTCATTTCGGAACTCAGGAATTTAAGATCATCGGTATGATTTCGCATTTGGGTCCACAATTGGGTGTTGCCGACGGAATTGCCCTAGCGAACAAACTCAAAAAGAACGGTAAAGTAACTACGGTTTTTACAGGTGAAGGCGCAACGAGTGAAGGTGATTTTCATGAAGCTTTGAATATCGCAGCCGTTTGGGATTTACCGGTTTTGTTCGTTATTGAAAATAATGGTTATGGTTTATCAACACCTACGAATGAGCAGTATCGTTGTGAAAACCTAGCGGATAAAGGAATCGGTTACGGTATGGAAAGCCATATCATCGACGGGAATAATATTCTCGAAGTTTTTATTGAACTTTCCGAGATCGTTGCCTCGATGAAAACCAATCCGCGTCCGGTGTTGCTCGAATTCAAAACGTTCAGGATGCGCGGGCATGAAGAAGCGAGCGGTACGAAATATGTTCCGCAGGAATTGATGGATTTGTGGGCTGAGAAAGATCCGGTAGAAACGTACAAGCGATATCTCATCAAACAGAATGTGATGACGGCTGCGCAAGACGAGGAATGGCGCAATGAAATTAAAAAAGAAATTGATGATAATCTAGTGATTGCAAATGCCGAAGCTGAGATTGAAGCGGACTATGACGAAGAGTTAAACGATGTTTACAAACCGTATGATTTTGAAGAAGTTAACCCGTCTCATGAAACTGAGAATGTGAGATTGGTTGACGCCATTTCCCAAGGCTTAAAGCAATCTTTTGAACGTCACGACAATTTAGTCATTATGGGTCAAGACATTGCCGAATATGGTGGTGCTTTTAAAATTACCGAAGGTTTTGTCGAGCAATTTGGGAAGGCACGCGTCATCAATACGCCGATTTGTGAAAGCGCTGTAGTTTCAGCCGGAATGGGATTGTCGATTAACGGCTATAAAGCGATTGTGGAAATGCAATTTGCTGATTTCGTTTCAACTGGTTTCAATCCGATTGTAAATTATTTGGCGAAAGTACATTACCGTTGGCAGGAAAATGCTGATGTAGTCGTGCGTATGCCTTGTGGTGGCGGAACGCAAGCAGGACCTTTTCATTCCCAAACCAATGAAGCGTGGTTTACCAAAACACCTGGACTTAAAGTGGTTTATCCTGCCTTTCCATACGATGCAAAAGGCCTTTTGGCGACAGCGATTAACGACCCAAATCCGGTGTTGTTTTTTGAGCACAAACAGTTGTACAGAAGCGTTTATCAAGATGTACCCGTAGATTATTATACGTTGCCTTTTGGAAAAGCGGCACTGTTGAAAGAAGGTAAAGACATCACGATTATTGCTTTTGGCGCGGCAGTGCATTGGGCTTTAGAAGTGTTGGATAAAAATTCGGATATTTCGGCGGATCTTATCGACTTAAGAACCTTACAGCCGCTAGACAAGGAAACCATTTATGCTTCGGTTAAAAAGACCAACAAAGCGATAATTTTGCAAGAAGACAGCATGTTTGGCGGTATTGCGAGTGATATTTCGGCGATGATTATGGAGGATTGTTTTGAATATCTTGATGGACCCGTAAAGAGAGTAGCGAGTTTAGATAGTCCGATTCCGTTTACAAAGGCACTGGAAGATCAATATTTGCCGAAAGAACGCTTTGAAATTGCGTTGTTGAAATTACTAAAGTATTAAAACAAACATTATTAATGATACAAAAGAGTGCTGCATTACGGCGCTCTTTTTTTTGTATTGTACAATTTTGTATTTTTAGACCTTGATATGTATACCATTTTCCCAATAATTACTATCTTGTACCGCAATTTTTATTGATATTAAAGACCTACAAATGATTCATAAGATTACAAAATTCCTACTCATATTTGCTGTTGCTTTAACAGCGTTTTCAGGCTATTCTCAAAATTTATTGACCAACGGTGATTTTGAGAGTGGAGGTAATGGTGTCGGTTTTAACATTAACAGTTGTTGTTACAACCCTGTTTCACCAACATCAGGAAATACAATTCCAGGAAACTATGCAGTGACAAACAATCCGCTGCCGATGAATTTAACTAATTTCTATGCAAGTACGGATCATTCAGGAATTGGTAATATGTTGGTAGTTGACGGAACTGATACCGGCGGGCAACAACGATTTTGGCGTGCAGGAAGCACTGGTGGTGGCGCTTGCGGATTAACTTCCGGTGCAATTTATACTTTTAGTTTTTGGTCAAAATCAATAGGAATTGGTGTTACAGCCGCTTTAAACACTAAACCACAAATTGGTATCGCATGGAACAACGCCGCAAACATTACCCTAACTTCCGGAAATGCAGTAACGCCTGGTGGATATGTAATAGTAGAGCCCTTCGCAGCGGGATGGCAGCAAGTAAGTTATACTTTTAGAGCTACGAATGCTTGTGTCAATATTGAAATTTTTAATGACAACACGAGCGGCGGTGGAAATGATTTTGCCGTTGATGATTTTACCTTAGTTGCACAGCCAGCTGCATTATCATTAACCTATTCTATTACGAATCAAACCTGTATCGGTGTTAATGATGGAACTATTTTCGGCTACGGAATAGGAGGAACGCCACCTTATACTTACACCTTGTCTGGACCTGCTTTCCCCGCTACCAGCAACACTGATGGTTTTTTTACAGGATTGGCAGCACCCGGACCTTATACGCTGTCGGTAACTGATAGTACGCCTACATCCTCAAATCAGACAGGAATTACTTTTCCTAATCCTACCGGTATGACATTGACTGCTGCAAGTTCTTCAATTTGTGCAGGATCATCAACCGCATTAACGGCCACTGGAGGTGGAACTTATGTATGGAGCGTCGATAATGCAGAAGCAGTTCCGTCGGGGGCGAACCCTACTGTTAGTCCAAGTGTAACAACTACCTATACCATAAATTCAACGAGAACAACTCCGGATAATTTAATATACAATGGTAATTTCACCTTAGGAAACGTAGGTTTCACAAGTGATTACACTTATTACAATCCCACGAATCCAACCAACGCTCAAAAGGCATATGGTGTTGTGACAACTTCAAATCCATGGGAAGTTGGTTTCATTCCTTCCTGTAATGATCACACTAATGGATCGGGTAGCATGATGGTTGTTGATGGTTCGACTACCAATGGTGGTAATGATAAAGTTTGGTGTCAAACGGTTCCTGTCGTTTCAGGACAGCCTTACACAATCAGTTATTGGGTCCAACCATTGTCCGCACCCAATCCGGCCAATATAGAAGTGACCATCAACGGGGTGTCAGTTGGCATAGCACTGGCTCCTGTTGGAACTTGCAACTGGCAGACGCGATCTTACAATTGGACCGCAGCTGCAGCCACTACTACAGCACAGATTTGTTTTTATACTAGAAATACACAAGTAAATGGTAATGATTTTGCAATTGATGATATTGTTTTCTCTCGATTAAATACTTGTGCACTGCCGCCAAAATCAGTCACAATTACTGTTAATCCGAACACCCTAAATTTAACCGTAACCAATCCAGCTTCTGTTTGTGCACCGGCTACAGTTGATATCACTACACCAGCAGTAACTGCAGGAAGCACAGCAGGAACAACATTAACTTATTGGAACGACGCTGCTGCCACTACTAGTCAAATATCAAATGCCAATGCAGCGATTATTGGAACAAGCGGGACTTATTATATCAAAAGTACATTGGGCGGTTGTTCGGTGATTAGGCCTGTAACCGTTACGGTGACGACCAGTGGAGGAACGCCTGTCCCGACAGTGGTGCAGCCCGTTTATTATTGTAATGGAAGCACAGCATCGCCTTTAACCGCAACACCATTAGCAGGTGCTACACTCAATTGGTATGCAGCTGCCGTTGGCGGATCGCCGTTACCCGGCGCACCTACACCTGTAACAACTACAGACACAATGCTTTCTTGGTGGGTGAGTCAGACAGTGGGCACTTGTGAAAGTCCACGCGCACGAATCAATGTATTCATCAATTCCTACACACAGACAGTGAGTATTGGTTGTGGTTTTACAGCAACTCCAAATGCCGTTCTTTTTGATTGGGATAATATTATACCTCCGGGTCCACCGGAAAATTACTTTTATACTTACAGTGTAAATGGTGGTCCACTGATTAGCGGTACTACACGTAACTCATCGCTCGAAGTACTCAATGTATTGCCCGGACAAAGTGCAACTATAACACTTACAGCGGCACTTGGCTATCCTTGTATTGCCAATCAGTATCCAATAAGTTTCACTTGCAATAACTGTTCTTCCACAACAGTGCCGACATTCACGCTTCCTGCATCAATATGTTCGACTGCAACAGCACCGACATTGCCTACAATTTCAAACAATGGTATATCGGGAACTTGGTCGCCGACAACGGTCAGCACTACGACGGGAGGAACTTACAGATTCACACCGAATCCTACTTTATTTCCATGTGCAGACCCATTTGTACAAACAATCGCCGTTGCTAATCCACCAAATCCTGGAACTTTGAGCGCTAACCCCAGTGTTAATATCTGTGTGGGATCAACAGCCACTTTCGCATCAACGACATCCGGAGGGACATGGACTTCTACGAATCCGGCTATAGCTACAGTAAATATATCCACTGGCGTAGTAACCGGAGTCAGCAGTGGTTCGACACCCATCAATTATTCTGTTCAAGGGTCTGGCGGTTGTGCTGCTGTTAGTGCCACGCCATTGACTGTTAATGTGACAGCACCGCCAACTGCGGGAACATTAAGCGGAACGCCAACGGCTATCTGTATCGGCAATACTACAACATACACTTCATCAGTATCCGGCGGTACTTGGTCATCTTTGAGTCCAGGAATCGCAACTGTCAGTGGTCTTGGTGTTGTAACGGGAGTTTCAGCGGGCACCGCACAAATACGGTATACTGTTTCAGGAACTGGAGGATGTTTGGCTGCGACTGTAGATAAATCAATTGTCGTTTCAGCGATACCGAGTGCCGGCGTTTTAAGTGGTACCCCAACAGATATTTGTATTGGCTTTTCGACAATATATTCATCAACAGTGCCTGGCGGTATATGGAGTTCTTCAGCGCCCGGTATCGCAACAGTTTCAAGCACAGGCGATGTGATTGGTGTTTCCGCGGGAACAACAAATATCAATTACGTTGTAAACGGAACTGGAGGTTGTCCTGCAAGTCCACCATCTAGCAGGCCGGTAAATGTTTCAGCACCCCAAAGCCCGGGTATTTTGAGTGGCGGACAAACCATTTGCGTTGGCGGAACGACTACTTTTCAATCGACCGTGACAGGTGGAAGATGGTCGTCTTTGAATCCGGCAATAGCAACGGTGAATGCAATAAGTGGATTAGTTATAGGAGTTTCAAGCGGCACGATTGACATAAAATATACGATAACAGGTACAGGTGGATGTAATGACACTTCAACGACTAGATCTGTTACGGTAAATCCAAATGTGCTTCCGACGTTCAATGCTGTTCAACCAATTTGCGAAGGAAATACAATAGCGCCATTGCCTTTAACATCAACCAATGGAATAACTGGAACTTGGGGTCCTGCCTTAAACAATATGGCAACGACCGAATATACTTTTACGCCAACGCTGGGATTATGTGCTACGATAGCCAAATTGACAATCACAGTCAATATGAGAATTGTGCCTTCGTTTGCGGGTATTTCTCCACAATGCCAAGGCGATCCTGCTCCGATATTGCCTACAAGTTCCGATAATACGCCAACACCAATTACTGGAACATGGAATCCGCCGACGGTAAACACCTCCAATATTGGTACGACACAGTATACTTTTAATCCGACTGCAGGACAATGCGTTTCTACAACATTAACCTCAATATCAATAACAGTTGTTCCGGTAATCACACCGAACTTCCCACCAATCGCACCTTTCTGCGAAGGAAAAACTGCGCCATTGTTATTGACTACATCGCCAAACGGCGTTGACGGACTTTGGAATCCAGCGACGGTGAGCAATACACTTGGTGACAATTATTTGTTTACACCAACTTCAGGTCAGTGCGCTTTAACACAAACGTTGGGTGTTACACTCATTCCAAGGACAGTTCCTGACTTTGCAATTGTTCCGCCATTTTGTAAAGGAAGTACACCGCCCGTGTTGCCCTTGACTTCACCAAATGGAATTACCGGAATTTGGAATCCTGCAACAGTCGACAACAGTGTGAGTGGCATATTTCCTTACGAATTTATACCTGATGAAGCTACAGAATGTGCCACGCGCTATACCGCTTACATCAATGTAACCGAACCTGTCTTTCCTGGTTTTCCTGACTTAGCATTCTGTACAGGTGCGATTACACCACCATTACCAACGATTTCTCCAATTGGAATTTCGGGAACGTGGGCACCGGCAACCATTGATAATATCAACAGTGCCTCTTATTTGTTTACTCCAGATACTGGAGAATGTGCAATACCGCAAACAATGAATGTGACGATCAATGAATATACCTTAATCGCAATTGATGGGATTGTGACGAACTATTTTGACGAGAATCAAATCATAACAGTGCTCGCAACCGATCCTGGCAATTACTTGTACCAATTGGATTATGGTCCTCTGCAACAAAGCAACGTATTTCAGAATGTTAGTGCAGGAACCCATGTGATCAAAGTGGTTGACGCCAACGGTTGTTCAAGTCCATTAACCCGTGATGTACTAGTCATTAATTACCCGAAATTTTTCACACCTAATGACGATGGCTACAACAATACCTGGAATATTGAAGGATTGAAAGAGCAATTGAATTCTAAAATATTCATCTTCGACCGTTATGGCAAATTATTGAAACAAATCAGTCCGAGTGGCGCAGGTTGGGACGGTACTTTCAACGGACAAGCATTGCCTTCGGATGATTACTGGTTCAATGTTGAATATAGTGAAAATGGGCAAACGGAAACTTTTAGATCGCATTTTTCCCTCAAACGATAAAACAAAAAAGCTTCCAAATCGGAAGCTTTTTTTATGATTAAATCAGAAATTATCTTTGCTGAATTGCTTGTTAATTCAATTTAATATTGCCACTCATTTATTGGGCGATACTTCACAATCAGAAGGTGTAAAGGCCTCCAGACTAATCATTGCTTTCCACATATTTCTTAAAATTATCCAATATATTCTGCCAACCCATTTTCTGCATTTCAGGTGGATTTTGGTTTTCGGCTTCAAACGATTCGACAATCCTGATTTGATTATCAATCGGAGCAAATAAAATAAATACCTTTCTACCCCCAATAATCGCATAGCTAATTTTTTCATGCAGTTTCACATCAATGTAAGTGCCTTCAAAATCAAAACTCATGCTGCCATCTTTCGCCGCCATTGTAAAACTAAAGTGCGCACCGACTTTGACATGATTGGTCGCTTTAGGCGTGTGCCAGTCCTCAGAAGCGTTGTTCCATCGTACGATATGTTTCGGATCAATCCAATAATCCCAAACTTTCTGAATGCTTGCCTTTACGGAAGTCATCACCGTGATGTAATTTTTCTCGGCAAGTTCTTTCACGATGGCTAAAGCTTTTGGAAATGCCTCATTGAAATACGATTCCATTTCATGTGGAAAATCAACACCTACAACGAGTTTGGTCACCCCATTGGTTTCTGTTAAAGTATAAGTTTCTTTAGAACCTGACCACGAAGCGCTGTCTTCAATCGGCTGTTCTTGATAATCTTTTATTTCGCCCAGATGTTTGAAAACCATTTTTTGATTGGGTTCAAGAAATTCAATCGCACTAAACATACCCTTGCCTCCGGGAGAAAGAAATTGGATTTTACTTCCCATTTTCCAATCCGATTTAGCATAGGAACCTGTATGAAAAGCGCTCGTCCATTGCATGTATGAACCTTCATCCCATAAGGTCTGCCATACTTTTGATGCGGACGCGTTGATCGTTATTTCAAAACCATGTTCCTTCGTTTTATTGTGTAACAACATTTGCGTTCCTATTTAAAAAAAAGCACCGAAGTGCTTTCTTTAATGATTATGAAATTGAATTTTAGTTGAGTTGATACTCGACCGAAATCGCCGTATTCAACAATTGCGAAATCGGACAGTTTTGCTCAGCATCTTTAACCAAATCCGCGAATTCCTGCTCCGAAATAGTACTGACTTTCGCTTTTAAGGTTAAATGCGATTTGGTGATTTTGCCATCTTCGAAAGTGATGTCGCATTTGGTTTCGAGTTCATCCGGCGTATAGCCCGCGCCACTTAAATTGAAACTTAATTTCATCGTGAAACAGCCCGAATGTGCCGCAGCAATAAGTTCTTCAGGATTGGTTCCAACACCTTCTTCGAATCTTGAACCGAAAGAATATTGTGTTTTATTAAGTACCGTGCTTTGTGTCGTCAAGTGGCCTTTACCCTCTTTTCCTGTGCCATTCCAAACGGCGGTTGCATTTCTTTTCATAGTTGATTATTATTAATGATTTTTAAAAAGTGGCTCTAATTTACGAAAAATAAAATCGCCTTAGTATTTCCCGCTCAACAATTCTCCACCAATTGCAGATTTTGCTTCGATACCCAATTTCTTCATCATCTCGTACGTGGTGCATACGGCTGCAGAAGTCACCGGAATCCCGATTTCCTTTTGAATCAAATCGATGGCGGCTAGCGACGGCATTTGCACACAGGCGGAAGCGACAAGCACATCAACATCCTTAAGGTTCAATCGCTTGTAGATTTCTAGTAAATTCATCGGATTTTGTGCCGCAACTTCCAAGTTATCCGGAATTTCAAGTGCAATGGAATCAACCACTTCAAAACCTTGATGCGCAATATAATCAACCACCATATCGGTCAACGGTCGCATATAAGGGGTAATGATCGCGACTTTTTTGGCGCCTAGCACTTTAAGCCCGTTGATCAAAGCGCCGGCGCTCGTAACAATTGGCGTTGGAAAATCATTCGCAACGGTTTCCTGGTGCAGATTGACTTCCGAAACGCAATGATAACCGCGTCCCATGCTCATAATCGCGACCAGACAGGCGTAACCCATCACATCCACGTGGGCATCGGAAAGTTCCTGTGCACATTTCAGGCTCATCGCATCCATCGCTTCGAGTTCTTCTTTGGTCACTTTCTTCATCCGCATTCTACTTGAATGAAATGTGAAACGTTCCGGCAATATGGTTTCACGGGCATGGAAAATCGCCGGAATTTCGGTTTCCATAGTAACGTTTGAAGAAGGAACAATCTGTCCGATTCTGTATGTTTTCATATTGTATTATTTTGGCGTTCCTGCGGTCGGGCTTTCGCACTCGCTTTTTTGCACCGAACGCCGGCACAAAAAGAGCTCAGACAATGCCTCAATCCCTAACGCAGCTGCAGTTTTCGCCAGCTATTTTGTATTAAACATTAATTTCTTTTACCGTATTCACAATGGTTCCAATACCTTCAACGGTCGCTTCAACAACATCGCCGTTCCAAAGCCATTCTTGTGGACTTCTGCCAGCACCGACACCAGCCGGTGTTCCTGTCGCAATGATGTCGCCAGGCTCGATTGTGAAAACGGTGCTGAGATCAGCTATGAGTTCATTGATGTTAAAAAGCATGTATTTCGTATTTGCGTTTTGCTTTTCAACGCCATTTACTTTGAGCGATAAATTGAGATTGTGTGGATTCTCGATTTCGTCTTTGGTGACCAAAAACGGTCCCATAGGAGCGAAAGTATCTTGCCCTTTAGAAACGATCCATTGTCCGGCACGGCGGCAATCACGCGCTGAAATGTCATTGATCACAGTGTATCCGAAAACATAATCCATCGCGTTTTTTTGGTCGACATACTTTCCGGGCTTGCCGATGACTACTGCCAATTCGACTTCCCAATCAAGTTGCTGCGTCAGTTTTGGATTCAGTAAGATTTCAGTATTGGTTCCCGTAACGGTAGTCGGCGGTTTTGAAAATATGATCGGCTGCTGCGGCAATTCGTTAGAAGTATCTAAGGTGCGTGCGCTTTCCGCTATGTGTTCGGTGAAGTTGAGTCCGATGCCAATAATATTTTTACGCGGTTTCGGAATAGGAGCGAGGATCTTGATCTCATCCATTGTAAAAGAAATCGCGATCAAATCTCCGGGATCGCAGCCTTTCATGAGCGCGTTGACCTCTGGAATGATTAAATCGCCCATGTCGATAAATTCCAGCATGGTTGCAGGTAAAGGAAATTGCATGACATCACCGAAATTAGCCATGTCGATAACTTTATTTTCGTGGATGAATCCGAGACGCGGTTCAGAATCTTGGGTTTGGTAAGTGAGTAGTTTCATTTTTTTTAGGTGCTAATATTCTAAGTTTTTCTTTCAATTGAAAAGCGCGCAGGGATTTTTATTCCATATCGTTCGACCATTCAGTTTGGTGTCGCAAAGTTCGTCAATGCTATTTTTTAATTGTTGCTAATTTACGTATATGTGTTGTATAGTTATGATGTCTAGCCCCGATAGGAGTGGAAATCTTTTTTTGCCGGCGTTCGGCGAAAAAAATTGGGAATGAATAGCGGGAAATGGCTCCTAACTTAAAATTTGAAACCCGTTATTGTCTTCGTAAATTTTTTCTTGATACAATCCGAGTTTTTCTATCGTCGGCAAATCATTGAATGAAAATAGGCAGGCATCTTCGGTATCGGAACCGTTCGCATGCTCGTGCCACGCCCAGGATGGTACGCAGAAAATGTCGCGCTCTTTCCAATCGAAACGCTTGCCGTTGATGATCGTGTAGCCCCTGCCTTTGGCGCATTGGTAGACGAACGAGCCTGTGTGCTTGTGCGCTTTCGTATGTTCACCCGCACGCAATAATTGTATCGAAGCGCCCATCGTTTGCATCACATGACCTCCAGTTAATGGGTTGGTGTATTGCATGATGATACCATCGTAAGGCGTGCCTTCATTGACTTTAGCCGCTTCGAGCAATGCCGGATACACTTGTTTCCACGAATATTTGAATAAGGGCGAATAAGGTTTATCCCAAGTGATATCTGGTGAAATCAAACCGGTGCCACTAAAAGTCATTGGTAAATGATTTACCGGAGCGATCAAAGGTTGCTTGCCATCGTAAACCGCGTAATCATTGGCTTCGAGTGCGTTGACGAGCGGAATGTCGAGTCCGTCTTGCCAGATACAGGTTTGTCCGTCAGCTTCCACGCCGTGTTCGTGCCAAGTGGAGTTGGGTGTAATTACGAAGTCATTGACTTCGAGCATGATCTTATTGCCATCGACGACCGTGTAGCCTTTGTCGCCCTCCATGATGAAACGCAATGCGGAGGCTCTGTGACGGTGCGCTGAAGTGCTCTCTCCGGGACGTGTAACTTGGATTCCAGTGTACAGCCAACCCACGGCAGCACTGACATCTTTACGTTTGTCATTGACCAAATACACAACGCGGCGGCCCGCTTTCTCAGGCGTTACAAGTTCAGATGATTTTAAAACCAATCCTCTTAAATCCTCATATTTCCAAAGCATTGGAATGGAAGAGGAGCGGGGTTCCCAAGGTTCAATATCGTTGGCAACGGTCCATAAAGCGCCGGCACCTAGGGCTTCAAGTTCTTCGTAATAGGCTTCGAGTTCGGGTGTGTCCTGAACGCGGGCACGGCCTATGACGTCGTCGGAATGTTTTGCTTCCATATATATTATTTTTTACTCCGCGTGAATCCGCAAAATCAGCGGCATCAGCGTGCTATATTATTTTTTATTGAACTCTTCGTGGTTGTCGATAAACGTAATTTTTCTTGTCGGCGCGGTATTCACTCTTAAATCGAAAATATCAAAACGGTTGTAATGCCCCAAAATGTCGTGCATTTGTTTGGGTTGGATGCATTTCTCTAGATCGATGTCGGCGTAAACCATGCCTTCCTCATCAATCAGCGGTTCACCAATGACGGCGCCGTTGGGTCCTATGAATCCTGAAAACGCGGAATTTTTTCTTGTCAATAATTCTTCAACGTTTGGAACATCGGGTTTCAAGGCTTCCATGATTTCTTTTGAAATGGTCGAACACGATACAATCGTAAACAATTTTCCTTCAAATGAATGCGCGGCAGCTCTGATTTTTATCGCTTCGGCCATATTATAATCGGGTGGCGCCACGGGCAACGAAATGTAATTGGCGATGTGGATCAATTCGCCTTGAGATAGTAACGTAAAACGCGCTAAAGTATTGGTGTTCTCGCCGCAGGCTAAAGTGCCGATTGGACCGATTTCTGTTTTGTAAACTTTTAAGGACGAACCGTCACCGGATGTCCACGTGAGTTTTTCTGCCCAGGTTGGAACGAGTTTTCGGTGTTTTCCAATGATGGTTCCTTGGTTATTGATGATCAGATTGGTGTTGTAGATCTCGCCGTAACTGTCGCCGCGCTCATTGATTCCGATAACGATGTGGATATTGTAGTCTTTGGCTGCCTCGCAAATTCTATCGATTTCAGGGCTTGGAACGGTTACAGAATTTTTATACAAAGCTTCGTACCATTTGCTGCCTTGAACAGGTGTCATGATCCAATTCCAATAGGGGTAACCGGCAATGAAGACTTCAGGGAATGCTATAATTTGTGCGCCATTGGTGCTCGCTTCTTTGATGAACGAAATCGCTTTGTCGATCGTTTTGTCAACGTTTAGAAAAACGGGAGACGTTTGTACGGTAGCGGCTTTGAATTCTGGGAACTCCATTATGAATGATGCGTTAGGAATTATGAGTTTTGATTAGGCTTATCCTGCAATGTAGTTTGCTATTTTAACTTTCATTTCTTCTGAGAATGGTTCGGCTTTGATGTCGCTCCGGTTTTCATTAAAAGCAACATTGACCAGTGTAACTTCACCTGATAATATTGGTTTTCCGGTTTCATCGATGAATTCGTAGCCGCATAAAACGGAAGCAAATCCGAGGTTGATGACCCATAGTTTTTTCATTAATACTTGTCCCAATCGCGCGGGATTTTTGAACTGTACTTTTAAGTCTACCGTCGGAATTCCGTTGGTTTGGTGCATTTCATGAAAAGGCCGACCGAGTTCTTCTTCGAACCAGTCTTCAACCAAGCCATTAAGCATCTCGAGGAATCTTGGGTAAAAAACAATGCCGGCATAGTCAACATGTTGGAAACGGATTTTTTCGGTTTTAAGGAAAATTTGATTCATAATTGCAATAGTATATTTAAGGTTTGGGGATTAAAATTTTTCAACTGAAGCCTTCTTCCAAAAGTACAAAAATTCCGTCGGAACGGTACTTTCATACAATAAACATCCTTTGACTAATTCAGGATAAATTTCATAGAATGTCTGTACTTTAGTTCTGTCGATGCGTGTACTCACAACGGTCCTATCAACACCATCAGGATGGCTAATTCCAGACGATGCCATTAAGTCCATCGCGCTTTTCACCGTTTCCTTCTGATACCGCGCGACCCGAAAACTTTTTTCTTCAGGCACCAAACCTTTTGTCAATGCCGGATCTTGAGTTGCAACACCGGTTGGACAAGTATTCGCGTGACATTCTAATGCTTGAATGCAGCCTAGAGCGAACATCATGCCTCGTGCGGAATTGCATAAATCGGCGCCGAGCGATAAGTTTCTGATGATATCAAAACCTGTAATCACTTTACCACTGCAGATAATTTTGATCTGGTCTTTAAGATCAAACCCGTTCAGAGCATCATACACAAAAGCCAAAGCGTCGCGCAACGGCATGCCTACGTGATCTGAGTATTCTTGCGGCGCAGCACCGGTTCCGCCTTCACCGCCATCAACGGTGATAAAGTCTAGATAAGTTTGCGTTTCGACCATCGCTTTGCAAATCGACAGAAACTCGGATTTGTTGCCGATACAAATTTTCATTCCAATCGGTTTTCCACCGGAACCTTTACGCAGTAATTTTACGAAGTCCATCAGTTCCAAAGGGGTCGTGAATGCCGAGTGGCTTGGCGGCGAAATAATATCATGTCCTTTTGAAACCAATCGTATCTCGGCGATTTCATCGGTCACTTTTTCTTTCGGAAGAATACCACCATGACCGGGTTTGGCGCCTTGGGAGAACTTGATCTCTATCATTTTGACATTGTCGTAATTGGCTCTTATGGTAAATGCTTCATAGGAAAATTTACCTTCATCGGTTCGGCAGCTAAAGTAACCTGTGCCGATATTCCAAACGACATCGCCACCAGTCAAATGGTATTTCGATAAGCCGCCTTCTCCTGTGTTGTGATAAAATCCCCCCATGTTCGCACCGGAATTCAACGCCAAAATTGCATTTTTACTCAGCGAACCGTAACTCATTGCACTGATATTAAACAAACTGGCATCGTATGGCTTTTCACATTGTGAAGAACCAATTCTGACTCTAGGATTTTCATCAATCTCACTAAAAGGAATCGCGCGAATACTGTGGTTGATCCATTCGTAGCCTTCCTGGTATACGTCGAGTTGTGTCCCGAAAGGATTCGTATCATTTTCCTTTTTACTACGCTGGTAAACAATATTGCGCTGCAAACGGTTGAACGGTTTTCCTTCAAGATCGGTTTCGATGAAATATTGGCGAATTTCGGGTCCTAACGATTCGAGCACATAACGCATTCTACCTAATAGCGGAAAGTTCCTGCGAATGGTTCGTTTGGATTGGTACATATCGTAGAGTCCAAGTGCTATCAATGGAATAAAAATCAATAGCAGTAGCAAAAATTTCCCACTGATATAAGAAAGCATGCCGATTAAAACCAGCGAAGTAAGTGCAAATACTATAAAAGCTTTTCTCATGTGGTTGATTTTAACTTGAATCTTTGAATTTTACCGGTTTCTGTTTTAGGCAGGTTTTCTACAAAATGAATGACCCGTGGATATTTATATGGTGCAGCTACTTCTTTGAACCACAGCTGTATGGATTTCTCTAAATCATTTGATGCTTTACTTTTGTTTTTAAGCACAATATGGGCACAAACCACCATACCGCGCTCTTCGTGTGGCATTCCGACGACTGCACATTCTAGAATTTCATCATGGGTTAGGAGTACGCTTTCGACTTCAATCGCAGCAATGTTATATCCTGAAGAAATGATCATGTCGTCACCACGCGCGACAAACCAGAAATAACCCTCTTCATCTTGACGGAAAATATCACCGGTGACATTCCAACCGTTTTCGACATATTCCTTTTGTTTCTCTACTCTGTTCAAGTATTTGCAGCCGGTTATACCTTTAACAACAAGTCTTCCAGGTTCATTTTTTGGTGATTCGATACCATCTTGATCAATGATTTTAGCTTCGTAACCCGTTATCGCTACGCCGGTTGCTCCGGGTCTCATATTATTTTCATTCGATGAGATAAAAATATGCAGCATTTCTGTAGCACCAATGCCATCGATGATTTTTAGTCCTGTTGCATCATACCAATCCTGCCATACTTTCAACGGTAAGGTTTCTCCGGCGGAAACGCATTTTCGCAAGCTTGAAATGTCATATTCATTGACTTTAGTCGTGATGATACGCCAAGCAGTCGGTGCGGTAAAGCAAACTGTGATGCGGTGTTTTTGAATCGATTCAAGCAGTAAATCGGGAGAAGGTTTTTCAATTAGGAAAGTCGATGCCCCGAAATACATCGGAAACAACACCAATCCGCCCAGACCAAATGTAAAACCTAACGGTGGACTCCCGGTAAAAATATCAGCCGCCGTTGGTTGCAACGCATAGTTTGGAAAAGCTTCGCAAATATTGAGAATATCTTTGTGGTAATGCGACGTCATCTTTGGTAAACCAGTCGTTCCCGAAGTAAAACCGATCAGTGCTACACTATCGGCTTTGGAATGAAAGTTATCAAATAATTTAGGTTTGTGCAGTATTAAATCTTCTAACATCGAAGGACTGGTTTCTGAACCGTCGAAATAACATACTTTTTTTAGAAATGGCGATTTGACCAATTTCATTTCTTCATCAAGATCAATAGCACAAAGCGCATGCGATATTTCGGCACAATCAATAAAAGTCGAGATTTCTTTAGACCGAAGCAAAGGCATCGTAGCTACGACAATACCACCGGCTTTCAAAACCGCATACCAGCAAGCGACCATCATCGGATTATTCGCCGAACGAATCAGTACGCGATTGCCAGATTTCAATCCCAGATCATCGATGAGTACATGTGCAATCTGATTGGCTTTATCGAATAATTGCTGATAGGTCCAAATGGTGTTGAAGGTGCGCAGGCAAATCGCATTTCCATGTCCAGAATGAATGTGAAAATCGAGCAAACGCGCGACACAATTCGTCATCTCTGGTTGCTGAAATTGCGGCATATCGTAAATATATTCGGGTTGCAAATCCAACGGTGGCAAATGATCATGGGCGAAATTATCTTCGTACTGCTTCATGATTTAACTATTTAAAAAGCTTTTTACCTGCTCAAAATAAAGCGCTGGTGCATCAAACCACCCATAATGCCCACAGTTTTTCAGCAACACTAATTTCGAGTTTGGAAAAGCGTCTGCAATTTTTTTTGCAGTTTCGACCGTGATGATATCATTTTCACCTTGAAATATAAGTGTCGGTTTATTGAAATCCCTAAACATGTTCGAACAATCATAGTTGATCTTAAATAAATTCTGAATTACCAAACGATTGATTTCCGCATTGAATTGCAACAACCTTTCGGCAATGATGGGCGCTTTCGACTTATCAAAAACATAGGCAAAGGCTAGATACTTTGCTCGGCCTTTTTTTATTTCTAGTGAATTCTCTCCGTTGCGTTGCTTTTTTTCAAAATAGTCAAGGCTATCATTTTGTGTTTCCGTGAGATTGGCTCGTTGTCTTTTATAAACGTAAGAAGTGAAATCCATATTGATGCCGCCCGAGCTCGACATGATTAAACGGTCGATATGCTCGGGATGCTTTGTTGCATAATAAGTCGCTAAAATGCCGCCGAACGAATGTCCGAGAATTGCCCACTGATCAATTTTTAGATGGGTTCTTAAATTTTCGATGTCGCGAACCATCAAATCCATCGTGATGGTTTGCGTATTTAATGCGGTGAGTTCCGATTTTCCGGTTCCACGCTGGTCATAGGTGATCGTTTGGTAATTGAATTTTGAAAGTGCTTCGGCGATAAAATTAAATCCATCGCTATTCATGCCCGGACCGCCATTTATAATCAATAGTGGTCTGCCTTTTCCAAATGTCCGAAAATGCAGTTTTGAATTGCCGCTAACGATAATCTGATCGGTCTGCGCTAGGGCTGACAGCGATACCATAACCAGTATAAAAATCGAAGCTTTCATTTAGGGTTTGTGGCTTTCGGGTTTCAGTTCTTTTTTCATGGCTTCGGTATTTTTCCGTTCCGACTGATGCCAAGAATACAAATGCGATACGCCGGCTTTGTATTGATTTGGAATGTCCGCGGGCTCAAATTGCTCGTAAGCTTGAGCGTGACGCACGAAATTAGGATCGAGTAACAACGGTCTACCCAAAGCCACTAAATCTGCTCTGCCATTGAGCAGTATCGTATTGATTTGATCTATATCCTGAATGTAACCTGTCGTTATTGTCGGCACATGAATCGTGTTTCTAATGAAGTCGGAAAAAGGTGTTTGCCACATTCTGCCGATTTGAGGCTGTTGGTTTTCGACGGTATTGCCTGTGGAAACATTGATGATATCCGCGCCGGCATTTTTGAAAGCTTCACAGATGAATAGCACATCTTGTTCTGAGATGCCGTTTTCCATCCAATCCGAAGCCGAAACGCGAACAGACATCGGTTTGTTTTGCGGAAACACTTCACGCATCGCTTGAAAAACTTGCAGCGGAAATTTAAGCCTGTTTTGGATCGATCCGCCGAATTCGTCTTTTCGAATATTCGTCAATGGCGATAAGAAAGATGCCAATAAAAATCCGTGATGGGCTTGCAGTTCAATCATGTCAAAGCCTGCTTCTTCAGAAAAAATCGTCGCATTCACAAATTCGGAAACGATATTGTCCATATCAGAAACCGTCATTTCTTTTGGCGTTGCCATTGCCGCGGTAAACGGAATCGGTGAAGCGGAAATTAAATCCCAGCCGTTCTTGATCAGCGGCATATTATTGCCTTTCGATGGCACATTTACGGAACCTTTTCGACCAGAATGCCCTAATTGAATTCCAATTTTCGATTTACTGTATTTGTGAACGTAATTGACCACTTTCCGCCATTTGAGCATTTGTTCTTCCGACCAAATTCCAGCACAACCTAAAGTGATGCGACCCGTTTTTGAAACTGCCGTCATTTCCGTCAAAATTAATCCAACACCACCGGTGGCTCGGGCGCCATAATGCACCAAATGCCAATTTGAAACCATGCCATTTTCGGCGGCATATTGGCCCATAGGCGACATTACGATTCTATTTTTGAGCTGCATATCACGGAGTGAGAATTCCGTGAAAGCTGCCGGTGTTTTAACTTTAAAATTTCCAATGCTGCAGTTGAATTCCGTCAGCACTTTTTCTGTAAAAGTTTCATCGCGTAACGCCAGATTTTCATACGTTACTTTTTTAGCGCGCGTCATAACGCCAAATGCGAATTGCATGAAATCGTGCTGCATATGCCTTTCGATATTTTCAAACCAATCCAATGACACGTTGGCGGCATGCTGGATCATCTCGACCCGATTGCGGCGCAACTTTTCATACATTCCAAAAGCTTTCGTCGTATTGGTTTTATGTTCAACAATCGAATCGGCTAAAGCAATCGCACATTCCATCGCGAGTTTGGTTCCGGAACCGATCGAGTAGTGGGCAGTCGCTTTCGCATCACCGAGCAGTACGATGTTTTTATGGTGCCATTTTTCATTCGTGACATGCGGAAATTGCCGCCAATGCGATTTGTTTGAAATTAACGCGTGTCCACCAAGTTCTTCAGCAAAGATCTCCGTCAATTTTTTGATCGTGTCTTTTTCGTCAGTGTTTTCAAAATCAGCGTTATTGAAAGTGTTTTCGGTGCATTCAAAAATCCAAGTGCTCATGCCTTTTTCATATTGATAGCTGTGCGCTATGAAAGTGCCATGAATCGTTGTTTTGAAAAAATACGTAAAAGCATCAAGCGGTTTCGTGGATCCCAGCCAAACAAATTTGTTTTTTTTGAGTGTGATTTCGGTGCCTAATTGTTTCGATAATTTCTCGCGAATCGGGCTGTTGATACCGTCGCAGGCTACGATATACGTTGAATCATGAAACTGCGTCAAGTCGTCAACATTATGTTCAAAATGGAAATTAACGCCTTCCTCAACACAACGTTGCTGTAAAAGTTGCAAGAGTGTTTTTCGCGAACAGCCACAAAATCCATTGCCTGAAATGCGTACACTTTCACCATCACGAACCACATCTAAATCGTCCCAATAAGCGAATTTTGATCGAATCAGATCATAAGATTTAGGATCACGCGATAAAAATTCACTTAAAGTTTCATCTGAAAAAACAACGCCAAAACCGAAACTGTCATCGGCTTTGTTGCGTTCGTAAAGATCGATTTGGCAATCGGGCATTGCTTTCTTCAATAAGATCGAGAAATATAATCCACCCGGTCCGCCACCAATTACTGTTACTTTCATTGCTTATCTATTAATAGAAAAAATTTCTCCGAGTTTAGCGTAATTCGCACCCGCCAATCGTGCCACAGGTTTATACACGTCTAAATTAATTTTCGTGTCATCCAGCATAATTGAATCATCGATATGGAACATGACAACCCTGCCAATCAGAATTGTGGAACCGCCATTTTTATGGTTTTCCAAGGTGTAGTGATGGACGAGCTCGCATTCCATAGCGACTGGACTGCCTTTAACTCTAGGAGGTTTAACTTTTAAAGATGGAATTGGGGTGAGTTTTGCAAAATCGAATTCGCTTTCGTGCGCAGGAATCGGATGCGCGGTCTCGTTCATTTGATCGACGAGATCTTCGGTAACCATATTTACAACAAACTGCTTGTTTGTGAGTACATTTTGAAGCGTGTCTTTAATGCTATGGTTGCTTCGAGAAGCTGAAAACATGATGTGAGGCGGATCATCTCCAACGGCATTGAAATAAGAGAATGGAGCGAGATTGAAAACACCATCTTCACCAATCGATGAAATCCAACCTATCGGACGTGGAATTATCGTGCCTGTCAGTAATTTATAGATGGACTTTTGATCCATTTCCTGCGGGTCAAGTTGCATGTATTTATTGTTTATACAAATTAAATGAAAAAATCAAAACTAACTTCACAATATCATACATTTTACAGCTTTCATCTATTAATTTGGTAAAATATCGGGAATGGCCTCTTTTATATCGAACAATTTTTATATTTGGTTGACAAATCTAAAACAGCATGAGCAAAAAATCTACTAAAGGCATATGGAAAGTCATATCGGCTTCCTCAATGGGCACCTTAATCGAATGGTATGACTTCTATATTTTCGGCAGTTTGGCTGTTGTGATCTCTACTAAGTTTTTCCCTTCCGATAATCCGACTGCAGCGTTTCTATCGACGTTAGCGACTTTCGCAGCGGGATTTGTTGTGCGTCCGTTTGGTGCACTTTTCTTTGGAAGACTCGGCGATTTGATTGGAAGAAAATATACATTCATGGCGACATTGCTATTGATGGGCGGCGCCACTTTTCTGATCGGATGCGTTCCTAGCTTTGAAACGATAGGTTATATGGCACCGGTTTTAGTTTTGATTTTAAGGCTGTTACAAGGATTAGCTTTGGGCGGAGAATATGGTGGTGCAGCTACCTATGTGGCAGAGCATTCCCCAAAAAATGAGCGTGGCTATTGGACCTCTTGGATACAAACTACGGCTACCGTAGGTTTGTTTGTTTCGCTGATGGTTATTCTTGCTACTAAAAACATATTATCCGAACAAGCCTTTGACGAGTGGGGCTGGCGTGTACCGTTTTGGGTATCGATCGTGATGGTTTTTGTTTCTTATCTGATTCGTAAGAAAATGGATGAATCTCCTGAATTTTCGAAAGCAAAGGCCGAAGGAAAAACCAGTAAAAATCCGTTAAAGGAAAGTTTTGGGAATACTTACAATTTAAAATTCGTACTGCTTGCACTATTCGGAGCGACGATGGGACAAGGCGTTGTGTGGTATACCGGACAATTCTACGCGATGAATTTCATGAAAACGGTACTCAACATCGACAGCTCGCAAGTCGATACTTTACTTGGAATCGCATTGCTTTTAGGAACACCATTTTTTGTGTTCTTCGGCTGGCTCAGTGATCGAATTGGAAGAAAAAGCATCATGATGAGCGGCATGTTACTGGCGATTTTACTTTATAGGCCAATTTATAAAAAAATGTATACGACAATTGATGTCAACCATAAGACATTGGAAAATGCAACACAACTACAAGAGCGTAATGTTGAAAAACAACTGTCGATTTTAAAGACCCACAATGTATACGCCGACGGAACACAATCCGATATTGTCACTACAACAAAATGGTCAGACCTTACCATTACACCTGAAATCAAAACCACGATTCACATCATTTCTGAGGACAAATGGATGTTGATTTTACTGGTTTGGATCCAAGTAATCTTCGTAACGATGGTATATGGTCCGATCGCTGCTTTTCTCGTTGAAATGTTCCCAACGAAAATCCGCTACACTTCAATGTCGCTGCCCTATCATGTCGGCAATGGTATTTTCGGCGGATTGCTTCCGGCGATTTCAACCTATTTTGTGACTAATGCTAAAACCAATGGCAATCCTGAATATTATCTCGAAGGTTTGTGGTATCCAATTGTCATTGCTTCGGTTTGCTTTGTGATTGGGATGATTTATTTAAAATCGAAAAACGAGACTATTAATGATTAATACAACACAGATTTCACCGCCTTAAAAACTGAAATCCAATCTGAGTAAAAGTAAAATCTGTGTTAAACCTTTAAATAAAGTATATGAACACTATCAAAAGAATCTTAGGAATTGTCTGGCTATTGCTCGGAGCCGCGGCGGCATACTTCTGCATATTTGTGTTTGGATTGCCAAAATTCAACTCCGGAAAACAAGAAGATCTCGTGTTCGGAATCATCATTCTGTTCGTTTTGACGCCGCTTATTGTATTTGGTTTGAGTATCTTTGGGTACTACGCGATTAAAGGCGAATACGATTCAAAAAAATTATAAACAGATCAACAAGCGCACAATGAGTTACTATAAAATCCAAAATCTGGAGCAATATTTCAAGCATTATAATAAATCGATTCGAGAACCTAGAAAGTTCTGGGGAAAAATAGCCGAAGAAAACTTCACTTGGTACCAACAATGGGACAAAGTCATGGAATTCAACATGGCAGAAGCGGAAATCAAGTGGTTTACTGAAGCTAAAGTCAATATTGTAAAAAACTGCATTGACCGACATCTCGCGCGCCGTGGAAACAAAACTGCAATTATATTCGAACCGAATGATCCAAACGAAGCAGCACAACACATTACTTATAACGAATTGCATCAACGCGTTTCCAAACTTGCTAACGTACTGAGGGAACAAGGCATTAACAAAGGGGATCGTGTTTGCATTTATCTGCCGATGATTCCGGAGTTGGCGGTTTCAGTCTTAGCTTGTGCAAGAATCGGAGCGATACATTCGGTAGTTTTTGCAGGTTTTTCCGCTGCTGCTGTGGCTTCAAGGATCAATGATAGCGAATGCAAAATGGTGATCACTTCCGATGGTGGTTATCGCGGCAACAAATCGATTGATTTAAAGGGAATTGTAGACGAAGCGCTTGATAAATGTCCTTGTGTAAAAAATGTACTCGTTGTCAAAAGAACCAACACCGAAGTCAATATGAAAACCGGACGCGACCAATGGTTGCAACCCCTTTTAGACAATGCTTCCGACAACAATGTCGCGGAAATTATGGATGCCGAAGATCCATTATTCATCTTATATACTTCGGGTTCTACAGGAAAACCAAAAGGCATGGTGCATACGACCGCAGGCTATATGGTTTATACGGCTTATACTTTCAAAAATGTATTCAATTACGAAGAGAGCGACATCTTTTGGTGCACCGCTGACATTGGCTGGATTACCGGGCATTCTTATATTTTATACGGACCGCTGTTAAATGGCGCAACGACCGTAATATTCGAAGGCGTTCCGTCATATCCTGATTTTAGTCGATTTTGGGAAGTCATTGAAAAACATAAGATTACCCAATTTTACACCGCGCCAACTGCGATTCGTGCGTTAGCGAAGGAAAGTCTGGATTATGTGCAGCGTTTTCCTTTGAGTTCATTGAAAGTCATCGGTTCTGTCGGTGAACCCATTAATGAAGAGGCTTGGCATTGGTATAACGACCATGTCGGAGGGAAGCGATGTCCGCTCGTTGATACTTGGTGGCAAACCGAAACTGGTGGTATTTTAATTTCACCAATAGCATTCGTCACACCGACAAAACCAACGTATGCCTCATTGCCATTACCCGGAATTCAGCCCGTTCTGATGGATGAAAAGCGCAATGAGATTGAAGGCAATCAAGTGACCGGAAGTTTGTGCATCAAATTCCCATGGCCGGCAATCGCGCGAACCATTTGGGGCGATCACCAACGGTATAAGGACACATATTTCTCGACCTTTCCTGGAAAATATTTCACTGGTGACGGTGCTTTACGTGATGAAGTGGGTTATTATAGAATTACAGGCAGGGTGGATGATGTGGTGATTGTTTCGGGACATAACTTAGGAACCGCTCCGATAGAGGATGCGATCAACGAACATCCGGCTGTTGCAGAAAGCGCCATTGTTGGTTTTCCACACGACATTAAAGGAAATGCGCTTTATGGCTATATCATCTTAAAGGAAAGCGGAGAAAGCCGTGATCGCAACAACCTGTCGGCGGAAATCAACCGACTGATTTCAGACCAGATCGGACCCATCGCGAAGCTCGATAAAATCCAGTTTGTCTCTGGATTGCCGAAAACGCGCTCGGGAAAAATCATGCGTCGCATTCTTAGAAAAATAGCGGAAGGCGATTTCTCTAATTTCGGGGATATCTCGACACTTTTAAATCCGGAGATTGTTGATGAAATAAAGGAAGGCAGATTGTAAATATAACGCTAAAGCTTACTTGATAGCGGTCGGAGATTAAATCCAACCTCGCAATAAACTGTGAATCTTATAAATTTTTATTGCTTGTTTAATCTTTCACTGAAGGTAAATTGTATAGATTTACGCAGCGATGAGAACAAATACGAAAATAGTGATTGCAGGTGGCGGCTTATCAGGTTTGACCGCTGCTATTCATTTATCAAAATTGGGTTATTCCGTAATCATTATCGAAAAAAATAGCTATCCGAAACACAAAGTTTGTGGCGAATATATTTCGAATGAAGTGTTGCCGTATCTCGATTGGCTCGAAATTAATCCGAATGTTCTAAAACCTGCCCAAATCAATACGGTGCTATTTTCAACCGCTAATGGCAAAACCATTGAATCGCAGTTACCGCTCGGCGGATTTGGAGTCAGCCGTTACGCACTCGATTATTATTTATACCAGAAGGCGATAGCACAGCGATGCGAAGTCATTCAAGAAACTGTAGCCGATATTCATTTTTCTAATGATGCTTTTAGCGTGCATCTTTCAAACAATCAGATTTTAAATGCTGATCTTGTCATTGGCGCCTTTGGTAAACGCTCGAATGTAGATCAGAAATTGCAGCGCAGTTTCATTCATAAAAAATCACCTTGGCTTGCCGTTAAAGGTCATTATACGGGAAATTTAGCTAACAATCTTGTGGGATTGCATAATTTCAAAGGCGGATATTGCGGTGTTTCGAAAGTAGAAAATGATATCGTGAATATTTGTTATTTGGCGGATTATGAAACCTTCAAACAGTATAAAAACATCGAAGATTACCAACAAAATGTACTCTGTCAAAATCCACTATTAAAAATGGTCTTTGAAAATGCCGCACCCATTTTCGACAAACCAGTCACAATCAGTCAGATTAGTTTTGATAAAAAGGAATTGGTCGACAACCATATTTTGATGATTGGGGATAGTGCAGGATTGATTCATCCGTTATGCGGCAATGGCATGGCGATGGCGATTCGAAGTGCTAAAATTGTTTCAGAGTTGGTTGACGATTATGCCAAAGGCATCATCAAATCAAGAAAAGAACTTGAAATTGAGTACGCGATTCTCTGGAACATTAATTTTAAAAATAGATTGCGAACCGGGAGAATGTTGGGCGCTTTGTTGCAGCAGCAAAAACTTTCGGAGTGGCTGATCCGTATTTTTATAAAATTTCCGACGTTATTTTCTGAAGTCATCAAAAGAACGCACGGAAAAAATCTAGTCATAACGCGATGATCAACACAAAATATAGAACGGAGGCACCGGAAATCATGGACGATTTTTCTTTGGAAGGCAATGATCTTGCTGATGCTCTAGATAAAATTGCCACAATCAATCATTTACTCGGCGGCAACAAACTGACGTTGAAAGGCGTTGAAAAATTAATACAAGACATCCCGCAGCAAACCCAGATTTGCATTGTCGATTTAGGATGTGGCAATGGTGATATGCTTCGAAGTCTCGCCGATTACGCTGATGAATGCCAAAGGAATTTCCGACTAATAGGCATTGATGCGAATCCATTTACTGTGAATTATGCAAAAGAGTCTTCGGCAAATTACCCGAATATCGAGTATCTTTCAGCTGATATTTTTGAATTTGATTTTGCCGAACCCCAAATTGATATTGCGTTGTGTACACTGACTTTACATCATTTCAAGGAGCAGCAACTACTGCAAATTATGCAAGTTCTTGATCAGAACGTCAACATTGGAATAGTCGTCAACGATCTGCACCGAAGCAAGATTGCTTATTGGCTTTTTCAAATAGTTTGTTATGTATTTCAGCTCAATCAGATGTCGAAAGAAGACGGATTGACGTCGATTCTCCGCGGTTTCAAAAAAATGGAACTCGTCGCTTTCTCGAAACAGTTACGTTTTAAAAACTATACGATCGCCTGGAAATGGGCGTTTCGTTACCAATGGATTATTTATAAATTATGAGTGTAAAAATCACCACAGTGGCTAAGCAATTGCCTAAATATTCAAGGCAGACAGCTGATATCATTCCGCTTTTAGACCAGTGGCTCATGGGGCAGGACGAGCGTTTTATAAGGAAAGTTAAGAAGATTTTCGAGGGCGCTGCTGTCGACACACGGTATTCGATCATGGATCCGATTGAGGTTTTTATGGCAACTTCTTTTGAAGACAAGAATGATATTTACATCCGTGAAGTCATTGATTTGGGCGAAAAAGTCTTGCAGAAAGCGCTTCGTAAAGTCAATTGGAAGCCCGAGGATTTAGATTATATCATCACCGTGAGCTGCACCGGTATTATGATTCCGTCACTCGATGCCTATTTGATTAATAAATTGCAACTGCGACAAGATATTGTTAGGCTGCCCGTAACCGAAATGGGTTGTGCCGCTGGAATTTCCGGAATGATCTACGCGCGCAATTTTTTGAAAGCCAATCCTGGGAAACGTGCCGCGGTTATTGCCGTTGAATCGCCAACAGCAACTTTTCAACTCGATGATTTTTCGATGGCAAACATTGTCAGTGCCGCGATTTTTGGCGATGGTGCTGCGTGTGCTTTACTTTCGTCTGTTGACGAAGACAAAGGACCTGCAATCCTTGATGATGCCATGTATCATTTTTATGACAATGAACATATGATGGGTTTCAAGCTAACCAATACGGGGCTTCAAATGATATTGGACATCGAAGTGCCGAATACGATTTCATCACATTTCCCAGAAATCATCCATCCATTTCTCGCTAAAAATAATTTGGATATTAATGCTATTGACCATTTAATTTTTCATCCCGGCGGTAAAAAAATAATACAAACGGTCGAAGATCTTTTTGAGGGTCTAGGGAAAAACATTGATGCGACGAAAGAAGTACTCCGATTGTATGGGAATATGTCGAGCGCGACGGTGTTGTATGTTCTGGAAAGCATTATGAACAGTAATCCGAAGCCGGGAGAAAAAGGATTGATGCTGAGTTTTGGTCCCGGGTTTTCAGCCCAGCGGATTTTATTAGAATTTTAATACCACGATTCACGGAAAATAGACATTAAATAAATGAATAGTAGCGATATCATATCAAAATTGCCGTATTCCCAACCATTTCTGTTTGTTGATGAGCTTATCAGTATCGATGAGAATGGTGTTAGAGGCAGTTTTACTTTTGATGAAAATCTAGACTTTTACAAAGGTCATTTTAAGGACAAGCCGATTACCCCTGGCGTCATCTTAATAGAAACCATGGCACAGATTGGTTTGGTGTGTTTGGGGATTTATTTAATGAATGATACATTGCATTCAGACACATTAATTAGCTTAACGTCAACGGAAATAGAATTTTTAAAACCGGTATATCCAAATGAAAAAGTCACCGTAATCTCAGAGAAAGTTTATTTTAGATTTGGAAAATTAAAATGCAAAGTAACGATGACCGACGAACGCAATGAAGTGGTTTGTAGCGGAACAATCGCCGGAATGATTTTGAATCCATCATGAAAAAAAGAGTAGTTATAACTGGATTAGGCGTTGTTGCTCCGAATGGAGTAGGCGTTGGTACATTCTTAAATGCAATTCGAAACGGTAGCTCCGGAATACGATTCGATCCTGAATTAGAACGCTTAAAATTTTCCTGTCAAATTTCAGGTACGCCGCAGATCTCGGAGTCGATGAAAGAAGATTATTTGACACCGCTCGAGTTGCGAAATTTCAACTCAACCGGCATCTTATATGGGGTTATGGCCGGAATGGAAGCTTGGAAGGACGCTGGCTTAACCATCGAAAATAACACCGAACCCGATTGGGATTCAGGAACAATCTTCGGAACCGGAACTTCGGGTATCGAAAAATTCCGCGAAAGCATTTATAAAATTGATGATTTTCAAACCAGAAAATTAGGAAGCACCGCCGTAGCGCAAACGATGAACAGTGGCGTCAGTGCTTATTTGGGTGGCAAGCTTGGACTCGGAAATCAGGTGACTACCAATTCATCGGCCTGTACGACGGGAACAGAAAGTATCCTCATGGCCTATGACCGCATCGTTTCAGGACAAGCCAAACGCATATTGGCGGGAAGCACGAGCGATTCTGGACCTTATATTTGGGGCGGATTCGATGCGATGAAAGTATGTACATTTAAGCATAATGCTCAACCTGAAGAAGCTTCAAGACCTATGAGCGTAACGGCTTCCGGATTTGTACCCGGAAGTGGGGCTGGAGCAATGGTGCTAGAAGATTTGGAAACCGCTTTGGCGCGCGGAGCCACAATATATGCTGAAGTTTTAGGCGGTAATTGCAATTCAGGCGGACAAAGAGGCGAGGGCACGATGACAGCGCCGAATTCAACCGCCGTGCAGAAATGCATTCAGGATGCTTTACGCAATGCTGGGATTTTGGCTTCGGATATTGACGCCATCAATGGGCATTTGACCGCAACAACAAAAGACAGTTTAGAAATTTCTAATTGGACAAGAGCGTTGCATAGAAAAGGAAAAAAATTTCCGTATATTAATTCCTTGAAATCAATGGTCGGACATTGTTTGTCAGCTGCCGGAAGTATCGAAAGCGTCGCTTCAGTGTTACAATTGTATCACGGGTTTATTTTCCCGAATATTAACTGTGAGGACCTGCATCCCGAGATTGCTGCCATGATCGATATCAGCAGCATTCCACAGAAAATGATTCAAAAAGACATTAATATTGTAGTGAAAGCCAGTTTTGGTTTTGGTGATGTTAACGGTTGCGTTATCTTTAAAAAGTATATTCAATAAATTATGGAAAATATCGAAATTATAGACAGGCTTAAAAGCATCATTAAACCTTACGTAAATGATCAGAACGCCGTGGAAAACCTTACGGTAAGTACTGATTTTATTACTGATCTTAAAATCAATTCGGCCAATCTCGTCGATATCGTTTTGGATGTCGAAGAAGCGTTCAAAATCGACATCGATAATGAATCCATGGAAAAAATGCTGACAGTCGACGCTACATTAACCATCATCAAGAACAAATTGCAACAGCAATGATCGGCAATGACATCATCGATCTAGCGCTGGCAAGCAAAGAAAGCGATTGGCAACGCAAAGGTGTATTGGAGAAACTCTTTACGTCTTCGGAACAACTGTACATTGGGAAGGCTCACAATCCAGCGTTGCAATTTTGGAGTTTATGGAGTAGGAAGGAAGCTGTTTATAAAATTTACAACCGAGAAACGAAAATTCGCGCCTTTATCCCGTTGCAATTGCAATGCTTGGATCAAAATTCAGAAGATGTCGTTGCAATTAATGGCAAATTGTATTTTACACGAACCGAAATTACCTCAAGCTACATTTATACGACAGCGGTAGCACGGCAAATTGATTTTCATAACATCGAACTTATCGATTCCAAACGTATTGCAAAAGATTGTTATGGAATTCCGTACTGCAATTTAACCCATAATCCAGTATCGATAACCCATCATGGAATGTTTGCAAGAAGAATTACGCTTAGATCGTAATATTCAACCGCGACTTAAGTTTCAAAAATAATAAGGCAATCGTATAAGCATCTTCAGATGATGCATGGCGATCGCTTCTTGTGACTTTATAAATCTTGCACAAATCGTCTACGGAGAACTGCTTGTCGGTGATATCGTTTAATTTTCGATGCATGATCTCGATATCCAGCGCTTCGTTTTTGAGGCGGCTGCAACCCATTTTATAGAGTATTTCATTAATCATTTCAACATCAAAATGAACGCGGTGGCCAACCAAAATAGCATTGCCAATATAGTCAACGAAGGCTTGAATTGCCTCAGGCTCACCAAGTTTTGGCAAATTGCTTTCAATGATGAACTCGTTCGACAAACCGTTGTCATGCAAATATTTATACTGCAATAAAACGACTTCAAAATAATCCTGTACGACGATGCTGTTGTTCTCAACGGCTAATGCTCCCACGGAAAGAATCACGTCTTTTGATGGATTTAAGCCCGTAGTTTCTGTGCTGATGACGACAAACCGTGAAGTTCTTTTCTCGAATTTTGAAATGTAATTTTTCCAAAATTCAGGATATTCTTTATTGATATTTTTAATCCAATCGAACATAATTAAGAAAATTGAGTCAGTTGAAAAGTATCTTTGATGAGTTCTTCGAGGTCTTTAAGCGGATTTAAAGCATTTTTCAAAATCTCCTTATCGGCTTTTGATAATTCTTCAATATTGATATACTGCCCGGAACTGTCGTTTTTGAGACCTTCTAAAACCCGATATTTACTAAGTGTTAGGAATGCATCAGCACAATTTAAAAAAACTTCCGAGTGCTTTGGATCAACCATAGCAAGCTGCTTGAATCTCAAATACGTATTATTAATTCCTTTGATATTATTGCTCATCGTAAACAATCGTGCACCATCAATGAGCGGCATCAATGCGCGGGTTTTAATGTCGAACTTATCTTTGTTGAGACCGTCTTCTTCAAGGTTGAATTTTTTAAAGAAACTCAATGGAGGTGGTTTTCTGAGTGCATCATTTCCTAAATAATCGAAAAATAAGTTATTCTTTTTGACATTTTTGAAAATCACATTGGTAATGGCTTCTTCAATTTTAGCTTCGCCAAAAGCAATTTCATAATCGAAGAAAATGCTACTGATTTCGTTGCTGACTTCACCCGGCGTATTCATCCAATTTTCGTATTGTTTTGTCCAGTCGGTCAGCGACTTACACCACAGCATATTGCTGCCTATATGTCCGTTCGGGCAAGGTTGATAGCCCACTTTTTCTAAATTATTAATCGCTTTCTTGGCCAACTTCAGGAAATAATCTTTGACTTCCCGGTACTTTTCTGTGGCGACATCTTCGAATACTACTATATTGTCTTGATCGGTGAGCAATAACTGTTCTTTTCTTCCCTGACTGCCGATAGACAACCAAGCAAAACGGGCGGGAGGTGAACCCAACTCTAGGATTGATAATTCTACGGAGCGTTTTATAATCGCCATGTTGATTTCACCTGCA